>NZ_RZGQ01000037.1 GCF_003989735.1 Legionella sp. km772 | reverse complement strand
GGCATCATCATACTATCAAAGTTCCTATCGCGGGAGAGGGGGTAGATCGAAGTGAAATTAAAAAATCTGTGACCAATTCAAAATAAAATCTTGTCTATAAAAACTTCAGGGACGTTGCCTACTAACTATAACCATGCTTATGAGCTTTTTACTTTATTTCTATGAGTTAAGATGGCAATCTAACGATGATGTTGGCATGGGGATGATTGCTCATGGATATGGGATCAGCCAATTTGGTTCTGCAAATATTTTATTTTCTAATATTCTATGGGGAAAGTTAATTAGATTAATCCCCGAAATTAACGGAGTACTTGGTTATTCTATTATTTCGATTACGGTCTTATTTGTTGTAGGTCTCGTTATATTTTATAGCTTACTTATACTTGACGTGTCTTTATTAACATCTTTTTGTTTACTTTCTCTAATTTTAATTCCTAATATTCTAGCAATTCAATTCACTATAAATGCTGGTTTATTAGCTGTAAGCTCAATTTTATCTCTTTATGCTTACAACAAAACAAAAGATAATAAATTGATCTATTTGTCTTGTTTTTTGGCTTTTTTGAGTTATCTAGAACGTAGTCATGAATTTATATTTATATTATTTCTTGCTCTCCCTTTAGTTTCTTGGCCAGCATTAAGAAACAAAAATATAAAAGCTTCAATCTTTATATTAATTATTGCGATTGGCTTGGCTGCATTGTTCAATAATTACTCATACAAGACTGAGGATTGGAAACCTTGGATGACTTTGAATCCTGTTCGGGCGCCTTTTACCGATTATGATGCAGCAACAGTTTTAGAAAAAAATCCAACCTTATTAGCTAAGCATCAATTTAGCATTAACGATATCCGTTTAATAAAGCAGTGGTTTTTTTTAGATCCTTCCATTGCTGATCCTTCTAGATTATCAGCTTTATTAAAAGATTTAGGTGCCTTACCTATGCAGCACGGCTCGTTTCTTAAAGGTCTTGAAGGGGTCAAAGTACTGTTTAAACCAGAGCTTTTAATGATTAGCTTGCTGGGCATTTTTTTTTCGCTTATATTTTTTAATTATCAAATTCTCGCCTGTTGGGTCTTTTGTTTCTTTGCGGCTTTTAGTCTAGGTTTTCTTGGGCGTCCTGATGTAGGGCGGGTTTTTATCCCTGCTATATCCTTGCTCTTATTATTGCCTTTTATTATCGGCACCAAGCACTTTAAGTATACCGAAATATTAAGTTTCATTCTAATTCCCTTTACTATTTTCCACACATTTAATGCCTTTTCAGAAGCTAAAAAATACGGATATATAAAAAAATTAACTACAGAAAAATTTGTTAATTTTCCAAGCAAACCTGTTGTTATTTGGGGAGGTATTTTTCCCTATTCGAATGCTTATCCGGTATTAAAAATTCCAAAACAAATAAAAAACATGAAGCATTATGGTTTAGGTACTTCTTCATTAGCGCCTTACTCTCTTGTAGTTACGGAAGAAAAAAAAGGAAATAGCTTTTTAAAGCTAATAACAAAACGACCAGGTATTATACTAATGGCTGATCCAACAAAATACGTATTACTTAAGCAGTACTGTTCTGAACATTACAATGCCAATATTCATCAAACGTCTTATCCGGGTGCTAGCTATTTAAATCAAATTTATTGTGCTTGAGGTAAATAACGTATTTATTTAAGCCAAATCAATATTTCTTTTAGTAGCCATTCTTTGTATTAGGATGGAAAAAAGGTACATAATTAGCCCAATTCCTAAGGCAAAAAGACCCATAGTTAAGTAATAGGTTTTATAATGGGTCAATCTTTCAATGGGGCTAGCCGACTCGGAAATTGCGACCCAACCAGCAATACGACCGGATATAGCATTGGACAGTGAACTTGCCAAATACCAAACACCCATGGCAAAAGCGATGTCTTTACTATCACAATATAAGCCAATCATGCTAAGGCCAATAGCGCTAACCCACAATTCAGCAATAGTAATTAAAATATAGGTTAAAGCAATGTAATTACCATTGACCAGGCCTGCTACTGCATGGTGAGCCGCAAAGGCCATCAGTAATAAACTTAGACTGGCAAGGAGGGTTCCTGCGGCGAATTGATAGGGGATGGTAAAGCGCGGGAAAAATCGATAAAAACGCGGTAACTGGCTGCCAATAAGGAGAATTAATAAAGGATTTAACATTTGATATTGCGCTGGCGAAATAATAAATCCTAATAAGTTCAGATTGGAATTACTGGCTGCGAATAATACTAGAGTGCTATTCATTTGGTTGTAAATGATAAAAAAAATAACTGCTTCCACAATCAAGAAAAGAGCGATCATTTGTTTAAGACGGGTATTACCATTTAGAATAAGCGTTTTACCTAAAAACCAAGAAATCCCCAAGGCACATCCAAGAGTAATTAGGGTGCTCGCAATATAAACATGGGTATAGGCAAATAAGGTAAGGGCATAAATAGCAGCAATATAACTAATCAGTTGAAAGGTATTTTTTGGGGATAATTTAGCGCTGTCCTTACCCCATATAATATTGTCATAAATAGAATAACGTTTGGCAAAATTGAGAGCCGAGATTGCCTTACCTATAAAAGTAAGGGTTAATACGGAAAGCGGACCATAACGGCTATCTAATAAAGCAGGAGCGATAACAGTAGCTAAAAGAGCACCAACATTGATGGCCATATAATAATAAGTCATTGCAGATTTCGCTTTCACTGCATCATCGGAATAAATATGGGAAACCATGCTTGAAGCGGTGCCCATCAATAAAGAATTAGTTGCAGGGACTAAAGCGTAAGCGGCAATAAATAAAAAATCCCCTTGAGTACTTATCGTGTACCCACTAAGCATGACGAGCAAATAAGCACACGCCAACATAATGCTACCGATAAGTATTGCCCGTCGTATACCTAATACTTTGTCGGCCATGAAGCCACCTAAAATTGGCATTAAATAACCAGTAGCTTGAGTGACCCCTATGAAGGCATAAGCTTTCGCTTGGCTATAGCCCAAACCTTGCTGGAGGAGGGGGCGGGTTAAAAAGAGGATAAGGATGGTATTTAATGCATAAACGGCGAACTGACTCCAAAAAGTGATAAAAATAATATTGTTGCTTTGTTTTTGACGGATAGATAAGGTGGGAAAATAGCTTTTTAGAGTTTGTGCATTCACCTAGTGGTCCTTGGCCTAGTTGCAATTAAGAAACAATATCATTTCTTTGCAAGAACTACATCAATTATGTGAGTATCATGATAAGGAAAGGTAAAAATTTTGGTGAAGAGTCTTTTAAGTCTTTGAATTAAGAAATATTTTGGCAGCATGCGGATGGATAGGCTATTCAAAAACCAGGTACCATCGATACCGAACATAGCAAGCTCATCAATATTATTGAGGACAATAGGAATTTCAATACGCTGATGCGCAATGATTTCAAATTGATACTGTTTAAACGCCATTCTTAACTCATCCTCACTTGCCGCAACAGTGGTATTCTTAACCATCGATTTATAATAATGACCAATAACGCTACTTAAAATAGAATCTTTAGCGATAAATTCTGCTAATTTTTGTTGTGCGATGGGAAAGGAATCGTAGGTTGTAGTAATCATCGAAAAATGGCCATTAGCCTTAGTGAGCAATTTAGCTTCATTAAAGAGAGCACTTATTGGAATATACGCATTAATGAAATGCGCTAAGATGAGATCTTGACTATATCGCGGTAAATAGCGGTCAGCTTCGGCTGCATTACCTTCAATTATCTTTAAGGGTAAAGCATGCTGAGCTTTTTTTAACATTTCAGCAGAAACATCAATGCCCGTAAATTCTGCATTAGGCATTTCTTGGTATAATTTCTGCAATAAAGAACCGTTACCAACACCTAAATCTAAAATTTTATAATTGGGTTTTAAGCCCAAATAAAATTTTTTCATTTGTTCGATAGCGACTCGGTGGCTTTCACTAATCGCTCCAAAACGATCAGCTGTAGCCTGTTCAGCAATTTGACTATACATGGCCTTCAAGGACATGCAATATTCCTATTTTTTTTCGATCTTGTAAGTATATCCCTATTAGAGAAGATTGGCGACAGCTGTTCATGAAAAAAATGTATTGAATTATAAGGGAGAAAAAAAATCAGGGTGAGGAGACAGCTTTTTTTAATCATGATACTATTACAAGATTTTATTTTGACCAAAAAATGTTCTGCAGGTAGGGAATAATCATTTTAAATGACTGAGCGATATAATACAGAAGAGCCTAATTTTATTAGTTTACTGCAACTCCTTTCGCAGCAGAGAGGGTTAATAATTGCAGTAATGCTGTTTGTTACTTTATTAAGTGCTCTTTATATCCTTATCCAAAAACCTATCTACGAAGCTCGAGTTATTATCGGCGCTCCTCCCGAAATAAAGACGACTGTGTTAAATATGAATTTGTTCAGTTATCTTTCCCCTCCCAAGGGGGCTAGCTTTACATCGAGCGAGCTCTATTCTCTTTTTACGCCTATATTAAAATCGGAAGCAGTAAGACAGGTTTTTTTAACGCAACATAAAAATTTATTAAAAACTATTCACATTCAAGAAGATAAGCGCACTGTTCCGTTTAAAATTTTAATAAAAGTGAAAGCTAAAAGTCCAGCCGATGCCAAAAAATATTTAAAAAAATATCTTTCTTTTGTGAATGAGAAATCATTAAAGCGATTAACTCCTTTATTGCAAAAAAAGGAAGGCATCCTTTTAAATAATATAAAAAAGCAGGTTGATTTGTTACAAAAAATAACCAAAAGCAATAAGGATTTTTTTTCATCTCCAATAGGAAATGAGGGGGGGGCAAACTTAGCGGCTAAGGTTAAGAACGCAGTTCTTTCTTCCTCCGCAAATGAGTTGATTAAACTCTATGCAGACCATTATAAATCAAGTACTACACTGTTAAAAAATGAGCCTATTGAGTTATTTAGTTTTTTTTCAAAAATTGACGTTAATGATGATCATGTGACTTCAAAATTAGAATATATTTTAATTTGTGGTGTGTTGGGTGGTTTAATTATTGGTTTTTTTGTAGCAGTAATAAAAGTAGATCGTTCTCTACGAAATCCTGTTACTGAATTATAATAACTTGGATTTTTATGTCGCTTATTAAAACCAGCATTTTAAACAGCATTGCCGTTATTATCAAACTTCTTACTTTCTTAGGAATTAATAAATTACTTTCGCTTTATGTTGGGCCGATAGGTTATGCATTTTTAGGCCAATACCAAAATTTAATCACCGTAATGAGTACTTTTGCCAGTGGTGCCATTACTACAGGAGTAACCAAATATACTGCTGAATATTATTATGATGAAAAAAAGCAACATGTTTTATGGCGAACTGCCGCTAAAATATCATTTATTGGCTCTTTAGCTACTGCTATTTTGATTTCGCTTTTTAGTAGCTCTTTAGCCAGTATTTTTTTACATGATGAGCGTCTAGGTGGTGTATTCCTATGGTTTGCGGCTACTTTGATTCTTTTTGTATTAAATTCCCTTTTATTAGCTCTTTTAAATGGCAAAAAAGAAATTGCTATTTATGTATTAGCTAACATTGCCGGTAGTTTTTTAGCCTTACTTATTACAGCGGTTTTAGTTATTTATTATGGGCTATATGGTGCTTTAGTGGCTTTAGCTATTTATCAATCCATATCTTTTTTTGTTACTTTCTTTTTGTGTTATAAAACGTCGTGGTTTAAATTAGCCTACCTTGTTGGGCCTATTGATAAGCCCATGGCCACGAACTTATTTCGATATGCGTTAATGGCAATTGTAAGTGCTATTTGTATACCAGGAAGTCAAATTTTAGTACGGAATTACATCGGAAGCATGATTAATTGGCAGGCTGCCGGCTATCTTGAAGCGATGTGGCGTTTAAGTGCGGCTTATTTAATGGTGGTCACCACAACCTTATCGGTGTATTTTATTCCCAGAATTTCTGAGTTAAATGATGCCTCTAAAATTAAAGTCGAGGTATTAAAAACCTTTAAGGTAATTCTTCCCTTTACTATAGTATGTTCTGTAGGTATTTATCTACTTCGTAAATTTTTGATTAATTTGTTATTCACAGCTGACTTTAATCATATGGAGGAGTTGTTTGCCTGGCAAATGATTGGGGATACTATAAAAGTTTCCAGCTGGATATTAATGTATTTATATGTTGCTAAAAATTTCTATCGTTTATATATTTTTTCTGAGATTTTTTTCTCTATAAGCTTTTATTTATTAGTCATAGTCTTAGAAAGTAAATTTAAATTACAATCAGTAGCTATAGCCCATGCAATTAACTATTGTTTTTATTTTTCCTTTGGACTTTGTGCTTTAAAGCTAAAACGAGTTTTATAATTTTCTACGATGTTGATAGTGAGTAAAATGCCAACTAGTCATAATAGTAACCAGCAAATGTTCATTCCAATAAGACATTTTTTTAATTCTTCGTCGTCTTTTTTTAACGCGACCCTAGTATTAAAATTAATGGTTACTCTATTTTCTATTTATATTTATGCCCGCGTTTCTCCGTTTATAGACGCAGAGAAATATCTCCATAGCTCGTTTACCTCCTGGGATTTCTCCCTGCTTTTTAAGCGGACTCTATTTGCCCGTAATATTTATGCCGGTTTAAAATATATTTTAGTTTATGATATTTTGGTCCATCTCTTTGTTTCGGGTCTTTTTGTGGGGGTGTTAGTTTATGTTTTTAAATCTGAATATAATTTTTTAGATAAGGTTTTATTCACAAGTTCCTTATTATTACCCCACTTTTTAATATGGTCTAGTGTAGTGGGCAAGGAAATAATGGCCCTTGCAGGTTTTTTCCTCCTTATTAAGGTCTGCGTTGATCTAACGGTTTGGAATAAAATTAGAATAATACCCTTACTCACAGGCCTTCTGCTTACCACCATTTTAAGACCTCACTATGCCTTGGCCTATCTCTATCTTTTTTCTCTTTCGTGGATAATTGCTAAAAGCAAAATAAGAGTAATGGGATTATTTTCCTCTTCGGCCTCATGTTTGATTCTTTTAGGCCTTATGGGATATGGGCTTGTTTTATTATTTTATTTTCAACAATTCTATGTGGATTATTTAATTCATTTTATGAATGAAACCCAAGAATATTTCTTAAGGTTTGTGCAAAGTAAAGGCAATCGTTGGGATATCGATTGGGAATATGCTGGTGATTTTGTTGCAAATCTAATTTGGGGAATACCTATTAGTATCATTGGGCCAACGTGGTCTGAGGTTTTAGAGCGGCCTATACTGGCTCCTGTTTTTATTGAAGGCTGTTTGGCTTTAATTTTATTAATTTTAATTTTTTGCCTGTTGGTGCGCTTTGTAAAAATTAACCCTAAATATAATTCCATTATTATTTGGGGATTTATTCCTGCGGTGTTATTGGGAATATTAATCAATTATCCGGTTGGAATTTTTAATCCTGGCTCTGCTGTTAGGTATAAGCAATCACTTACTCCCTTATTATATTTCTACCCACTTCTATTAATTGCAACCATAAAGCGAAAAAAAAGTATAGATGCTGGCTTAATCGTAAGGACAAAGCAATGAATATTTTAGTGTTAGGTGGTACAGGGTTTTTAGGCGCTTATGTCGTTGAGTTTTTAATTAAAGGTGGAAAAAAAGTAAGTGTCTTGACACGTCATCCTGGTAAAAAATCTTGCCCTTATAATCCTACTTTTATCCAAGGTGATTTATTAAATGATGGGGCGATCGATTTTTCAGAGTATACCCATGTAATAAACTGTGCTGGAGAGGTGGTTCATGAACACTTAATGGAAGAGCTGCATGTGAACTCGGTTAAACGAATTTTTGCCACTATCAAGCAAAATGCCTATAAAATTCATTGGATACAGATTAGTAGTGTGGGTGTTTATGGAAAGGTATCTTCAGGCCTTGTAGTAGAAAACTCGCCCTTTGCGCCCATAGGTGTATACGAAAAAACTAAGGCTGAGGCTGAATTATGGATTAAAGATTTTTGCAGTAAAAATGCACTTAATTATACTATTATCCGTCCTTCTAACGTCTTTGGGTGCGGGATGCCTAATCAATCCCTTGCACAACTTATATCCATGATTAACAGGAAATTATTTGTTTATATCGGTTATAAATCAGAGGGAATAGTAATGAATTATGTTCCTGTTGAAGATGTGGCCCATCTAATCTCTTTATGTCTTAATAATGAAAATGCCCTAAACCAAGAATTTATTATTTCCGATCAATTAGCTTTAGAGGAGTTTGTGAGCCTCGTTTGTAAGGAGTTGGGAATACAAAATAAGTTTCCTAAAGTTCCTGAGTTTATTATAAGATTCATGGCGCAATTCTCAGCCTTTATCCCGAAAATACCTTTAAAACCTTCCCGGGTTGACGCATTAACAAGGCGGGTGCAATATTCTACCCAACAGGCTTCAACGCTGTTAAATTATGTGCCAAGCCTTGGTTTTTCCACCGCAATGAAAAACTATATTAGATCTTTAAAATAATAAATTTTAAAGATGGAGAATAGGGATCATTGCATATCAATGCTATGATAATTCCTAAGTTTTAATTGAGGATAGATTGATGGGTTGTTTTATTATTGCAGAAGCCGGGGTAAATCATAATGGAGATGTCGCTTTAGCTAAAGAATTAGTGCATGTAGCGAAAGAAATAGGGGCGGATGCGATTAAATTTCAAACCTTTAATGCGGAAAAGCTTGTGAACAAGACGGCAGAAAAGGCTCATTATCAAAAAACAAATACAGGTAATTTTGAATCAACGCAATATGAAATGCTGAAGTCTTTAGAGTTATCTATTGATGATCATTATCTTTTAAATGATTTAGCACAATCCATTGGTATTGAATTCATGTCCACTGGTTTTGATGAGGAATCAGTTAATTTTCTGGTGGATTTAGGAATTAAAAGAATTAAAATTCCTTCAGGGGAAATAACTAACTATCCTTATTTAGAGCATGTAGCCGCAACGGGCTTACCTTTAATTATGTCTACAGGGATGTGTGATTTAAATGAGGTAAAAAATGCGGTGAACATAATCCGCCCCTATTATTCAGAAAATCTGGGGGAGTATCTTACTTTATTACATTGTACTTCAAATTATCCTGCAGCCTTTAGTGATGTTAATTTAAAAGCAATGCAAACACTGGCCCAGGAATTTAATTTGCCGGTCGGTTATTCAGACCATACCTTAGGTTCTTTAGTATCTACCTTAGCTGTTGGTTTAGGGGCAGTTGTTATCGAGAAACATTTTACTTTAGACAAAAATCTTCCCGGGCCTGACCATGCTGCCTCAATGGTACCGGAAGAAATGAAGTTTTTAATTCAATCTATAAAAGATACGGAAGTAATTTTAGGTAAAAGTGAAAAAAAACCTGCGGAAAATGAATTAGCGGTGCGTGATTTAGTAAGAAGAAGTGTAACTATAAAATATGATTTACCTTCTGGTTCAACCCTAAACCAAGATGATTTAATTTTATTAAGACCCGGCCATGGGATTAGCCCAGGCGATATGCCAAAAATTCTCGGTAGGAAATTAGTTTCTGATTTAAAAGCAGGCACTACCTTGCTTTGGGAGCATCTAGCAGGATGAGCATAAGAAAGATCATTTATGTAAGCGGAACGCGGGCCGATTATGGCCTTATGCGTGAAACCCTCAAGAAACTCGCCTCTGCTTCCGAGATAGACCTTGCTATTTGTGTGACTGGCATGCATTTAAGCCCTGTTTACGGTAATACTATCGATGAAATTAGAAATGATGGCTTTAAAGTTTGTGGTTCCATTCTTACCGATGTTGAAAACACAACACATTCAGTGATGGCTAAGTCCATAGGCCAGACAATTATTGGCTTAACCGATATCTTTGCTAAAGAAAGGCCTGATATTGTTTTGTTACTGGGCGATAGAGGCGAGATGTTAGCTGCAGCGATTACTGCTGTTCATCTTAATATACCTCTCGTCCATATCCATGGGGGCGAGCGTTCTGGTACGGTCGATGAAATGGTGCGTCATGCTATTTCTAAATTAGCACATTATCATTTTGTAGCCACCGAGGCTTCATCGCAACGATTGTTGGCTATGGGGGAAGTAAAGGAGTCTATTTTTGTAGTGGGTGCACCAGGCCTTGATGAAATTAAATTACACAATCCTTGTACTAGGGAAGAGTTTCTTAACTATTATCAACTTGACCCACAAAAAAAGATAGCTTTATTGATTTATCATCCCGTGGTTCAAGAGTATGATGAACTAAAACAACAATTTAACAATGCCATTAAAGCCGTTCTTGCCCTTGATTTACAACTTATTTGTCTACAGCCTAACTCGGATGCTGGAGGACAATTGATTAGGGAGGAGTTAGCTCGTTATGCAACTAATCCCAATATTTTGATCCATACCCATCTGTTAAGGAAAAATTATATCGATTGTTTAGCGCACGTTGATATAATGCTAGGCAACTCGAGTAGCGGGATTATCGAAGCTGCATCCTTTAATCTACCGGTAGTTAATATCGGAACTAGACAAAATTTACGCGAACGCAGTAATAATGTCTTTGATGTACAAACCGATTTTGAAGCCATAAAAGAGGGATTGATGAAGGCATTAAGGCAAGATAATACCCAGTATATTAATTGTTATGGGGATGGTAATACCAGTGAGCGTTGTTATCAATTATTAAAAAATATCAATTTAAATAAACAAATATTAAATAAATGCAATGCATACTAAATTAAAAATTATCGGTTGTGGTGGCCACTCCAAAGTTGTCATTGACGCTTTATCCACCAATTTAACCCCTTATGAAATTACTTTATGCGATGATAATCCTAGACTTTTAGGTACTGAGTTTTTGGGTTTTTTAATTGACTCTAATTTAAAGGAAATATCTAGTTTTAGTGGTTATGTCCATGTGGCTATAGGGAACAATGAAATTAGAAAGCGGTTGTTTGCCTCTTTTCCAGCAACCTTAAAGCCATTAACCATCACCCATTCAGCAGCCATTGTCTCTAAATCAGCTAGGGTTATGGATGGCGTTTTTATAGCTGCGCGGGCAATTTTAGCCCCGGAATGTAGTGTAGGCGTAGGATCTATTATCAACCATGGCGCGGTGGTTGATCACGAAGTAAAAATAGGCCCCTTTACCCATATTGCACCTAACAGCACTTTAGGTGGGGGAGTCGCCGTAGGGGAGGGAGTTTTAGTGGGAGCTGGTGCCGTAGTTTTACCCAATGTTATTATTGGCGATAAAGCGGTAATTGGTGCTGGAGCTGTAGTGGTGAATAATGTAAACTCTGGTTCAGTGGTAAAAGGTATTCCGGCGGCTTAAGGGAAAAATATGTTCGACATTAGCTTTTTATATATAAAAAAGAGCGCTAGCTTAAAAATGGCACTCAGTAAATTAGATGAAACAGCGCAAGGCGTTTTACTACTAGTGGATGAGCAGGGGGCTTTAACCCGCACTATTACTGATGGGGATATTAGACGCCTACTTTTAAAAGGCTGTTCGCTTGATTCCCTCTTAGACGAGCTTCCAGAACATAACTCCAAAGTATTGCCTGATACAGCATCGATTCAAGATGCCTATCATTTAATGCAAGAATACGAATTGAATCATGTCGTGATAATTAACCATGAACAAAAGCCAGTTCGTTTAATTCATCGGCGTGAATTATCTCCCAATATTTTTCTTTCCTCGCCTCATTTGGGGGTACATGAACAGCAGTATGTTCAAGAGGCGTTTTCTAGTAATTGGGTGGCACCCTTAGGGCCTAATGTCGATGCTTTTGAAAAAGAGGTAGCAGAATATATCAATGTTAAGGCCGCAGTAGCTTTAAGTTCTGGAACCGCTGCAATTCATTTGGCGCTTATTTTATTAGATGTAAAACCCGGTGACCTTGTTTTTTGTTCCAGTTTTACTTTTGTAGCCACCGCCAACCCCATTTTATATCAAGGGGCTAAGCCAGTATTTATTGATTCTGAACCAGAAAGCTGGAATATGTCGCCTTTAGCCTTAGAACGTGCTTTGGCACAAGCCAAAACAGAAAACAAATTACCTAAGGCGGTCATCGTTGTTAATTTGTATGGTCAAAGCGCCAACTATAATGCGTTAAGTGCCTTATGTAAGCAATATAATGTACCTATCGTTGAAGATGCTGCAGAATCTTTAGGTGCTCAATATGAGAATAAATACAGTGGTACTTTTGGAAAGTTAGGGATATTTTCTTTTAATGGTAATAAAATAATTACCACCTCAGGTGGTGGCATGCTGGTTTCTGATGACCACTCATTGATAGAGCGAGCCCGATTTTTATCTACTCAAGCTCGAGACGATGCTATGCACTATGAACATAGCGTTGTGGGTTATAACTATCGGATGAGTAATGTTTTGGCCGGAATTGGTAGGGGGCAACTAAGAGTATTAGAGCAACGAGTCCTATCCAGAAAAAATATATTTTCAGCTTATAAAGAAGCGTTTACCCATTATTCTTTTATCAACATGATGCCTGAAATAAAGAATGGCTACAGTACCAATTGGTTATCCTGTATGTTAATTGATCCAGAGCAAACTTCAGTTACACCAATTGAATTAATAAAGCAATTGAAAAAATACAATATTGAAGCCAGAAGAACTTGGAAACCAATGCATCGACAACCCTTATATGCCAATACCCAATACTTTCCTCATCAAGAAAATTTTAGTGTATCGGATTATTTATTTGATAATGGCGTTTGTTTGCCCTCAGGGTCTAACTTAAGCACCCAAGATCTAAATAGGGTTATTCACTGCATGAGTGATTTTTTTTCTCATACAATGAGCGCTAAATATACAAAAATTTAAAATTAATAGGTTTATTATGAATAATGCTCAGATTTCATTTATTGATTTTATAAAGCTAATTTGGAACTATAAATTTTGCTTCCTTTTTATAACCCTGTCGATTTTCTCTTTAAGCATTATTTATGCTTTGTGTGCTACTCCAAAATACAAAGCCGAAGTTAGTATAGTAGCCCCTAACGCCTCAACGCGTAATGTTTTGAACCTAGGTCATAAATATTCTAAAGTATTTTCCTTAAAAGAATACGAGCTTGATAACATTTATCAAATTTTTCTTTCCCAACTTAACTCAGAGGCTTTAAAATATAAATTTTTCTTAAGTTGGGATACCTCCAATACCATTGATAAAAATCAGGCTTTTAAAAAATTTTCTAAAAGAATTCTCGTAAAACCCTTTCCACAACAAAAAGATAAATACCTCATTTCTGCTTCAGCCCAAAATTCTGACGATGCCAAAAAATTACTAAATGAATTTTTATCATTTACCGAAAAAAATGCTAAATTGATAATGATGGAGGATTTTAATACGGAAAGACGCATTCTTTTGTATAAAATTAATCAAAAAATGGACAATGCCCGTATTTTAAGTAAGAAAACATACAGTAAACAAATTATGGCATCCGATGATTATTTGGCTAGACTCAGGGAATTAGAAGAGAAGCTTAATGAATTAGAAAACACGGCTACTTTTTTTGCTAAATTAACTCTACCCATTAACAAAGTAAATTTATATCAAAAGGACGATCGAATTATTACAACCCAAGTTTTCCCTATTCCACTCTTTATTGGCGCGCTAGGCCTCCTCATGGGGATACTGCTAGCATTTTTCAGCATACTTTCGCATAGCATTTTTCTGAATAGATTAGCAAAACCGATATGAACAGTGTTTTAATTATTGGTTTGGGCAGTATCGCTAAAAGACATATTGCTAATATAAAAATTTTATTTCCTAAGGCCACTATCGTTGTTGTCTCTTCAAGTGGAAGAAAACCTACTCAGGATCTTGGCCCTGTGGTGTTCTGTAAAAATATTTCCCAAGCCCTTACTTACTCCCCTAATTTTGCGATAATAGCTTCTCCAGCTACATTCCATTATTTACATGCTAAAGTGATGCTAGAGGCGAAAATTCCAGTGTTAATAGAAAAACCTATTACTGCGAATCTTGATGAAGCGATCCAATTATTAAATTTAGCACAGGAAAAACAAGTACCGATAAAAATTGGCTATTGCTTGCCTTATTTACCCTCTGCAAAAATAATTAAAAATTTACTCTCCGAGCATAAGATAGGCAGTATTTATAATGTACATGCCCATGTGGGCCAGTATTTGCCGAATTGGCGGCAAGATAAAAATTATAAAGATTCGGTTTCTGCCTCAGCTCATTTAGGTGGTGGCGCTTTATTAGAGCTAAGCCATGAATTAGATTATCTTCACTGGTTATTAGGTCCTTTAAAA
Organism: Legionella sp. km772; assembly: GCF_003989735.1. Classification (GTDB taxonomy): domain Bacteria; phylum Pseudomonadota; class Gammaproteobacteria; order Legionellales; family Legionellaceae; genus Legionella. Next base: position 5,630 of record NZ_RZGQ01000037.1, on the reverse strand, counting down.
TATAATTTTAGTGTACTACGCCGCACACAAGAACTCGCTTTAGACGTCGAGGAGATCGCGGATATTTTATTAACTAATGAACAAGGAACTGTTTGTTCTGTACATCTGAATTTTATCCAGAAAAATACCCAGCGTTACTGTTATTTTATTGGGGAAAAAGGCGATCTTCACTGGGATTTAATAACGAACACGATTCATTTTTACTCCGAACAAGGCAGAGAGGTACTTTACAATGAGAGCTCTTGGGATAAAAACAACATGTATCTGTTAATGATAGAGAGCTTTGTTGAGCAAATTAATCAGAAGAAGATGGGGGAGGAGCCCTTAATGAACGCATGTGAAACCATTAGACTGATTGACCAGATAAAAAAAGAGGCAATTTGGGGGACTATTCAATGAAAATATACCCTTTTATTTTTGCGCGTGGAGGCTCTAAAGGCTTACCCAAAAAAAATATAAAGCTATTGGCGGGGAAGCCTTTAATTCAATATTCTATTGAAATGGCCCAAAAAATAAATCCACTTTGTTTTGTATCCACCGATGATGAGGAAATAGCGGAAATCGCCGCTAATCTCGGAGCAGTGATTATTCCTAGGCCGCCAGAGTTAGCCACAGACACCTGTTCTGAGTGGTTGGCATGGAGACATGCGATAGAATTTGTCCAAGCGCATTATGGGTCCTTTGATTTGTTTATAAGCCTCCCACCGACCAGTCCTTTGCGTGCAATGGAAGATCTAACTGCTGCCATTAATAGCTTCACTAATAATGATGCCGATATCTGCATTTCAACAACAAAAGCATCACGCAGTCCTTTTTTTAATATGATCAAAAAAAATCCTGACGGTTATTGTGAATTAGTTAATAGCCTGAACAAGACTATTTCACGTCGTCAAGATGCTCCTGAGGTTTTCGATATTACGACCGTCAGTTATGTGACTAAACCTGAGTTTGTATTAACCCATACTAATCTTTTTGAGGGTAAAGTAGTGAGTGTTGATATACCTAAAGAACGTGCTGTAGACATTGATGATATTTATGATTTTATCTTTGCGGAAACTCTTATTAAATCGCGGGATGTAAATAATGCTGAATAATAAGAAAATATTAGTTCTTGGGGCAGGTGGGCTATTAGGCTCAGCTTTAACTAAAACCTTACTAGAGCAAAAGGCAGAGGTTATCGCTGCAGATATTAATTACCCATCAATGATAAGCAGGCTTATAAAACAAGGTGTGGAAGAAAACTGTAGTGGATTAAATTGCCTCGAATTAGATATTACAAACTCTGCGCAAGTAATAGATTATTTTACAGAGCTTAGGCAACTTGATGGAGTGGTTAATTGTTCCTATCCTCGTAATAAAAACTATGGCCGACAGTTTTTAGAGGTTAGCCTGAACGATTTTAATGAAAATCTTGCTCTCCATTTAGGCTCCGCATTTTTATTAATCCAACAATGCGCGGGATTTTTTTTAAGAACCAAAAGGCCCTTTTCTTTAGTTAATATTGCTTCTGTGTATGGGGTTATTCCTCCCCGATTTTCTGTGTATGAAGACACTGCAATGACCATGCCGGTTGAGTATGCAGCAATTAAATCGGCACTAATCCATCTAAATAAGTATGCGGTAAGCTTTGTAAATAATAGTGACTTTAGAGTTAATAGCGTCAGTCCAGGCGGGATTTTTGATAATCAGCCCGAGCCTTTCTTAGAAAAATATAAAAAACAAACCTTGGGAAGGGGGATGCTTCAAGTGCAGGATGTTTTGGGGGCAATATTATTTCTACTTTCTGAGTATTCACACTATATGAATGGTCAAAATTTAATTGTCGATGATGGTTTTAGTTTATAAAGAACAGCGGCCAACACTCAAGAGTAAATACTAAAAGTGAATAGAAATTTGCGAGATGCTAGTGTTTTAATAGGAAAACGATGTTAAATATTGCTCGTAAGATTAAATTTTGGCTGCAAGCCGATCGCCTTGGCCCTGATATTCCAGTTAATCATTGGAAGTTGCATATTGATGCGAGTATGAGAAAATTATGTACTAAAAAATTTAAATATTTTCACTCCTCCGCTTCTTTTCGCTATGGCGCTTATGCAATTTGTTGCTCAAAAATTTCTATTGGGGCTAATGTTACCATTAGGCCTGGCACCATGCTATTTGCCGACCCTCGCGAAGGGGGGGCGGGAATTACTATTGAAGATAATGTGCTCATCGGTTCAGGCGTACATATGTATGTTAATAATCATTGTTTTGATGATAAAAATCTACCGATATCCCAACAAGGCTGGTATCCTTCGAAGCCAATATTCGTTAAAGAAGGGAGTTGGATAGGTGCCAACGCTGTTATCTTGCCTGGTGTTGTCATTGGCAAAAATTCGGTGGTGGGGGCTGGAAGTGTGGTAACCAAAGACGTACCTGATTTTTGTGTGGTCGCAGGTGTTCCTGCTCGCGTGATAAAAGAATTATAAAAGTAGGTTACGCAAATAGGCCCTATATGAAAGAGCCAATATAATTTTGCACGTCTTTGCGAATAATATAAGCAACCAGCACAGCACTATAAAGACGCTTGGTGCTGGATTGCTTAGTAGGCGTGCAAAGAGTTACCTTACCTATGAACGATTATAAATTATAAGTATAACCCTACTCGAGTACGGAGAGTCTCTTGAAATTTTTGAAGTTGTTAAATGTATTAAATCCCATCGTTTATTATTACAAATACCATGTAAGGAACACCGCATACATCGATCCTTATAAAGAAATAACTAAATTTGTTGAACACTTACCTAAGGGTAATAAGCAAATAAAGAAAATTTTAATCGTTCCTTATCGGGTTGCACCAGGTTCTAATCTATTTGAAGGTAATTGTGCGATTGCTTTTAAATCAAGGGGCTATCAGGTTGATTCTTTATTTTGCGGTCAGACGCTTAGTCACTGCGATCAAATTGACTCATCTTTAAGCAAGTATATCCGATGTAATTTATGTTTTCATGAGCAGAAAAAATTTATGTCGGCTTTTGATGTAAACGGTATCTTTATGCATCAATATATTTCCGCCGAAGAGTTGGCAGAAATTAACTTAGAAGTGGAAAACACAAGCCTCCAGGCTATTGAAAGTTTATATTATCGCTCAGTTCCCATTTATAGGCCTTTGCATTCAGCATTGCAGCTCTATTATAAAAAAGCAACGATTGCTATTGCTGAGGAAATGGATGTAGTTAAAGGCTATTTAAAAACCATCTATACCACTATTCGTGTTTTAGAAAATTATTTTCGCAAAAATAAGGTGGAATTGGTTCTTCTTTCTCACGGCGTTTACTCCACTTGGGGGACGGTACAAGAATTCTGTTTAACTCATTGCATAAAATTCGTAACTTGGGGGCGAGTTTATCATGGTGCTGGAATCATCGCTGCGCACAATGCCTCCTATTTAAGCGAACCCATGTATGAACAAAATAGTAACTGGAATCACTCGCCCCTAACTACAAAACAGCGTGAGCAAATAATAAGTTACTTAGATGCTAAAGTAGGCTTTAGTCAAAAGACTTATGATTATGTCGATTATAATAAAAATACTAAGCTTCTGCCAAAGGAAGAATTATTTAAACAACTTAAGCTTGATACCAATAAAAAAATTATTGCTTTATTTCCCAATATTCCTTGGGATGGACAAACTTTTAGGCCTAATTTGGCATTTAAAAATATTAATGCTTGGTTATATGAGACTATCGATTGGATTAGTAAGCGGGATGATTGTACCCTCATTATTAGAACTCATCCGGCGGAGAGTTATTTTAAAGAACGTAATTTGGAGGGAATTCTTACGGTGTTAGAAGAGCGTTATGGACCAGATACGCTTCCCAAAAATATTGTGTTAATTCCCGCTGATAGTCCGATAACAAGTCTCTCAGTAGCTTCTATCTCAAATGCTGCCTTACTCTATGGCTCCACTATTGGTTATGAAACCATTTATTTAAGAATTCCCACTATTTTAGCCTCAGAGTTTTATTACAGTAATAAAGAGATTAGTTTTGACCCCAAAACGAAGGATGAATATTTCTCTTTAATTAACCAAGCAATTGAAGGAACACTGAATGTGGATGAAGCAAGGTTTGAGCGTTTATTGCAATATGCCTATCATTATCAATTTAGGCGAGTTATGCCCGAGACGCTCATGAAATTAGATGGCTTAAAGTTTATAGAATATAAGCACCCTAATTTGCAAGGTTTTCTTGAAGATAAAGTGTTTAATAAATTTATTGATTGCTGTTTATCCGAGCAAAAATTTTATTTTGACGAGTGTTATGAATAAAATTCTTAGTTCAGGACTTAAAAAACACCTAACAAAATTTGGCGGTTTTGCAACTGCTTCATTAGGAGGAGTATTCTTTTCCTATCTAGCAACCTATTTTATCAATAAGCATCTTAATATGGAGGAAATGGGTTGTTACAGCTATGTTTTTAGCTTATTGAACTTTATATATCCGGTGGTTTCCTTAAGCATTTTTAATGGCTACACCCGATTTATTGATCTTTATCCTAATGATTTACTTATTAGCTTTGTTAAAAAAATTTCTTTCCTTACCACCTTCTTTTTTCTTTTAATTATTATTTTATTTTTTGGCAATTATTATTACCTTCCCTTCGCATTCATCATCTTATATCAAGAGCGCTTAATTTTAGCTCGCGCTCAATTAGAGTTAAGGCATTATAATTTTCTAAACATAATCCAAAAAATAGTGTTTTTGATACTTTTATTAGGCGTTTATTTGTTTAAACATTCTCTAAGTGCTGAAATTTCTTTGGGTTGTTTGGGCGCTTCTTATTTGACCAGTTATTTAATGGTATTTGCGCGACGAAATAAATACCAGGCCCAGCAAGCGGTTAAATCAGCTAAGCTAGATAAAGAGGTTTTCCTTAAATTTTGCCTATACACCATGATAACGATGGTAGTTAACTGGGTTCTGGCGGTTTCTGATCAAGTAATAATTAAATTTTACTATGGGTTTGAGGCTTTAGCACCTTATGCTGTTGCTTATCGTATAGTAACGATGTTGGGTTTACTATCAGGAATATTTTTAGCTTATTACCCCAGGATCTATTTCAAAAATATGGAAGTAAAAGATACCAGGGAGATCTTTGTGTTGCGCAATTGTTTTATTTTACTTTTATTCCTTACCACTATTTTACTTTGGGTTTTTAAAAGCACTGTATATAAGTTGTTTGGTGCTACCAGCTATTTGGAGCATGATAGTTATTTTCTTCCCTTATTATTGGGCGAAATGTTACGAACTCTGGCCTCAGTGATGATGACTTTTTTAACTTTTCGCCTAAAACAAATTAACATATTAATAACGACGCTTTTAATTGCTATGTTAAACCTTGTTTTAAATCTTTTATTTGTCCCTTCTTTAGGTCCAATAGCATCAGCATACTGCACCTTAGCCTGTTTTACTTTGTACTTAATGTGCGCCTTTATCATTTCCTACCTACCGGAAACGAGGTATTTAAGCAGGGTCACCTCATGAAAAATTTTGAGATAAGATAGTGGTTAAAATAGAATCATCCCATCCAGCATTTTTTCTGAGCCGCTTAATAGATTGCCTTTTCATCTGATTTTTAGTTAATTGAAG
>NZ_RZGQ01000369.1 GCF_003989735.1 Legionella sp. km772 | reverse complement strand
TGATTTTTTTGATGCAGTGTAATAATTTCGCTTTTTGGTCATTCTATTCCCCTCTTATATTAGAAGAATAGCTCTTAAAAATACCTTTTTTTCGTCTAAAAATCCGCGCCTATATCACTTCAATACTATCATATTGATGAATTGTAAATTTCCCGTGAAAATTATTCGCCACATAGGAATAAAGAACTCCTCCACTCGGCATATCCTTAATCACACCCACGTTTGTGCCATTTATATCACTTACTGACTTGATCTTGTTTTTTCTTAGGGTCAAAAACTGTCCTTCGCTAAACCTAGGATTCAGCGTTCTATTTCGACGAAATGTAGTCGGAAATATTTATAGTTATTTTATTGCCCACCGGAGAGATCTCTGGTCCATGGTTTATTCTGGCTTTAGCCTTATCCCAAGCCTGATTAGAGTACACTGGATTTGAGGGATTCCATGCTTGAACATCATAGGGTTGCCAGCTCAGCATCTTATTCGTTTCATCTAAGGAAAAGCTGTAAATTCTTATTAGGGGATGTTGCGGCATGTTAGCAGCAGTACTACAATTGTAGGGATTTCCTTCTTGATAATCAAACATATATTTGAATACGTTGGGCATAGAGGTTCGTGATATAGTCTCACCAGGAAGTTGAGCAAATCCACCATCTGGAAAAACCGGATTCTGAACATGTCCCCATAGCACCATAAATACATTTTTGTTCTTAAGGTATAAATCTTTAATTTGGGGCGCACTATCCCAGGCATCAAAAGTATGGCTACTTATAATAATGAGAGAGTCTTTATTGTTTGAAATAAAATCCTGTACTGCTTGATACTCTGAATTAATCCCACCTAAGCCTAGAGGAACATTTAGGGCAATAAATTTAACATTAGCAATAGTAAATTTTTTATAGGAGAGAAAAGGTGAAATTTCTACTCCATTTTTATCAGTAATAAACTGAGGACCATAATCTGGCTGTAATTTGTATATGGTCTGTAGAAAATTTTTCGCATTATCATAATTACTCATGTTACGCACATAAACTTGTAGTTTGACTAAAAAGCATTAGAATTCCGCCCTTAATTTTAGGGAGGGAATTAAATGGATATGCTTGATCTTTATAGTGATTATTTGATTTT
>NZ_RZGQ01000368.1 GCF_003989735.1 Legionella sp. km772 | reverse complement strand
GTTCTCTAGATCTTTTTAAAGAGCAATTGAATCATTAATTCATGCCCAAATCATAACACATCAGGGCAGGATTACGCACGCTCAGTGCTCACTAAAACAGGGGTTATTTGAACCATGCCGCTATTGATACAACAACGCCTGCGGGAAAATTAGTATTTGGTATTTTTGCTGCCCTTGCCGAATTCGAACGAGAAATGATTAAAGAGCGAACGATTGCAGGCATGCAAGCTGCAAGAGCACGTGGACGGAAAGGCGGGCGTCCTTACAAAATGACCGCTGCAAAACTCCGCTTAGCCATGGCTGCTATGGGAAATACTGAAACTAAAATTGGCAGCTTGTGTGAAGAGCTTGGGATTACAAAGCAAACATTATATCGACATGTATCGCCCGAGGGTGAACTGCGTGATGATGGAAAAAAATTACTTGGAAATATTTGATCTTCGAAAATATTGTTTTTTTTGAAGGCATAGAATGCATATTGAGAAACGAAAATTAAATTATTCATTGAGTAAAAGACGTTTTATGGGCTGTACGATCCTATCAATGAGGTGTACTTACTATTTATAGATCAATTTAAAACACGAATGTTTATTTGAATACTGAAGATAAGCTCTCGGGATCAACACTACTACTTAAAATATAAAATTTCTTTCTTCTATTTTTCTCTCCGGTAATCAGCTGGACATTCTTAGTAGGTACATTAAATATGTTTAGCCAAAAATTTCTGTAATGTATCATTCGCACGTCCATCAGCAGGTGGGGCATTTAATCGAATTTTAAGTGCACCATCATACATACCAACAATTTCAGTTGATTTAGCCCCTGGCTGTGCGTAAATAAGTATCCTTAGAGTATTTCCCTCTCGGCTGTACCACATAGACCTCCCTACTTCGTAAAAGAGACAAAAATGGTTAAATGGCGAACAAAAAAATTGTTCTCTATTTGACCATAAAACAAAATTTTAAGACTCTCACTGGCCGTATCAATAAATACAATGTTCCATTCTATTCTGGCATTGATATAGGCGCGGATTTTTAGACGAAAAAAAGGTATTTTTAAGAGCTATTCTTCTAATATAAGAGGGGAATAGAATGACCAAAAAGCGAAATTATTACACTGCATCAAAAAAATCA
>NZ_RZGQ01000367.1 GCF_003989735.1 Legionella sp. km772 | reverse complement strand
TTTGATTTTTTTGATGCAGTGTAATAATTTCGCTTTTTGGTCATTCTATTCCCCTCTTATATTAGAAGAATAGCTCTTAAAAATACCTTTTTTTCGTCTAAAAATCCGCGCCTATATCAGGTTAATTGATTTTGAGCAACCTATCTTTAATTCAGCTCCTAATTTGCACCCTGGCAAAGTGGAGTTGGTGAATGTGATTAGGGAAGAGCAGAATCCTTCAAGCACTTTTTTTAACAGTAAAGATTTCTTAGATACAAACTCTCCCCCAAGTACAGGCTTTGTGCCAAATACCTCGCCGCTCATAAATTCAAGCTTAACTCTAGGCCAAGAACGTTTTAAGGAAACGTCTAGCTTACTTAAGTCAGACCCTGATTATTCCCAGCAATTAATTCAAGATCTAGGTTTTTTAATTCATAACATTTCTTTTATTTTTTTCTTATGTGGGCAAAATAAACAGTTAATTAATCAGATTTTAGAAAATCAAAGCTTCCTTTCTTACCTTGCGGGACAACCCATCCAACTCCATTTAAAAAATAAAGAGGGACAGATAGAACTGCAAACCCAACAAATGAGCACCCATGAAGCTATCACTTATCTGCAAGAGAGTTTAAAGAGAAGGTATACCCACCTTGCAACTATTATTTGGAGGAACAAGACTTTAAGCTCTTTTTTAAGCGGTTATCCAACCGCCATTCTCATTAGAAATGAAGCTGGTGGCTTAGAAATATTCCACGCGCAACTTAGTTCGCAAAATCTGATCAAATTTTTTCATCAGCTTTTATCTAGCCGTAATCAACTATTAGTTAATGCTGTTTGGGGGAACCTCAATAGTCCTTTATGCCAAGCTATTGATTCCACTCAGGACCCAGTAGTAATTAAACAGCTCACCCAAAGAGTGTTAGACTGCGGTCAGAAGGTAAATATGAATAAGTTTATCAAGCAGTTTTTATCCTTCATACCTTCAACACAGATTTTGGAGGAATTATTAGTTCATTATCAATGAGAAACGGCGATCACAAGAGAATAGCAATAGGATTCAGGTTATAACACAGGGCCACCTCATGAAAAAAATCTAGCTTAAATCGGTAAATAATGAGAGGCTAGCTTCATTTAAATGGATATAGGAATGAAGCTGGAAGAAGGATTTTTAGATTTTTTTATTTCACTT
>NZ_RZGQ01000366.1 GCF_003989735.1 Legionella sp. km772 | reverse complement strand
AAAACTCATTTAAATCACTTTGCTATTAAGTACAAATTGATTCTTAGAGCGAACCAGATTGCTTGGCAGGAGCTTAAAAATATGGCAGCTTAAAATTGACCGTGCGTAACATGAGTGATTAGATTAACCAGCACTTGTGATAATTTTAATTGATCTAAGCAAATTGGCTTAAGTTTCTGGTGTTCTGACTTGATAGTGATGTTGAATGCAGCGAAATCAATACCGGTGAGGGTCAAGGCATTATCGATGGCTGATTCAAGAGAAGTTAACTCGACAAAATTGACTTTAACACTTAAGGATTGTTGCACGGAAATGATGTCTTTAATATGTCTTATATTGTGATCTAAACGTTCTAACTCCTCCTGTAAAAATTTATACTCCTCCCGCCAAATGGTCGCTAATTTATCAAGATAATTGGGTACTCTGACTCCTTTGGGATTCGTAGTAAAGAACGAAGCTAAATCATCCTGATGTTCATGGATTAACCCATTAAGCTGTTGCAATTTATCGAGCTCAATATTTCGCAAATGGTTTTTTATTAATGAGGCAGACACATTGACACTGTTTAAAGCGTTTCCTACATTATGTAAAACACTAGAGGCCACTTCTGCCATCCCGGATAGACGAGCCATTTTGGCATGACGCACTGCAAGCGCATCTTTGGCTGAAGAAATAACAATAGCTATTCCCAAAATAAAAATAGTAACCATAGCAATCATCACGGAAATATTGTCAGGGCTTTCCGTATATCCCATGGCCGGCATCGTTTCTAGCGGTGTAAAAACCGCCGCGGCCATACCGGTATAATGCATTCCACAAATAGCCGCCCCCATTAATAAAGCACTGAAAATTTTTAACATGAAAGGATGTTTTATCTGGGGGTCAGCCACTTTTATTGCAAGGTATAAAGCCGCTTCTGATGCAAAAATAGCAATGAAAATCGATATTAAAAAAATGCTTGGGACATAGCGAATATTCATGCTAATACTCATGGCCGCCATCCCTGTGTAGTGCATAGCCGCGATGGCGATGCCTAAAGCTACTCCTCCTAACTCATGTTACGCACGGTCAATTTTAAGCTGCCATATTTTTAAGCTCCTGCCAAGCAATCTGGTTCGCTCTAAGAATCAATTTGTACTTAATAGCAAAGTGATTTAAATGAGTTTTTA
>NZ_RZGQ01000365.1 GCF_003989735.1 Legionella sp. km772 | reverse complement strand
AAACTCATTTAAATCACTTTGCTATTAAGTACAAATTGATTCTTAGAGCGAACCAGATTGCTTGGCAGGAGCTTAAAAATATGGCAGCTTAAAATTGACCGTGCGTAACATGAGTAATTTATTAAAGTTGCGCCTAATTTTAGAAAAGGAAATCCCTGTGGGCTTTAATCACTGGAATGATAATAACCTTCCGACGATGGCTGCTTTAGTATGGAAAACGGAGTTAAAAGAGGACTTTAAAAGCTTATCCCATCAGCATCCCCTATTAAATTCGAAAAGGAAAAATAGTGAAATTTATCAATTAGGAACTTTAGGTGGCGGTAACCACTTTATTGAAATTTGCTTGGACGAGCACCAGCAAGTTTGGCTTATGCTGCATAGTGGTTCACGGGGAATTGGTAATTTTATTGGTACTTATTTTATTGAGTTAGCTAAAAAAGATTTAGGGGATAAGTTAGGCGCGTTGCCGGATCGAGACTTGGCCTACTTTGCGCAGGGAACAAAACATTTTGAGGATTATTTTTTCGCAGTCAACTGGGCGCAGAAATATGCGCGATTAAATCGAGAAATTATGATGGATGTGGTGGTTAACACCATAGAGGCCTACTTTAAGAGAAAAATTAGGATAGATAATTATATTGTAAATTGCCATCATAATTACGTTAGGCAAGAAAATCATTTCGGAGAGTCGGTATACATTACTAGAAAAGGCGCCGTTTCTGCCAAAAAAAATGAATTAGGGATTATTCCTGGAAGCATGGGGGCTAAATCTTTTATAGTGAAAGGTTTGGGTAATGAAGAGAGCTTTACTAGCTGCAGCCATGGTGCTGGGCGGATAATGTCGCGTCATCAGGCAAAAAAATTAATTAATCTTTCAGAGCATAAAGAAGCTACTAAACATGTGGAATGTAGAAAAGATAAACACGTTTTGGATGAGAGTCCTGCTGCTTATAAAAAAATAGAGGATGTAATGCGCTCGCAAAACGATTTAGTTGAAATAGTTTTTATACTGCAACAAGTTTTATGTATTAAAGGCTAATATTGAGTAGGCTTATTTATATAACTCATGTTACGCACGGTCAATTTTAAGCTGCCATATTTTTAAGCTCCTGCCAAGCAATCTGGTTCGCTCTAAGAATCAATTTGTACTTAATAGCAAAGTGATTTAAATGAGTTT
>NZ_RZGQ01000364.1 GCF_003989735.1 Legionella sp. km772 | reverse complement strand
TTGATTTTTTTGATGCAGTGTAATAATTTCGCTTTTTGGTCATTCTATTCCCCTCTTATATTAGAAGAATAGCTCTTAAAAATACCTTTTTTTCGTCTAAAAATCCGCGCCTATATCATTAAGAGAAAGTCTGAACGTATTTTAATTTGTACTGCACTAATTAAAGGCTCTCTATCATTTCAGGCTTTTTTTAATGACTTTCTAATTGATCTTTAGCATCTGCGCCTAATATATCCTTTTTCATGCTATCCGGATTGAGGAAAAACAGCTTTGATAAATCTGCTTCAATTTGCCAAGCCCCCACTAAGGTAAGAATATCTTGCTTATCAGTTAAGCCTTCGGCAAAAATTAACCTTGCGCTATCCATCGGCGCCTTTAAACGTTTAGAGAAATATTGCCCTAATAAATTATCTTTCCTCGGGGCTTTTGAAACAGGAATAACCACAAATAATTTTCCACGCTCCTCCTTGCTTAAGCTTTTTTCAATGATAATCATTTGCTTATCGATAGTATTTAATTGTGCTTGCACAGCATCCCTCATATTTAGTTTTATTAAAGGTGCAATGTCCTGAAAAAAATGTTCCAGCTGTCCAGTGGAACAACTATTCTCGCGGAGGGCCTTCTGGATGAACTCATCAGTTAGGTAAATAATTTTTTTCTGCCTCATTTTTTCTTCCTTATTTAAAGGAAGCTGAACAATCGCATTTCCCGTTTCGATTAATAACTTTCTGTATTGCATCACTGCAGTTTTATTCTGGGGAAAATGATTAAGAGGGTTAAACAGAGCAAAGGTGGCTAAAACCACATGCGAGACGCTTTTTAAATCATTATATTGTGGAGAATAAACAGAAAAAGTCCTTATCTTACCTTGATGGTATAAAATGAATTGGTCACCTTGCGCAATAAGCAGGGGGTCGGTGTTGCTGATGTATTTATTTTTTAGTTGATCATAAATTTTAAGGGCTACTTCATCATGCTTTATAAGTATATTTTCCGCCTGCAAAGAAGAAGCATAACTATTTATACAATAAAGAGTGATAATTACTAGATAACTCAATTTATTCACTCATGTTACGCACATAAACTTGTAGTTTGACTAAAAAGCATTAGAATTCCGCCCTTAATTTTAGGGAGGGAATTAAATGGATATGCTTGATCTTTATAGTGATTATTTGATTT
>NZ_RZGQ01000363.1 GCF_003989735.1 Legionella sp. km772 | reverse complement strand
AACTCATTTAAATCACTTTGCTATTAAGTACAAATTGATTCTTAGAGCGAACCAGATTGCTTGGCAGGAGCTTAAAAATATGGCAGCTTAAAATTGACCGTGCGTAACATGAGTAATTCAGTCGAGTATCATGTCCCTTTATGGCGAAAATTACCGCAACGCCCCCGTTTTTTTAATAAATTCATTAGGGTAGTCTATTTTTTTGGAGGTCAAGGCTCGCATACAGAAATGCATTATGATCGCGAACATTGCAGTATTCTCCATTTATGTTTATGTGGTAAAAAGAAGTTTCTCCTCTTTACCCAAGACCAAAGCGACAATATATACAAAACCCCTTTTGTCGGTGATACCTTAATCGATTTTGGTTTGCCTCAAGAGGAGCTCGAGAAAAGTTTTCCCCGGTTAAAACAAGCAGAAGGTTATGAAGTAGTACTTGAAAAAGGGGATATGGTTTTTATGCCGAGAAATTGCTGGCATTTTACCAGCTATATTGATGCCTCAGCTGCTGCCTCTTATGTTCTTTACCCTAAGAAATTTTTCCAATTTTATGGTTATGTAACCGGATATTTTTACATGGGTCTTTTAGATAAGCATCGAGGCGGTGTTGGTCTTTATTCCCTACCTTCTTTTAATAAATTTCGAGTGGCCTATGCTTTAGCCGATGGCAATAAAAAACTTTTATACAAAGTCATTGAAAAAGTTTTATATTTTTTCCTTCTACCGTCTATTAGTCTCTACACTAAGGTTTCTTTTATGTTAAGACCACGTAGGGTGTATTAAGTGGAGTCACTTTAGAGGGCAAGGCTTTAAAAAAATTATTCGCTTTTATGAATAAGATAATAAAAATAATGTCTTCTCTTCCAAAAAAACTTCCTATACTCTCTCCTCGTAGTGTAGCGTAGTTTATTTGAATTAAAATAAACCTTCCAACGGGGGAGGAAGGATAAACCGGCCGCATAAGCTAGAAAACGAATTTCATCCTCTAAATCATCACCACTTTCAAAAAAAATTTTAGCCACATTATAAAAATTCTCATCATTAGTAAGAATTCTTTTAAATACAGAAGCTTGAACATATTTAGTAACTCATGTTACGCACATAAACTTGTAGTTTGACTAAAAAGCATTAGAATTCCGCCCTTAATTTTAGGGAGGGAATTAAATGGATATGCTTGATCTTTATAGTGATTATTTGATTTTCCA
>NZ_RZGQ01000362.1 GCF_003989735.1 Legionella sp. km772 | reverse complement strand
ATGATCCTTATTTTTATTTAGCGATAAACTATGTATCATAAACCAATTCGTTGGTCGATAACTGCTCTCAAAAATGACTACAAAATTTGGTGGAAGTGTTCAGTAGATTTGAACCATCCCATAATTTGTATCCCTAATGCCTATTTAGTTAGTTTAATAAAAAAACAGATACAAAAAGAAGATACAATTAAAGATCGAAAAATTATCCCTCTTAACGAGATAAGAGTGAGGTATCGAACTTAATAACATTACTATTTTTACACTGATTACGAAGTCTATATTCTTGTTCTGCTTCATGGCTACCGACAATATTACCTATGCAGGCACTATCTTCTGAATTAAATTTCTTTAGCTTCTCTATGCTTGAGTATATTTCTTTTGCAGGTTTTATATAAATTTTATTAGTTAAATCCTTATAAACGACTAGAGGTTCTTCAAGCTGTTCAGAAAACTGGTGTTTTATAAGAGAAAAATTTTTCTTAAATTTATTTTCTATAAGCCTTTTTTGGTTCTCAAGCATGACATCAATAATCCAATCATAATCCTTTTTTGAAAAACAATTTTTTGACCTGGCTTCCCTTAGTAATTCAATAGGATCTTTTTTCATGGGATGAACGCTTTTGTTTTCTATTTTTACCCAAAAGAAAATCAATCCTGTTTTTGGATCCTCATCATCCGACTCTATTTTAAATGCAGGAGATTTTATTTCCTTTATAATAGATGAAATTATACTTAATACTGACATTTGCTATACCAAATCCCTAATGCAAATTAATTACGAGCATGATCTCGTTGTATGGATTATAACATAATCAAATCTTATCTGTTCCTATACCACACAATATTTTGTAAAATATCATATTATTTTTAAATTTAAATTTTTATGATTAGTCACATATATCGAAATCCTAATAAATACAGTAAAAACAATGCGCTTCAATATAATTTTGCTATGAAACTACTAAGCAAAATTTCATTTGATAATCAGTCCCGTGTATTAGACGTTGGATGTGGGGATGGAGTAATTACAAATGAAATTGCTGGAATTGTTCATGAAGGCTGTGTAATTGGAACTGATATTTCCGAGCAAATGTGATATAGGCGCGGATTTTTAGACGAAAAAAAGGTATTTTTAAGAGCTATTCTTCTAATATAAGAGGGGAATAGAATGACCAAAAAGCGAAATTATTACACTGCATCAAAAAAATCA
>NZ_RZGQ01000361.1 GCF_003989735.1 Legionella sp. km772 | reverse complement strand
ATCAAATAATCACTATAAAGATCAAGCATATCCATTTAATTCCCTCCCTAAAATTAAGGGCGGAATTCTAATGCTTTTTAGTCAAACTACAAGTTTATGTGCGTAACATGAGTAAATTAATGATAGCATTCTCAGTACTTAAAATAAGAGATTGGGAATTGGAGGTTTTATAAAATTGGCTTTGAGTCACATAAACTTGGAGGACAGCATAGCTAATAATGAAACCTAAGAGAGTTGCAATCATCAACTCTACTAAAGAAAAACCATGTTGAGCGGCTTTAGTGTTCATATTTGGCTCTGTATCCTTATTTGGACAAAATTGGCGTTAACAGTTGAAATTTGGCTGTTTGTCCCAACGCTATTTTGGGCGGGGGAATCATCCCATTGTACGGTAACAGTCACTGTGGTATTTCCGGCTACAGGAGATGGGGCTGTGGTGATTGAGCCGCAGCCATTGGGTAGACGGGAAAGATCCTTTGTAAGCCAAGTCCAGGTATCATAGGTAGCCAATTGTGCTGGTGTACACGCGGCTGCATTACACATTACTGCAGGCGTGGTTACTGCGGTAGGCAAGCCAGTAGAGCCAATGTTGCTAATATTATAATTACCATTTACTGCGGCTTGGCTATTTGCTCTAATTTTATCAAAAATATTATAAACGTTTTGAATGGCTTGTTGCTTCATGTAACTTGAGTTATTGGCTTGATTAGAAACTAACAGCATACTGGCAATTCCCAGCATCCCTATGGCGATAATAATCACGGAAACCAGTACCTCTAATAGGCTAATTCCCTTTTGGTTAACGAATAAATAATGTCCCTCTCTTTGAATTAAGCTCTGAGGAACATTGAGTTTTCTCTTCATCATCTCATTCCAATTAAGGGCAGTTTATCGCGGTATTGTTCCAAACTGCTCGTCCCGGTGTATCTCCTGATTGAATATAACCTGTAGTTAAAACTTCTACTGAGCGTGCAAAATTACCGCCCCTATTGTCACAAAATCTAAAATTGGTTTGGTTGGAGGCTAATCCGCGTGAATTAAAGGTAATACTGGTGTTATTCGCCCCTATAGTTGTAACCCCGGTAGTATTTTGTTGGCTTTTTAATAGTACCCCTGATATAGGCGCGGATTTTTAGACGAAAAAAAGGTATTTTTAAGAGCTATTCTTCTAATATAAGAGGGGAATAGAATGACCAAAAAGCGAAATTATTACACTGCATCAAAAAAATCA
>NZ_RZGQ01000360.1 GCF_003989735.1 Legionella sp. km772 | reverse complement strand
GTGAAATAAAAAAATCTAAAAATCCTTCTTCCAGCTTCATTCCTATATCCATTTAAATGAAGCTAGCCTCTCATTATTTACCGATTTAAGCTAGATTTTTTTCATGAGGTGGCCCTGCCTTTATAACGATAAACAAGATTTGGTTTTTAAAATAATACCTAATGGGGCAGTCTCTGCCTATTCTTATGATTGCCATGGAAATCGCGTCCGAGAAATTATCTATTTAGGGAATACTTTCGATATAAGCGCTTTAACAAAAGACAGTACTATACTACTAGGAACAGTAAGCACTTGGTGTACTCAACAAAATCAAGCAGCTATTGCTCTTATGGAGTGGACGTATAATAGCTTTGGTCAAGTAGTAGAGAAAATTCAATATGCCACTATTGCGAATGACGGTACAGGAATAAAGGATTCTTTTGCCACTTATTTCTCATATGACTGGACAATACATAATGAGCTAAGCATCACCGAGAGAAAATTAAACGAAGCAGAGACTGCTATCACATCCATAGAGCGTGATGGCCTGTCGCGCATCGTAAAAGAAATAAATCCATTAGGGCAAACAGCACAATATAGTTATAAGGGAAATCAATACCAACGTATTTTTGAACCTACTGGGCTACTGACACTTGAAACCTATAATGCTAGTGGCCGCTTGGTTTTGAAAGAAGAGAAAGAAGGTGAATGCAGTAGTAAAGTAATTTTTATTGAAGACATTGTTGGGCGTGTTTGTATTACAACAAATGAAAAAAATGATGAAGAATACCTAATATATGATGAGTATGATCGAGTTATATTCCGCATTGACAGTCTACTAAGAGTAACTCAGCACATTTATGACGCTAATGACTATCTCTTACATCGAGTACGCTATGCTTCAGTCCTAGACAACATTGATCTTACTGCCCTAAAAGAAGGGACGTATTTACCTGAGCCTATTGGAGATTACTGCATTGAGTCTTCCATTCACGATGCTAAAGGACGCTTACTGGGTACTATAGATGGAGATAATTTTTTAACAACGCATCTATACGATGAGTTGGGTAATAAAGTTGAGACAATCCAATACTCTATTGGTTTAGAGCTAACTAAAGAACAACGAGTTGCTTTAGTGACTCATGTTACGCACGGTCAATTTTAAGCTGCCATATTTTTAAGCTCCTGCCAAGCAATCTGGTTCGCTCTAAGAATCAATTTGTACTTAATAGCAAAGTGATTTAAATGAGTT
>NZ_RZGQ01000036.1 GCF_003989735.1 Legionella sp. km772 | reverse complement strand
CAAGTGAAATAAAAAAATCTAAAAATCCTTCTTCCAGCTTCATTCCTATATCCATTTAAATGAAGCTAGCCTCTCATTATTTACCGATTTAAGCTAGATTTTTTTCATGAGGTGGCCCTGGCTATGCTCATTAATTATTTCCTGCAACAATAATCACCTCAAGGCTAGCGAGTTGTTTAAGATATCTTTTATTCTATTGATTTCACACGTGTTAATAGAAATTTAATCACTGCAAAAATAACTAGGCAACCAATTGTCGCGGTGAATAGAATTCCAAGTTGTTGACGAAATGCGGTAGTATATAAGGCATGCAGCACGGTCAGACTGCTTACGCCATGTGGAATAGCGGTTAAGCCTGCTAATTTTCCGGAGAGAAAACCACCAATTCCTAAAGAAACAAAGAAAATTCCCATCATTGTACTAACTTTATTTTTATCCGCAAGAAAGGTAATTGCTGCTAAACCTACTGGTGATAACAAAAGCTCTGCTAGCGAAATCATTAAAAAAGCAGGGATGATCAATAAAGGTGGTAATAAGACATTCAAGCTCGAATAGGTACTCACAAGAGCAATAATTGCGTAAGCTAAGGTCATAAAAAACATCGCTAAAATAAATTTTTTACCCGTACTCAAACCACGTTCAATTAAAGTTTGTTGGGGATATTTTTTTGATAAAAAATAGCCAATTACTAACATGCCAAGACTTTGGATTGTGATGTAGTAGGGTGGTGGGAATTCTATACCCCATAAGGTTGGTTCAACTAAGCGTGAGATAAAAAGGGTCAGTGACATAAACATCTGGAAATAAAAAGCCCAGAACATCACGGAAATGACACAGAGTAAACCAATAACTAAGGTTTGACGTGCTTGAGCCGCATCTTCTTTACTAACGGCATACAAAATATACATTGCCGAAAACAAAACTACTCCACCGAACATAAGATTAGCTAACTCAGGGGAATTTAAAATATAAAAGCATAAAGACCAAAGAACAGCCATTAATAATAAAGCCTTAATGGTGCTTTTATACTGAAAACTATATGCATTGTAATCTTTGATTTTATATACAGTAATACCAATACGAAAAACCATAAAAGCGATGACCATGCCGACAGCTGCACTAGCAAAGGAAGTTGACCAACCGTAATGTTTACTCAAATGACTAGGAAGGGTAGTCCCTAAAATAATCCCAGTGGTAATCCCCATATAAAAGATAGTAAATCCGCTTTCTCGGCGTGGTGAATCGGCGAGGTATTCGTTGCCAAGCAAGGAGGATATATTGGGTTTTAATAAACCTGTGCCAACGGCAACCCCGGCTAGGGCGGAGGTGAGGGCTATATCTGATTCGAATAATGATAATAAGCAATAGCTTAGAAAGAGTACTAAAGCGCCTAATAGGATCGCTCTTTTTTGTCCGATTAGTTTATCAGCAATCCAACCACCAATAACCGGAGAAAGATAAGTTAAAGCTGTAAATGAACCCACCAAAGCATAAATTTCTTTATCTGGCCATTGAAAATGTTGGGCTAAATACAAAGCTAAAAGTGATTGGACTACATAAAAGCCATAACGCTCCCACATTTCTGTGGCGAAAAAAACACGAAGAGATTTAGGATGTTTTTCCATTTTAATCAATCACTTAATACTAATATTTAAAGACGTAAATTTTAGTATATCATAAGATTGATATGAACACTATTCGGATAAATTTCGAAAACGCTATAATTAATACTTATCCTCAATCTTTTTTATCATATTTCCGTCCAATTGGGACTGGTGTATCATGCGATGATTATTTTTAAGGGAGTTATTAATGGATCAAGAAATAAAAAAACATCATATCGCTGCGAAACGAGGCACAGAGTTAGATGCTAAAAACTGGTTAACAGAAGCAGCCTTGCGCATGCTATGTAATAATCTTGATTCTGAGGTGGCTGAAGATCCTGATTCATTAATTGTTTATGGCGGGTTGGGCAAGGCTGCAAGAAATTGGGACTGTTTTAATAAAATTATCGAGGTATTAAAAAAATTAGAAAACAACCAAACGCTTCTGATTCAATCAGGAAAGCCAGTTGGTGTTTTTACGACTCATGAAGATGCGCCCAGAGTTATTATTGCTAACTCTAATTTAGTTCCTAGATGGGCAACTTGGGAGCATTTTAATGAATTAGATAAAAAAGGCTTGATGATGTATGGACAAATGACTGCGGGTAGTTGGATCTACATTGGGTCACAAGGAATTGTCCAAGGGACTTATGAAACCTTTGTCGCGGCTGCAAAAAAACATTATCAAGGTGATTTATCAGGTCGGTGGATTTTAACCGGTGGTTTGGGGGGTATGGGTGGGGCGCAAACTTTGGCCGGAACTATGGCTGGAGCTAGTGTCTTAGCAGTAGAGTGTGATGAAAGTCGCATCCACAAAAGAATAAAAACGCGATATTTAGATAGGTATACACGGGATTTGAAAGAAGCTTTGGCTTGGATTAATGATTCTTGCGAAGCTAGAAAGCCACTTTCCGTTGCTATTCTTGGAAATGCAGCTGAAATCTTCAGCAAATTAGTTGAGCTTGGGGCGCAACCTGCTTTAGTGACAGATCAAACCAGTGCCCATGATCCCCTTAATGGCTATTTACCAGCGGGCTGGTCCTTAGAAAAAGCGGCCGAAATGAGAAAAATTCACCCTCATCAAGTGGTCGAGGCGGCGAAAAAATCCATGGCCCAACAGGTTCATGCAATGCTTGAATTTCAAAAAGGAGGTATTCCTGTTTTTGATTACGGTAACAATATACGGCAAATGGCATATGAGGCGGGAGAAACCGATGCATTCGCCTTTGAAGGATTTGTCCCCGCTTATATAAGACCCTTGTTTTGCGAAGGTATAGGTCCATTCCGTTGGGTAGCATTATCCGGTGATCCTGAGGATATCTACGCAACAGATGCCCTGGTAAAAGAGCTAATTCCTGATAATAAGCATTTGCATCATTGGCTAGATATGGCTCGAGAAAAAATTGCGTTTCAAGGCTTACCTGCGCGTATTTGTTGGGTGGGGTTAAAAGATAGGGCAAGACTTGCTTTAGCCTTTAATGAGATGGTCAAAACTAAAAAAGTTAAGGCGCCAATAGTTATTGGTCGTGATCATTTGGATTCAGGTTCTGTGGCAAGTCCTAATCGTGAAACAGAAGGAATGATGGACGGTAGCGATGCAATTTCAGATTGGCCCCTATTAAACGCTCTTTTGAATTGTGCAAGTGGGGCAACCTGGGTAAGCCTTCATCATGGTGGTGGTGTGGGTATGGGGTTTTCACAGCACGCCGGTGTTGTCATTGTTGCTGATGGCAGTGATGAGGCTGCAGCGCGATTAGCACGAGTTTTACATAATGATCCTGCTACCGGAGTGATGCGTCATGCTGATGCGGGTTATGACTTGGCAAAACGTTGTGCTACAGAAAATAATCTTTGGTTACCAATGCTTTAAACAGGAGTTTTAGATGACTGCTCATTTTGTTCTTAAACCAGGCCAACTTACATTAAAACTAATAAGGGAATTAATTAGGAGCAAACAGTCTTGCTCTTTATCAGACGAGGCTTTGGATGCTATCCAAAAATCTCATAAAACGGTGGCTAAAGTTTTAGAAAGTAAAAAAATTGTTTATGGGATCAACACGGGTTTCGGTTTTCTGGCTAATCAGACAATTTCAAATGAGAATTTAAAACAATTACAGCGTAATATCGTTCTTTCTCATGCTTGTGGTACAGGAGAGTTGTTGCCAGATGATGTGGTTGCTTTAATATTATTACTAAAGATAAATAACTTAGCGCAAGGGTATTCTGGGGTTCGCCCCGAGCTTATTCAATTTCTAGTTAACCTTTATAATCATCAAGTTTATCCCTGCATTCCTTGTAAAGGCTCGGTGGGCGCCTCGGGTGATTTAGTTCCTCTCGCACATATGTCTTTACCTTTATTAGGTGTAGGGGAGGTACGCTATAAAGGCAAGATAATGACTGCATTAGAAGGTTTAAAACAAGCAGGCCTAGAACCCTTAGAACTTGAAGCTAAAGAAGGCCTTGCTTTATTGAACGGTCTTCAAGTATCTACCGCACTGGCTTTAACCGCTTTATTCAAAACTGAGCAGTTATTTGAAACCGCTTTGGTTGCGGGCTCTTTATCAGTCGATGCTTCGATGGGAAGTGATGTACCGTTTGACGATCGCATTCATTTAGTTCGCGGCCATGAAGCTCAACGAGACGTAGCCACTTTATACCGGGCCTTATTGGCAGGCAGCCAGATCCGTGACTCACATCGGAATTGTACAAGGGTACAAGATCCCTATTCTTTACGCTGCCAGCCGCAGATTATGGGGGCTGCCTTACATCAAATTCGTTTTGTAAGTAGCACGTTAGAGGTAGAAGCTAATGCTATTTCAGATAATCCTTTAGTCTTTTCAGAACAAGGTGATATTTTATCAGGGGGTAATTTCCATGGTGAAATCATTGCTATGGCTGCCGATAATTTAGCTTTAGCCATTGCCGAAATAGGGGCGAATTCAGAGCGTCGAATTGCTTTATTAATTGATCATCATTTCAGCAATTTACCGGCGTTTTTAGTAAAAGAGGGGGGACTTAATTCTGGTTTTATGATTGCTCATGTCACCGCAGCCTCTTGCGCAAGCGATAATAAGGCTTTAGCTCATCCACATTCTGTAGATAGTTTGCCCACTTCAGCCAATCAAGAGGATCATGTCTCGATGGCAACTAATGCGGCACGCCGTTTACATGAAATGCTCGATAACACGTCCACTATTCTAGCGATTGAACTCCTCGCAGGAACTCAAGGTTTAGAATTTCATAAGCCTTTAAAAACCTCACCTAAATTAGAGCTTTTTTATAATAAAGTGAGAGCTCTTGTTCCTCCCTATGATAAAGATCGTTATTTTGCCCCCGATATTGCGCTGGTAAAAAGAAGTATTTTAGATGGTGCCTTTGTGCAAGCCGATTTATAATGCTGTTTTATAATAATTAAGGTTTTTATATGACTGTCAAAATTTACACTGATGGTGCGTGTAAAGGAAACCCTGGCCCTGGTGGTTGGGGTGTTTTGCTTCGTTATAATGAAGTCGAGAAAACCTTGCATGGAGGAGAGCCTTTAACCACCAATAATCGCATGGAGTTAATGGCTGCAATTAAAGGTTTAGAGGCGCTAACGCGCTCCTGCACCGTGGATTTATATACAGATTCACAATATTTAAGAAAAGGCATGAGCGAATGGATGAGGCAGTGGAAATTAAATGGTTGGAAAAACTCTAAGAAAGAGCCTGTAAAAAATGCCGACTTATGGCAATTATTGGATGAGCTGGCCAAAAAACATAGCATCACTTGGCATTGGGTTAAGGGACATTCAGGACATATAGAAAATGATTTAGTAGATGCTCTAGCCAACAAGGGGATTGAGGAGTTAAGGTAAATATGTAGCTGAGTTGTGCTTCTACAAGCCGAGTATACTCTTACTACATTAGGTGTTTTGTGTATCAGAAAGGTAGAAAAATGAGACAAGTAATATTAGATACCGAAACAACAGGTATTGGGCATGAACAAGGCCACCGAGTAATTGAGATTGGCTGTGTAGAACTGATAGATAGAAAGTTAACTGGAAATCATTACCATGTATATTTAAACCCTCAGCGAGCAGTAGATGAAGGAGCTTTTCGTGTACATGGGATTAGTGATGAATTCTTAAAAGACAAGCCTTTCTTCAGTGATATCCGTGCTGAGTTCTTGCAATTTATTGGTGGGGCAGAGTTAATTATTCATAATGCTCCATTCGATGTGGGATTTCTCAACTCTGAATTTAGACATGTTCAGTGGAATAAAAAGCTAGAGGATTATTGCTCCATTTTAGATACCTTAGAGTTGGCGCGTGAAAAACATCCTGGTCAAAGAAATAGCTTAGATGCTTTATGTAAACGCTATGATATAGACAACTCAAACCGGCAACTTCATGGAGCTTTGCTTGATGCTGAAATTTTAGCTTTTGTTTATTTGGCAATGACTGGAGGCCAGGGTAACCTATTTGCGGAAGTAGAAACCGAGATTACAGCCAACGTTATCCAGAGCAAAGAGAAGGAACTGCAACTTAGTAATGCTATTATTGTAAAAGCGAACGAGATAGAGCTTAGTGAACATGAGCTTTTTGTTAGTTTTCTTGAAAAAAAATCTGGAGTAAATTATTGGGTAGATTGAAGTAGCACGTGCCCGAATGGGCACGTACTGAAAATTTAAGATTTTGGTACTAAGTGTTTTTCAGCAAAGTCTTTCCCAATACACTCACCTAATGTTTTTCCCCAAGTTCCAGCAGTATCTGAGTTTATGGTGGCAGGAATGCTTGCATAAATTTGGTCTTGACATTTTTTCTGACTGTCAGGAATCATTTGGACGCATTGATCATAGGTAATTTTTAATTCATCGAAGCGTTTTTTAAGATCGCTATCGTTCATGAAACCTTTACAAATTAAACCGGGTAACATGGGGTCCATGGCTTTTAGCCAAGCATCTTTTGACATCTCTGAGCTGTCCGTAGAAGGTGGAGTGGCCTCACTATCTGCCGCAATAGCATAAGGAATTGCTAAGCTATTTATTGCTAATGTTGCAGCGATGATTAATTTCTTAGACATGATTAATTATCCTTTTTTGTTTGTCTCAAGTTAATAGTAGGACATAAATTATAAATTTGCTTAGTGTTATGAGAAATATATAACACGATGATTTTAAACGGGTTGAATTGTGCAAAAAATAATCTAAAATGTAGGTGATGGAAATATAATTTAGGAATAATTATGGAATGGTCCAACACCCGCTTTAAATTTATTTTAGGTTTTTCTTTATTATTATCGATAGGATTTTCTAGCAGTGCAATAGCGAACACCTTTATTTATAATCCGAAAACCTTAACCTGGAAAGCAATTAATGACAGCGGAAAAGTGGTGCGAACTGGGAAGGGCTCTGGAGGTAGTCATTATTGCAAAGATATACGTCGTGGGTGCAAAACACCTGCTGGAGTGTATAGCATTCTCAGTAAAGGCGGAGCTGGTTGTCGTTCTACTCGTTACCCCGTAGGCCGAGGTGGTGCACCTATGCCGTATTGTATGTTTTTTAGTAAATACTACGCTATCCATGGTTCCTATGAATTGCCAAATTATAACGCAAGCCATGGCTGTGTTCGTGTAAAACCTAGTGAAGCAAGTTGGTTGAGTAAAAATTTTATTAAAATAGGAACAAAGGTGATTATTCAACCCTATTAATGGGCCTATTGGTTTAAAACACAAATGTTGGGTCATTTAACCCAACATTTATTTATAAATAATCGTCATCATCTTCCATACTAAAGGAGGAGCCACATCCACAAGTGGTTTTTGCGTTGGGATTACGAATAACGAATTGCTCCCCTTGGATACCTTGAATATAATCAATTTCGGCATTGTGTAAATATTGATAACTCATTGAATCAATGAGTAATTTTACGGGATTCTCGCCATTTGAGCACTGTTGTTCTACAATAGTATCATCTTCATTAATTTCTTCATCAAAGCTAAAACCATATTGAAAGCCAGAGCAGCCACCACCCGTGATAGAAACCCGAAGATTAAGTTTGGGATTTTCCTCTTCTTTGATTAATTCAGCTACTTTATTTGCTGCATTAACAGAAAATTGAATATCAGTACTGGTATTGGGTGAAACATCAATCGCGGCCATTTTTAACTCCAATCTATTTTTCTAGTGAAATACCTATATAAATTATAACCTTTATCTAATTATTTGTTCTATTGTCGCCCCACCTAAACACTGGTTTTTATCATAAAAAACGACATACTGTCCTGGTGTAACCGCCCTTTGGGGACTAGAAAACATGACATAATGTTGCTCATTATCAAGTGGTGAAATCATACAGGCTTGTTCTGTTTGGCGATATCTTGTTTTTGCATAACAAGTTAGGGGTAATTGATTGGTGGGATTGTCAATTAACCAATGGATAGGGCTGCATATTAAGCCTTGGGCATATAGCCTTGGGTGTTGACTGCCTTGTGCGACATATAAAGTATTAGTAGGGACGTCTTTATCTACAACATACCAAGGCTCGTCCATACTATTTTTTAAACCGCCAATTCCTAAACCTTGTCGTTGCCCTAAGGTATAGAACATGAGTCCATCATGTTGTCCTATTATTTGCTCGTCCGTGTTTTTTATTGCACCGGGTTTGGCAAGAATAAATTCATTTAAAAAGGTTTTAAAACGCTTTTCACCAATAAAACAAATTCCTGTGGAATCTTTTTTGGCGTGAGTAGCCAAGTTAAGACTTTTAGCAAAATCACGAATTTGGGGTTTAGTATAGTCACCAACTGGGAATAAGGTTTTCCCTAAAGCCTTCGGTTCTACAGCATGCAGAAAATAGGTTTGATCTTTGTCTCTATCTTTTGCTTTAAATAAGTACCCACGCTCCCCTTCAATTTTGTTTTTAGCATAATGCCCTGTGGCGATAAGATCGGCACCCAGGGACAAGGCATGGTTTAGAAAAGCATTAAATTTAATTTCTTTATTACACAAAACATCAGGATTAGGTGTTCGGCCCTTCTCATATTCATTTAAAAAATGTTGAAAAACGCGATCCCAATATTCTTCGGCAAAATTAACACTGTGCAAGGGGATACGTAATTGGTTACATACCGCTTGAGCGTCAGCTAAATCTTGTGCGGCTGGGCAAAAATCATCACGATCATCTTGCTCCCAATTCTTCATAAATAGGCCTTCTACTTCATAGCCTTGCTCTTTTAGCAGCCATGCTGCTACGGAAGAATCTACGCCGCCAGACATACCAATAATAACTTTTGCTTTCATAATTTAAATTTGCTGTAAAATAAAGGGACTATAAAATAGTTATTATCTCATAAAACTACTGTAAATGGTGATTTTTATTAGGAAAGCTTAGTTGCCATTAGGGGGTAGCGAATTTTCAGTTTATCGGGTAATCCACGTAGCTCTATATTTTTAGTGGTGTAAAACCATATTTTTGGATAGTTTTAATAAATTTATACTATCCTATAATAGAGTGCTTACTTTGAGGAATACACAAATGAAAAATTTTGCTTATAACAAGCTATCAATTCGTCAAACGGCTTATGCTTGTATCGCTATCGGTGCTATTTTCGCTAGTCCTTCTTATGCAAATTGTACTACCTCAGCGGCTGACTGTGCAGGAATAATGCAGCAAGACAATTGCTGCTCACCCACAACCTTTACTGGCACTGGAGGGAGTACCTTGAACTGTGCATGGCAAAACGGTAAGTGTGTCAATGTAGGTGAGGTAATTAAAGATCAATAAAATACTGCACTAAAGTATTAAAAATGAAATCTGAATTATAATTGACTTAAATTAATTCAATTAATTGATAAATCCTGCAAATAAAGTGATAATATCCTATTTGGATATTAAATAGATGCTCTATTTGCAGGAATTAACTAAGCACGGGTCACAAAATCAACATCTTAACCTAAGTGCTCGATTACCTTCTTTTCTAGCTTCTCCCTGCCAAGTCAATGTGACTTATCAAGTGGAAGCCAAAGAAGATTTTTATTTAATGCATTTAGTGGTAAGTGGCGAACTTACGGTTACATGTCAACGCTGCCTCAATGCATTTAATTTAATATATAATAATCCAACGACAATTGCTGTTGCTCGCGATGATGAGCGCGCAGAGCAGTTATTAGAACATTATGAGTGCATTGTCTCTTCTAATTATCAAGTCAATTTAGAGGACTTGGTTATTGATGAGCTGCATCTTTATGTGCCTCAGTTTCATGAGGAAACTAAGGATTGTGATGGGGAAGTTAATCAATATTTAACTGGAAAAACTGAATCTTATTGATATTTTATGTAATTAATACTTGGATTGCAGTTAAAATATCGGTAATATTCCGGCTTTACGAATTAGGAGTAATACAATGGCAGTACAACAAAATAAGAAATCACGTTCACGTCGTGATATGCGTCGTTCTCACGATGCCTTAACTAAGCCAACACTTTCAGTAGATCCTACTACTGGTGAAACACATCTACGTCATCATATGACTCCAGATGGCTACTATCGTGGTAAGAAAATTATCGATACTGATAACGCTTACGAAGCAGACGAAAAAGAGTAATCTTCTTGAAAAAAATTACCATTGCTATTGATGCGATGGGCGGGGATCACGGGGTAAACGTCGTGGTTCCTGCTTGTGTTCGCGCAGCTAAAAAAAATCCAGACTTAAAGTTAATCCTTGTCGGGGCGCAAGATAAAATAAGTGCTGTGTTAAAAAAATACGGTGTTTTATCTTCTGACCAATTCTCGATAGTTCATGCTTCAGAATTGGTAGAGATGGATGAGCTGCCATCACATGCTTTACGCAACAAAAAAAATTCTTCCATGCGCGTTGCTATTAACTTAATTAAAGAAGGACAAGCCCAAGCCTGTGTAAGTGCAGGAAATACTGGCGCTTTAATGGCAACAGCGCGCTATGTATTAAAAACCTTACCAGGTATTGACAGACCAGCAATTATTTCCAAATTACCCACAATAAAAGGTAAAACTTGGGTTATCGACTTAGGTGCTAATGTTGACTCATGTGCTGAACATTTATTTCAATTTGCAGTGATGGGTTCTGCACTTATTCAAGCTATTGAACATCGTAATCCTAAAATAGCCTTACTAAATATTGGTGTTGAGGAAATCAAAGGTAATGATCAAGTAAAACGTACTGCCCATATGTTAGCAGAGTGTTCTTTACTCAATTATGTGGGGTATGTTGAAGGTGATCATTTTTATACCGGAGATGTGGATTTAGTTGTTTGTGATGGCTTTGTTGGCAATGTAGCTTTAAAAGCCAGTGAAGGCTTAGCAAAATTTTTGCTTACCGTATTGAAGGATTCATTTAAAAAGAATTGGTTAACTAAGGCTATTGGCTTATCGGCTCTTCCTATTCTAAATCAAGTAAAAAAACGCATGGATCCCTCTCGCCACAATGGCGCAAGTATGCTGGGCTTAAATGGTATTGTTGTAAAAAGCCATGGCGGAGCTAACGAATTGGGTTTTGAAGTGGCCATTGAACAAGCGATGCTTGAAGTTAAAAACAACGCTGTAGATTTAGTTCGTGATAAAATAAACGAGTTTATAAATCAGGGATTGCTGTTATGAAGAATGCTGTAATTAGTGGTACGGGAAGTTATTCTCCGCAAAAACAATTAACTAATGCCGAATTAGAAACCATGATTGATACGGATCATGAGTGGATTGTTTCACGTACAGGTATTTCTAGTAGAGCTATCGCTGAATCTCATGAAACGACTTCTTTTATGGCTACTAAGGCTGCTGAACAAGCACTTGCCTCAGCCTCTATGCTAGCTGAACAAATTGACTTGATTATTGTCGCTACGTGTACGCCAGATGCTTTTTTTCCAAGTGTGGCTTGTAATGTGCAACATGCTTTAAAGATAACCAAGCCCATACCCGCTTTTGATATAAGTGCAGCCTGCAGTGGTTTTGTTTATGCCATGGATATGGCAAAGCAATATATTGCGACAGGTAGTGCCCAACATGTATTAGTTATTGGTAGCGAAAGTATGTCTAAGGTGGTTGACTGGACTGATCGCTCTACCTGTATTTTATTTGGCGATGGTGCTGGTGCAGTGATTCTAAGTTCCAGTGAGCGTCAAGGCATTATGGGCAGTGTATTGCACTCGATGTATGATAAAGAGGGATTTTTAACCTTAGAAAATGGCACCAGCTCAGAGGAGCGTTGCACCATCAATATGCGTGGTAATGAAGTGTTTAAACTCGCAGTTAATATAATGGGGGATGTTGTTGATGAAGTATTGGAAATTAGCAAATTAAAAAAATCTGATATTAATTGGCTAATACCTCATCAGGCAAATATACGTATTATTCAAGCTATCGCTAAAAAATTATCTCTTCCTATGTCGCAAGTCATTGTTACCATTGCCAATCAAGGTAACACTTCGGCAGCATCTATACCTCTGGCCTTAGATTATTCGATTAAAAATAATCATATCCAAAGAGATCAGTTATTACTCCTAGAATCATTTGGTGGTGGAATGACTTGGGGTGCAATGGTTATTCGTTATTAATAAGATTAAGGGTTGTTTCTATTATGATTAACACAGCATTTGTATTTCCTGGACAAGGATCACAGTCAATAGGAATGTTATCTGATTTTCTTCCGCAATATCCTATTGTGACGGATCTTTTTGCAGAAGCCTCTGATGCCCTCGGTTATGATTTATGGCATTTAATTCAAAATGGCCCTGAAGAGAAGCTAAATCAAACAGAATATACTCAAGTTGCTATGTTAACTGCCGATGTGGCCATTTACCGTTTATTAATGAAAGAGGGAGCTCCTCAACCCCAATTAATGGCTGGGCATAGTTTAGGCGAGTATGCTGCTTTAGTGTGTGCTGATGCATTGTCTTTATCTGATGCGGTCCGCTTGGTTGCTCAGCGTGGTCAAGTGATGCAAAATGCCATTCCTTTGGGACTTGGTGCCATGGCTGCTATTGTTGGTTTAAGCGATCAACAAGTTAATGATTTATGTATTAGTGCAAGTGTAGCGAATGAACAAGTTACCCCGGCAAATTATAATGCTATCGGACAAGTTGTTATTGCAGGACATACTCCAGCAGTGCAAAGAGCTATTGCCTTGGCTGAAGAAGCAGGTGCACGGTTAGCTAAAATAATTCCAGTGAGCGTACCCTGTCATTGCCCCTTATTAATGGAAGCGGCTGAACTTTTCGCTGAGAGCTTAGCCGCGACGCCCTTTAAACGTCCTGCTATTGATGTGATTTCCAATGTGGATTTAAGCATTTATTATTCTGCCGAGCACATTCGTGAGCGTTTAAAAGAACAATTATATAGTCCAGTGCGCTGGGTAGAAACGATCCAACTCTTTAAAAATAGAGGGATTGCCCAGCTGATTGAATGTGGCCCCGGAAAAGTATTAAGTGGTTTAACAAAGAGAATTGAACGTAGTTTAACTACGATATGTATCTACGATACTATTAGTTTAGATCAATTAATGGAACAAGTTCATATTCCAGCTTGAGGATGATTTATGAAAACTTTAGAAGGTAAGATTGCTCTAGTAACGGGGGCAAGTCGTGGCATAGGTCAAGCTATTGCTCTAAAATTAGCTCAAAGCGGCGCTTTTGTTTTTGGTACTGCTACCTCAGAAAAAGGTGCTGAGTCTATCAATGCCTTGTTCGATAAAGAGCATTTAGCAGGTAAAGGTTTGGTTTTGGATGTTACGAACGCGGAGCAAATTGATACATTGATGGATTATTTTTCGGAAAATAATCAAAATCCTTCTATATTAGTTAATAATGCGGGGATTACTTGCGATAATTTACTCTTACGCATGGATGATGAAGAATGGTTTAAAGTAATTGAGACTAATTTAAATTCCATTTTTCGTATGTCAAAAGCGTGTTTAAAGCCAATGTTTAGAGCTCGCTGGGGTAGAATAATTTCTATCGGTTCAGTTGTAGGCTCAAGCGGAAATTCAGGCCAGGTTAATTATACTGCAGCTAAAGCAGGCGTAGTTGGTTTTTCTAAATCACTTGCTCAAGAAATTGGAAGTAGGGGAATTACCGTAAACGTAGTAGCGCCTGGTTTTATTGATACTGACATGACCACTGCATTACCCGATATGGTAAAAGACGAAATGTTAAAAAGAATTCCAATGCGTAAGCTAGGTCAGGCAGAAGATATTGCGGAAGCAGTAGCTTTTTTAGCGTCAGATAGCGCTAAATATATCACAGGTGAAACAATTCATGTCAATGGCGGGATGTATATGGATTAATGCACTTGCGTTATCTGTATAATTTAATAAACTACCAAACAGAATTTAAAATTATTTAAATCAATCGAAAGAGGAAAATCAAGTTATGAGTACAGTTGAAGATCGAGTTCGTAAAATTGTTGTTGAGCAATTGGGCGTTAAAGAAGAAGAACTGAAAAATGATGCGTCGTTTGTAGATGATCTAGGTGCTGATTCTCTTGATACTGTAGAGTTGGTTATGGCTTTAGAAGAAGAATTTGAAACTGAAATTCCTGATGAAAAAGCTGAAAAAATCACCACGATTCAAGAAGCTATTGATTACATCGAATCAAACATGAATAAAGAAGAAGCTTAATTCTTCTTCTGCTGCAATATCGGCATCTTATTGTAGTAGGTAAAATAATGAGCGAATCTAGCTCATAAGACGCCAAAAGACTTGTCATTGGTTCATTTGCTTGAACCATGTCAAGTTATGGTAGCACTTAATAATAAACATCCCTTCTTCTAGAAGGGATGGCTATACACAAAGTAGTTGGGGCTTTAGCTTAAGATTCAGTAAAAAGTCGACATTAAGCTAATGTTAACCCAAGGCTCAGCCTCTTATAGACAAGCCTATCTATACAAAGGCAAATATTTTAAGTAATACCATTATTAAAATGCTTAATTTTTCGAGGAGTTTTCATTGAATAAGCGGCGTGTAGTTGTTACTGGCATGGGTATGTTAACCCCTGTTGGACTTAATGTAGAAGAAACTTGGCAAAATATATTAGCTGGCGTAAGTGGTGTAGGTACTGTTGATGATTTTGATACCAGTGAGTACAGCACAAAAATTTGGGCTAAGGTCAAGAATTTTAATGTTGAGGATCATATTCCGCTAAAAGACGCTCGAAAAATGGATCTTTTCACTCAATACGGTGTGGTTGCAGCTGATGAAGCCATTGCTGACTCAGGTTTAAAAATAGATGAGGCCCTAGCCACGCGCGTTGGTGTAGCGGTTGGCGCAGGAATAGGCGGAATTCAAACCATTACTAACAATCAAGACAAATTAGTAGCTGGTGGTCCGCGCAAAGTTTCTCCCTTTTTTATTCCAGCAGGTATTATCAATATGGTTGCTGGACAGATTTCAATAAGACATAACCTCAAAGGGCCTAATATTTCTGTGGTTACTGCCTGTACTACGGGAACTCATAATATAGGCCTTGCAGGTCGTATGATTGCCTATGGAGATGCCGATGTGATGGTTTGCGGCGGGGCGGAAATGACTACTACCCCTTTATGCTTAGCTGGTTTTTCAGCGGTACGCTCTCTTTCTAAACGCAATGATGAGCCAACCAAGGCCTCCCGTCCTTGGGATAAAGATCGTGATGGTTTTGTGATGGGTGAGGGTGCTGGTGTTTTAGTGTTAGAAGAATACGAACATGCAAAAGCTCGCGGTGCAAAAATTTACGCAGAATTAGCAGGCTTTGGTATGTCCGGGGATGCTTATCATATCACTGCACCTGATGAAGATGCCGATGGCGCTATTCGCGCGATGCTGGCGGCCATTCAAGATGCTCATATCGATCCTACACAAGTAGATTACATTAATGCTCATGGTACATCCACTTCTTTAAATGACCTGGGTGAAACAAAAGCAATAAAAGAAGTGTTTAAAGAACATGCTTATGATTTAGCGGTTAGCTCCACCAAGTCAATGACCGGGCATTTATTAGGGGCTGCTGGTGCGGTTGAAGCGATATTTAGCGTATTAGCTATTCGTGATCAGATAGCACCTCCCACCACTAATTTAGATAATCCTGATGAAGGATGTGATTTAAATTATGTACCGCATACACCTCAAAAAAGAACAATTAATTATGTTCTTAGCAATTCCTTAGGTTTTGGTGGGACAAACGGAAGCCTATTATTTAAACGAATCTAAATGAACTATTTCTCAAGACATAAAAAACTTTTTTTAGGAATAATCCTATTGTTTTTTATGTCTTTTCTTTTTTTTATTTGGATTTTTTATAATTTAATCAATACTCCTCTATTAGCCAGTAATGCATCACCCATAATTATCACCTTAGATAAATCAACTACGGCTTCTCAATTTGTGCATACTTTAAAAGAGAGGCAACTAATCAAATCAACCAAACTAATGGTTGCACTTATTCAGTATGAAGATTTGGCACAACAATTAAAAGCAGGCGTTTATCAAATTAATCCTGGTGAAACTCCATTACAATTATTACATCGTGTAGCAAAGGGTGATGTATTGAGTTTTAATTTTACTATTATTGCCGGAACTACCCAGAAAAAAATTGAACAAGATTTAAAGGCAGCTGCCTATTTAAATTATGATCCTTCCGTATGGGCTGATTTTAAACAAACCCATCCCAATGCTGAGGGTTTATTACTTGCTGACACCTACCGCT
This sequence comes from Legionella sp. km772, assembly GCF_003989735.1. GTDB lineage: Bacteria > Pseudomonadota > Gammaproteobacteria > Legionellales > Legionellaceae > Legionella. Next base: position 3,673 of record NZ_RZGQ01000036.1, on the reverse strand, counting down.
ATGCGGGTGGTTCAGATGCTAAAAAGATATTACAGCAGGCACATCGGAACTTAATAAACTATTTAAATGAATGCTGGGAAAATCGTAGCCCTAATTTACCCTATAAAACCCCTTATGAATTGTTAATTGCTGCTTCAATTATTGAAAAAGAAACCGCAGTTCCTCAGGAAAGAAAATTAATTTCTGGTGTAGTAATTAACCGATTAAATAAGCATATGCCTTTGCAGATGGACCCTACGGTTATATATGCGATGGCGGATACATACAAAGGTAGCTTAACGCATGAAGATTTATCAATAAACTCTCCTTATAATACTTACCAAAACCGTGGTCTACCTCCTACCCCTATTGCTATGGTGGGTAAAGAGGCTATTGATGCAGCAGCACACCCTCAATTGTCTAATTATCTCTATTTTATGGCTCGAGGAGATGGTACCCATCAGTTTTCTCAAACTTATGAAGAACAAAAACAAGCTATTAACCAGTATAAACGCAAGGGATCCTAATGAGTTTAAAGTCCGGTAAACTGATTGTTATTGAGGGATTGGAAGGCGCGGGAAAATCCACTGCTGTAGCTACTGTAGTAGATTTTTTAAACCATGCTGGAATTGCGGCTATTACCACTCGTGAACCTGGTGGCACTGAGGTGGGGGAGCAGCTGAGAAGTATTATTAAAAATCCTAAGTATAAAGATGTTTTGGATGATAAAAGTGAATTATTATTGCTGTACACGGCTCGCGTCCAGTTATTAAAAGAGGTCATTAGGCCTGCTTTGCAAGAAGGAACCTGGGTTATAGCAGATCGTTTTGAATTATCAACGATGGCTTATCAAGGTGGTGGTAGGGAATTAAGTTCAACGATGATTAAGCACTTATCTGAGTTTTGTCTTAATGGATTTAGACCTGATTTAACTTTATATTTGGATTTAAGCCCTGAATTGGGTATTAAACGAGCGCAATTGCGTGGGCAATTCGATCGCATTGAACAACAAACTATCGATTTTTTTCATAAAGTCCATAAAATGTATATGCAATGTATTCATGGCCGTGAAGATATTGTTAAAATTGATGCGACACTGCCTTTGTTAGAAGTACAAGAGCATATAAAAAATGCAGTACGTCAATTTTTAGAGTAATCATGACCTCCAATCATCCTAGCCAATGGCGAATGATCCAAAATGCCTTTGTAAATAAGAGAATTCCTCAAGCTTTCCTTTTCGTAGGACCGCTACATTATTGCCTAGCTGATTTTGCCCTTAAAATAACTGCGCTCTTGCATTGTAAAGCGCTGGAGAAAACGGAACCCTGTGGTCAGTGCCCTGATTGTCTGATGACGCAGTGTATGGAGCATCCCGATCTTCATTGGATTAAGCCAGAAAAAACGGGTTCCGCAATCAAAATAGAGCAAATACGTGAGTTGCAACAAGGGGCATTTTTAACGCCACAACGCTCTTCTCATAAAATAATAGTTATGGAGTCTGCTGAGCGATTAAATAGTGCTTCATCCAACGCCTTATTAAAGATATTAGAAGAGCCTGCAGAGAATACTCATTTTATTTTAATTGCAGAGCAACTGGCTACCTTATTGCCCACTATTTTAAGCCGTTGCCAGTTAGTGCATTTTTCCTCAGAAAAAGATAATTCAATAAGCAATTTATTAGAGCTGGCTAGTTATTATCCTGAACATTCCGAACGCGCTGTTTTAGCAAAACAAGCGGATTCGCTAATTGCGGAATTACTTTCACTCCTGGATAAAAAGCAAAACCCCTGCATCTTAGCTTCTCAATGGAGCCAGTATGATTTGAATAATTTATTATGGTTCTTGTATTTAGTTTATTCCCAAGTCCTATATTTGAATATTAACACTCTAGCAATTGATAGCCCCTCTTATGAGGGATTAATGACATTGAAAGTCAGACTCAGTCCTTTGGTTATCTTTGAACAAATTGCAAAAATTAATAATATTTTAAAAAAATTAAGCCATAATATTAATATGAATCAACTTTTAGTGTTGGAAGACTTATTATTTTCACTAGAACATTCAATGAATTCCACTCAAAGTGGGTAGGAATTGGCTCTGAATATTGGTGAATGAGCCTACTGTTTTTGGTTAATTAAAGGAAGAATTATGGTTGCGGAAGTAAAAAATATTACTTGCTCTTTTCCTACTGAAGCTTCTTTATATTTAGCCTATATGCCCTTTATTAAGGGCGGTGGCCTTTTTATTAGAACAAATCCCAGTTTTTCCCTTGGTGATCCTATTCAATTAGTAATTAATTTTCTTAATGAAGCTCAACCTCATACTATTAGTGGTAAAGTGGTATGGATTACCCCTAAAGGGGCTCAAGGCGGGAAACCACCTGGAATTGGTGTACAATTTGAGGGAGCTAACAGTAGAACTTTATGCAATAAAATAGAAACCCATTTAGCAGGCATGTTAAAATCCAACCAAATTACCGACACTATTTAGTTAGTAGTACCTTAATAGAAAACCTAGAGGAATTAAATGATTGTAGACTCTCATTGTCATCTCAATTTTTTAGATTTGACCGATTTTAATCAGGACATGGCTGAGGTTTTATCCCGAGCTCGTCACGATGGTGTCGAACACTTCTTATGTGTTTGCGTGGACTTAGATGATTATCCTCAATTAGAACAACTAGCAAAAGATTACAAAGAAATAAGCATTTCGGTGGGCGTTCATCCCAATAGTGAAATGGATAGGCCGGTCACTGCAGAGGCTTTAATTGATTTAGCTGCTAATCCTTCTTGTATTGCAATAGGAGAAACAGGGCTAGATTATTATCGCACTGAGACGCCAGAGACTCAAGAAATGCAAAGAGAGCGCTTTCGGCAGCATATCTATGCAGCAAAAACTACAAAAAAGCCGCTTATTATTCATACTCGTCAAGCAGCTGAAGATACTTTAAAATTAATGGAAGAAGAATGTGCTGCACAAGTTGGTGGTGTAATGCATTGTTTTGCTGAAGATTTAGACATTGCCTTTCGATCAATAGATCTTAATTTTTATATTTCATTTTCAGGGATTGTTACATTTAAGAATGCAAAGAGTTTACAAGAGGTAGCGAAAGCAATTCCTCTTGATCGCATTCTAATCGAAACGGACTCTCCTTATTTAGCACCAGTCCCATTTCGCGGAAAACAAAACCATCCAGCATTAGTGAAGCATGTGGCAGAAACTATCGCTCAGTTGAGAGGCATGGAATACGAAGAAATAGCAAATATCACCACGGAAAATTTTTATCGCTGCTTTGCACGTCGAGCTTAAATCTAGATTAGGATGCAAGCAAGCTGTAAATTTTAAATGATTCACATAGGACTTCGATACATGGGTGAAAACGAGCTTGACCTGTTATTTTTCCTGAGTGAGCTTATAAATTAATAAGGCGGCCCTTAAGTAAGGGCTAACTTGCAATCGCTCTAGAAGCAAGCTTGCTTGCTCATTCAAAACTTCTGTTAAATAAACGATCTACCCATTGAACTATCTTCGCAATCATTTACATCATAATCTTCATTAATTTCTAAATTTTTTACTAGGCAACGTCCCTGAAGTTTTTATAGACAAGATTTTATTTTGAATTGGTCACAGATTTTTTAATTTCACTTCGATCTACCCCCTCTCCCGCGATAGGAACTTTGATAGTATGATGATG
>NZ_RZGQ01000359.1 GCF_003989735.1 Legionella sp. km772 | reverse complement strand
TTTGATTTTTTTGATGCAGTGTAATAATTTCGCTTTTTGGTCATTCTATTCCCCTCTTATATTAGAAGAATAGCTCTTAAAAATACCTTTTTTTCGTCTAAAAATCCGCGCCTATATCAATAACCTTCCATGAAACTTCAATGCAGGGACCTATTTAATGAATTCAAAGAAAAATTAATGAATCCTGTTTATCATCCAACCACCGCGATAGAAACTTTAAAATCACGCTGTACAGCAATTTATCTTTTACAAAAAGAGCAGGCGCATGTTCGAAGACAGGCTGAGGCTTTTATAAAGAAAACATCTATTTATTCTGAAAATGATTTAAAACGCTTACAAAAATTCTCCTCTCTTTGTCAAAACTGGGATTCTTTGGAGTTTTGCAGCACCTATACGAATCTTGATGGGCACTATGTGGAATATAAATTATTCTGGGTAGATGAAGCTAACAGAAAAAGGTACACGCATTACCATGCTTTATATCAAATAACACAAAGCCGATGCTATTTTGTAAGCCAAACAAAGCCTTTGATTCGTATTATTGGTGATCCCATTTTGCATCAGCCGGGAATTTTTTTTCCGCAAAAACCTAATTTTCAGGAGCAGCAAGAATTAGAAAGACAGATAATTATTGCTAAAGACACCTTAGTTAAAACTAAAGGCGCAGGCATAGCAGCCAATCAATGCGCTGAGATAGAAAAGCCTTACTGTTTCACAATCGTGGGTGTTTTTTATGAACTGCCTGCCCATGTAGAGGGCGTTGCAAGACGCTATCCTAACAGTCAGTTTCCCCCCGCACAAATTATGGTAAATCCTAGGCTTAGTTATTCTAGTGAGCTCATGCAAACGTTTAATCATGCTTGCTTAAGTGTGCCTTGTGCTAATCGTTGCGAAGTCCTAAGCCCTCAACAACTGGTTGTAGAGTATCTAGATCCTCTGCAAGACATGCGCAGGATAACTAAAGTTTATAATGATTTGGATGCTGTAGTATTGTGGCATGAATTAAGCCATATTCTGGATGGGAAAACCTATATAGATCTAACTTTTGCCGCCTTAAGTGAAGAAGACTTACTTCAGTGTAAAAACATTCTACAGGCAGAATTAAATAGACGTCAGCACACTTAGCTAGGTCCGGGGATCTGGAACAAAATTCAGGAAAAATAAGAGCTATTCCCGGTTTGTTAGTTCATTCACCTTACTCTCAGAATGGCTTATCCACAAGTCCATAGGCCAGG
>NZ_RZGQ01000358.1 GCF_003989735.1 Legionella sp. km772 | reverse complement strand
AAGTGAAATAAAAAAATCTAAAAATCCTTCTTCCAGCTTCATTCCTATATCCATTTAAATGAAGCTAGCCTCTCATTATTTACCGATTTAAGCTAGATTTTTTTCATGAGGTGGCCCTGTAGCGCAATTGTTATCCGCTTTACAAAACGCAGGCGTTGTGGTGGTTGGTATGGACATGGTGATGTCCAGTCCAGAAATTAACTATGCTACTAGTTTAAAAAATAAATTAAAAACGATGAGTAGCTCAACTCTCTTTAAGCAAAATAATCACATCAATAATAGTACCTTGGAGCAAATGCTCGATGAAATTGCTCCTGAGGTGGATAATGATCAAGCTCTGGCTCGCGTGCTAAAAAATTATGATGTAACTCTCGGTTTTTTATTTCATAACTTATCTGATTTAAGAGTGGGTACCTTGCCAAACCCACTTCGTAATAGTAAAGGGGAGCTTCTTAATCCTAGAAAATTTAAAATACAGTATTTCAAAGGTTATAATGCAAGCATCGATTTATTAATGCGAGCATCGGGACATGGTGGATTTGTAACCAACATGCCCGATTCAGACGGCATTATTCGTCGAGGATTATTATTAGGGAGTATCAATGGAAAAGTCTACCCAAGTCTTGCGTTAATGACGGCTATGCGGTTTTTATTAGCTGATCATGTGGATTTAATAATGCACCATACCTTACGGGGAGAGGAGCTTTATGGCATTGATGTGGCTGGTACTTTTATTCCTACCAATAATTATGGCCAGGTTTTAATACCCTTTTGGGGAGGACCTTTTACGCTCCCTTATATTCCCGCAACTGATGTGTTACGCGGTAATTTTAAGGCCGAGGATTTAGCTGGTGCAATCGCAATAGTTGGTTCATCCGCACTTTTATTAAACGATCTCCATGTAAGCCCTGTTGCACCTATTTTTCCTGGTGTGGAGGTAGTGGGAAACCTAGTTACGGGAATAATTGGTCAACAACTTGCTACTATCTATGATTGGCATACTAGTTCTGGGGTATTAATTATCACAGGTTTTGGCGCCCTTTGCGCTTTTGTAATTCCTTTTTTAAATATTTTTTTATTGATCATTACTACTATTTTATTATGTATTGCAGTGATTGCTGTATGTATTAGCTAGGTCCGGGGATCTGGAACAAAATTCAGGAAAAATAAGAGCTATTCCCGGTTTGTTAGTTCATTCACCTTACTCTCAGAATGGCTTATCCACAAGTCCATAGGCCAGGAGA
>NZ_RZGQ01000357.1 GCF_003989735.1 Legionella sp. km772 | reverse complement strand
AATCAAATAATCACTATAAAGATCAAGCATATCCATTTAATTCCCTCCCTAAAATTAAGGGCGGAATTCTAATGCTTTTTAGTCAAACTACAAGTTTATGTGCGTAACATGAGTAACTTAGGCATAAATATAAAGCTGCTATTATTTAGGCATAGCATATACCGTCTATTATTCAAAATTAAATCAGTAGCGCCTCTGCTCAATTTTAAGGACTTCCCCGATGTTGATTTTAGACCTTATTTACTAGTATAGGGGGGAGGTCCTGGTGGCCGGTACCTTGATTGATGAAATGTATAAAATATTACCCATTTCAAAGCCTATTTTGTATTGATATTAGGCTACTACTGATTCGTATTAGTTTTCTAAAATCGAAAAACCTTAACGCATGCGGGATTTATTATTAAAATTATTATCCACTTGCTCAGGCTCTATCTCTTCTCTTGCTTGAGAACCAAAAAAGCCATGCGGATTACCTTGGGTCTGCTTAAGATAAAAGGAGAGGTTGGTAAGGCCATCAAGCTTTAAGGCATGATAGCGGTCAGAGACATTTGCGGCGTTAGGGTCAAGGGCAAGCAAAGAATGAACTTGCATTTTAAACGAATGACTACTGGTAAACGAATCCCCGTATTTCTGAGTTAATTGAGCTACACATTGGGCTTGCTCCTCAGCGCTGAAATTAAGGCAGGCAAGTGGCTTAGCACTGTCTGGGTCTAGGGTAGTGACATACTCCTTATAAGCCTCATTCATGGCCTCTTTGTTGTTCAGGGTTGCTATTTTGGTTTTAAATAAACTTAAGGCAAAATCCCGCACTTCTTGCCTGATGTCGTCGTCAGTAAGTAGTTTTAGTAAAGGATGGCCGATTACTGATTGGAATAAGCGGCGTTTGACTCCGGAATAACACGAAGGCTTATCTCCCTCTAAATCATCGTATTCTTCTCTAATACCTTTATGTTCACGGGTTTTATCCCAATTATGTGCCCGGCCAATGAGCATCAACTCACGGATAAAATGCTCAATTCGCCCTTCAAGAGTATGGCCATCGGTAGGTGGGATAGCGTCATCTTTGGCAGCAAGCCAGCAGAGGGCAATTAGGAACTGGTATTCTTGAAAACTAGACCATTTTAGACTTCGGTCTTGTTCATCCACATAGACGTAAGAAGCCTGTTGATGCATCCAATAATTGGGTTTAGACAGATAACGCCAAGCACTGTGGCAGGGGTTTTTATAGTATGCTTTTAGCGCTTCTT
>NZ_RZGQ01000356.1 GCF_003989735.1 Legionella sp. km772 | reverse complement strand
AATCTCCGCATCGCTGCAGATTGAGTGCAGTGATCATTTTCAGTGAAATCACTGATCGATTTCGAGTGAAATAGGTGATCGTTTAAAGTGAAACGAGTGATCGAATTCAGTGAAATACGCATTAAGTTCTTATACAGATTTGTGTCAGAATCCGATACAACATATAGTTTTTGTTCATGAATATTTTTTAGCCTGGGTAGAATTTCAAAATTAAGTAGTTTACCTATCCCAAATCCAATCGTACTTTGACCATGGGTATCAACGTAAGCAGCATTCAGATCCATTTGAGTACTATGTTCTAAAATTCCTTTAATCATGGATCCGACTTCAGACGACGTACATGTTTTACTTTGTGAATGAATGCAAAGTGAATTAGCATCTACATGCCAATAAACCATAACTCCATGGCCGCGATATCTACCGTGCCATTCTGTCATTAGATTTTGATCCCATGATTCTAGTTTTTTTGAATCGCAAGCAACGCTGGTTGTCGCATTTCCCCAAATTGTAGGATCACGCACTTTAATAACAGCATTGACTGCCTCGCGAATGGCCAATCTCACATTGGTTGAGTTAATGTATCGCCGTTTGACATATTGTAGATCTGACTCGTCTGCATCCGGATTGGCAATACTTATTCGCTTTATGCCAGTATTACTGCCAATGGCATATAAGCCTAATAATAAGCGTGTAACTAGTTTATCCATTTCAAATCTTGAAAATTGCCCCACTGTTTCCATATGATCGATAAACCCGATTCGAATGTTGGCTTCTTTAAACGCATCTAACAAGTTAATGTTACCCCAGCGTTTAATGATCTCTTGCTGCAATTCGATAATATTTTCAGGCGATTTCTGAGGAAAAGAGGGCGATATTTTGATGTGACCATTTTTCTTATTTAAAATGCTGACTTTGTCGTTACTGGGGATTGAATTATTAAGTGATGTTAATGCTTGAAAAAGCTCTGTTTTCAACAGCTCTGTGAAATCTTTTGGATTGATTGGCAAACCCAACTTTCTATAATAAAACTCTTTGTTTTCCTCAAAATCTTTAGGTAAGTCATTTTGCGGATCACGATAACGATAACTGCCTTTTATCCATAACCCTTTATAAACTAGTTTACGTCTGATTTCATTACAAACAACCCAGGGTCACCTCATGAAAAATTTTGAGATAAGATAGTGGTTAAAATAGAATCATCCCATCCAGCATTTTTTCTGAGCCGCTTAATAGATTGCCTTTTCATCTGATTTTTAGTTAATTG
>NZ_RZGQ01000355.1 GCF_003989735.1 Legionella sp. km772 | reverse complement strand
AAACTCATTTAAATCACTTTGCTATTAAGTACAAATTGATTCTTAGAGCGAACCAGATTGCTTGGCAGGAGCTTAAAAATATGGCAGCTTAAAATTGACCGTGCGTAACATGAGTGAATAATAATTGTCGGTAAAATAGTGGTTATAATCCACATAGACTGGCCAATTACGTGTTGAACAAGGAATAAGTTCGGAGTCATAGGATTCATCAAGCGCTAAATTTTCCATTTCTACTTCTTTTTCCACTTCTTTTTGTACTTCTACTTCTAAAGCAAAAAAATCCTCATTGCTTTCATATTCTGCTAAACAAAAAGGTAGGGCTTTATTAATGATTTGTTCTAATTTAGTCGATAGATGGGCAATATCTTGTTGATGGGCTTGCAGTTCGGCTGCAAGTAAGCATTTTTGCCATAATTGTTGTAATTGTTCTTTATACCCACCTAATATTTTTTCTATGGCTTGGTTTTTGTTAAGTTTCCCGTATAAAGCGAATAGATCAAGAGAGCTTGTATCTTCAAAGAAGGGACGAAAATGCTTCATTAAGAGTGCTTTTTTCTCCGCCTCTTCAGAAGGAAGATCTTGAATTAGGGAAAGGAAATGACGGCGTATATGATTACGCATTTGTCCTTTTGCCGCAGAGGGTGTATCTCTAAATACTGCCGTTTCATCATTGCTTTTAAATTGAAAGTACAGTTCATCTAAAGTGATATTGTTCATGCGTTCAGGAACAATAATTTCCATACTTTGCTGCAATTCTAATTGCCGTAGACGCATACTTCCCTGCAAAAATTCTTGTAAGCCGGTTTTGTCATCTACGAGGACTAAGGCATGCGTGCTTTCTTCTTGGCTAATATCGGTACCAGTAATATGGATTTGATCAAAATAAGTAAAGCGCTCTTCTGGGCTTGAATCTAATACCCGGTTAAGAACATTGGGATCACTGGTTGCTAGAATAATAGGATTATTAGGCCTGTTAATATCAATAGCGCACAAGACTTGCTGTTCATTAAAATACAATACCTGCCTTAGTGGTTTTTTATACGCCGCGGGGTTTCTTTGTAGATGGGCTGCAATTTCTTGGGCTACGGCAAGATTGTTAACTCCAGCAAAGGCACCCTTAATATCGATAATAGCACGCGTATGCTGGGGAAGAGCTGATTCATTTAATAACTCATGTTACGCACATAAACTTGTAGTTTGACTAAAAAGCATTAGAATTCCGCCCTTAATTTTAGGGAGGGAATTAAATGGATATGCTTGATCTTTATAGTGATTATTTGAT
>NZ_RZGQ01000354.1 GCF_003989735.1 Legionella sp. km772 | reverse complement strand
TAGCTATGGCAAAATATCTTGGAAAACCCTTAAGTTTGTTAAACGAAAAGCAGAAACAGTTTATTGATGCGTTGACAGAGCAAACGTTAGAGCATGATCTATTAATAAAACAACTTAATGATTATATGGCGTTAAAATTAGCAGCAGATAAGGAATAACTATGATTTTGGATGCACTAGAAGAGTTTGGTCTTGTTAAACCGCTTTCAGAAGCGGGTTTTTATGCCACTGACAAGATAAAAAGACTACAAGATAAAATTAAAAATTTGGCACTCAATTATGGAAGTTTAATTGCTGTTAGCGGCACTGTAGGATCTGGCAAGACTACTTTTATTAATCAATTGATGCGTGATTTAAAGAAAGAAGGTAAATGCATAGTGAGTTACTCCTATAGTTCAGATAGAGAGGGGGTTAACGTTAAAACACTATTAACAGCTTTATTAATTGACTTAAATAAATCAGATAAGCCAGCACAGATATCAACCTCGCCTGAAATTCGAGATCGCAATTTCGTAAAGTTAATGGAAGAAAATAATAAACCCGTTGTTCTATTTATTGATGAAGCTCAAGATTTGCATGGAAACACATTATCGTCCCTCAAAAAGCTCTCAGAGATGGCGAAACTAAGTGGGCAAACATTAACTATTGTTTTAGCGGGGCAACCCAAACTGAAAAATACAATCCGCTCATCAAAAATGGAAGAGATTGGTTCGAGATCTTATGTTATTGATTTAGATGAACAAATTATTGGCAAAAAAGATCATTATTTACAATGGGCAATTGCTCAATGCATTATTAAAGATAAAAAATGGAGTGAAGTAATCACTGCAGAAGCACTATCACATTTAACAGCTAACTTAATTACTCCCTTACAAATTATCTCGCATTTTAATCGAGCATTAGAAATTGGCTTTACTGCTGGGGTAAAACCCATTTCTAAAGAGGTCATTGAACAAGTACTAAAGCCGTTTGGCAGTCTTATTGAGTCCAAATATGCTCGTTCTGGTTATAGAATAAGTACACTAGCCAAAATTCTTCATACTTCTGAAAAGGAAATTAACCAATGGTTTCTTGGTAAGCTTCCTGAGCTTAGAGTGGCGGAAATTCATAATGCTCTTGAGCAAGCCAATGTTATTATTTAGCCTTATAGAGATAACCTCATGACTAATCTGACTGATTTAAATCCTGAACTGCTGAATTCCATACGTTTGATTTTGAGTGAAGCAAGAACTCAGCTGAGTCATGCGGTCAATAAGACTATTGTGCATACTTATTGGCATGTTGGTCGTTTACTTA
>NZ_RZGQ01000353.1 GCF_003989735.1 Legionella sp. km772 | reverse complement strand
AACTCATTTAAATCACTTTGCTATTAAGTACAAATTGATTCTTAGAGCGAACCAGATTGCTTGGCAGGAGCTTAAAAATATGGCAGCTTAAAATTGACCGTGCGTAACATGAGTTAGTAAAAGAAGATTTAGTTGCTGAACGCATCGCTATAATGGTGTATCGAGAGTTAATTCAGTGGTTTGGTACCGGTGATCCCACTACTCGCCGTATGCTGGAGGAAATTTTAAAAGACGAGGAGGATCATGCTGATGATCTATCCGATTTATTGCAGGGGCCGATTAAATCTTGATGCTCCTCTTTAAAATATAAAGGGACCTCAATGAGTTTATGGTAAATAAGGTTTTTGCGACGGAGTTCTCCTAGACGATCAAGAATAAGATCAATAGGGCGCCATAAAACCACCCAACCAACTACAGTGAAACCCTCTGATAATACTTTTCTTATGATTGGGGCAAGGTGGGGAATTAGATGCTGATTATTAATAAGGCTAACGAGTATGAGACAAAAGCCAAGAAATAAAAATGAGTTGATTAATACTCGGCTTATGTATTTTTTAAATAAAACTATATGGTCGCTGTGTTCATTAATTTGATTTTGTAAGTAATGGTGGAGCATTTCTTTGGCTTTAGATAAATCCATTTCTTGAAAGGTTTGTGGGGGTAGATAGATGATAAATTGGGAGAAGCGCCAACGTCCTGTAACATGCCAGCGACGAATTGCTTTAGTTAGGGCTGCTTCACCAGTACGAACAGGCTCATAATCAGAAAAAGGGTTTTGTACCGGATTAACTACAATATCCTTAAGCTGCTGAACTTTGATAACAAAAGGACGGTCTTTTAGATTCATTTAATGGTCTAAGTATAGAAAAATCTATAATAACGGATATTCAGTTAAAATTAAATTTGTCGATATTACTAAATAAGACAAATGGATGAGAAATTGTGCATCAATAGGAAGCATAATGATTTCAAAAAAAACCTCGCTAGGTATAGCTAAAATTTGCGGGATCATGGTTTTTTTACTTGGGCTTGTTTTTATTGCTTCTTTTTTATCCCATAAAAATTTTTTGATTCAATTAACTCCTAAGTATACACCGCTTAAAATAAATACAATCATCTGTTTCACTATTTCTAGCGTAGGTTTATTAAGCCTGGAAGTGTAATTTTTATGGTTGATAATAGATGTTAAAACGGTAATACTAGCTTCAATTAAAAACCTGTTAGGTGCTATTGTGGCAAAGTATTATCGAGTCATATTTGAAGAATATGATATGAAGCCTTGCAATGAAACGCAAGAT
>NZ_RZGQ01000352.1 GCF_003989735.1 Legionella sp. km772 | reverse complement strand
ACTCATTTAAATCACTTTGCTATTAAGTACAAATTGATTCTTAGAGCGAACCAGATTGCTTGGCAGGAGCTTAAAAATATGGCAGCTTAAAATTGACCGTGCGTAACATGAGTAATTTAGATGGGTTGATTTAAGAGACGCAATATTATTCTAAAAAACCGGACTTTATTATAAAAAGCCTAGGAAGATCAATGAAATAAAATAATTTAAGGGCTTGCTATAAAGGCGAAATAGAGTGTGCTTGAGGCGTCATATTGGGCTGGGCCAGAGCGACCCAGCTTAGGTAAAAGGTTGATTAGAAAGTATTGGTTGGGGTAGAGTCCTTTTGTGTGCTCGTCGCTTTAGGGCTTGCTACTTGGAACATGCCACTCACAGGCGCTTTGGTTTTAACCGGTGCGGCAAATAAGTCAGTGGTTTTCTCAACTAAGCTGCTACCAGGGAAGAGGGCAATCATATTTTCTAAAACTTGCGCCCGTTTTATTTCGGGGGTTCCTGCCATTTTAGCGGCAATTTCCTCTACTTTATCATCAATTAGCTGAAATAATTCGGCAAACTCTAAATAACTGTCTTTATTAAACTCAGCACTTAAAAAGAAATTGTAAGGCGCATCACCTAATAAGGAGACATCTATTTCTCTTCTTAGTGCAAAAGCTGCACCTAATTTGGTAGACAATAGGCTATCTGGAAAAGCAGTTCGTACATTTCGGGCTAAGCTATTACGCGCCTCTTGTGGGGTTGTTAACGCAAGCTTACAGGCAATGGCTAACTCCTTTTTATCTAAAAGGCGCGCAGAAAGTTCTGCGAACTCATTAAATAAATCAGCCGCAAAATCAGCACCAGAAAGAAGATAATGAGGATGAGCATTGGCTGGGTCATATAAGCCTTTAATTCTACTTCTAGTTTCAAAACCACGATTAAGCACATGGTAAAAGCAGCCATTGTCTTTATCGTGTGGTTTAATAGCGCGAATAGCATGGCCTAAGGCTTTTAATTCTTTGTCGGGGCAATGGAATAATAAGTTGGTAGCGAGCTCTTTTTGGTCGGTTTCCGATAAACTGTCTAGTATTTCTTGATGTTCTACTAAAGCATCAGCATTGCCAAGGGTTAGATAGGGATTGGCTTTTGCTAAAGTCGTTAGATCTAATTTGCTTAAACTCATTTATTTAATCTCCTGATGGGCTTACTTTGATATAGGCGCGGATTTTTAGACGAAAAAAAGGTATTTTTAAGAGCTATTCTTCTAATATAAGAGGGGAATAGAATGACCAAAAAGCGAAATTATTACACTGCATCAAAAAAATCAA
>NZ_RZGQ01000351.1 GCF_003989735.1 Legionella sp. km772 | reverse complement strand
AAAATCAAATAATCACTATAAAGATCAAGCATATCCATTTAATTCCCTCCCTAAAATTAAGGGCGGAATTCTAATGCTTTTTAGTCAAACTACAAGTTTATGTGCGTAACATGAGTTATTAGAAAGGAACGGCACAAAGATTCAATTAACATTAAGCACTTAAATCTAGTTCACCCCCAAGCTTCCAGCACGACGAACATCATGCGCGATCTCAATTTAAAATTAAAACCAGGCGAACATCTTTTAATAAAAGGCCCTTCAGGGCTTGGGAAGAGCACTCTGTTTAAAGCCATTTCAGGAACGTGGAAGTATGGTGATGGGAAAATAGCCCTTCCCGCAGGAAAAAACCTCTATTTTTTACCGCAAAAACCTACTCTGCCCTATGATAGTTTAATGGCTGTTTTAGCTTATCCTGATCCCGTAACTACTTACAGTGAGGAGCAATATCGTGCCGCCTTACAAAAAGTGGGAGGAATGGATGATTTTATAACCCAACTTAAGGAAAAAAGACCGTGGGCAAAAGAGTTATCGGGGGGGCAACAACAACGACTATCCTTTGCCCGTGCTTTATTAAAAAAACCAGCTTGGCTCTTTTTAGATGAAGCGAGCTCCTCTCTTGATGAAGAAAGCGAAGAACACGTTTATAAGGCCGTAAAAGAATTAAAAGACACAACGATCGTGAGCATTGCGCACAGAAGAACGGTTGAAAAACATCACTCTCGAATTGTTCTTTTTAGCCCTAATCCCCAAAAAGAGATTAGGGTAACTGAACAGAATAATCCGCAGAAAAATGAGTTAGCAGCAACTAAGGCTTAAAACCCTCCCTGACATTAGTGCATCTAGTAAAGGTGGCCGAGGACATTCTGCCTTAAAGGATTTAGTATATCACTGCTAACCAAAGCGTGGCACATGATAAGACGGTTGTTTTATCTACCCAAATCAAGCCATTATGAACCACTGGACTTGGATTATTTTCAATTAAGAACAGGTCATGTCTTGACCACAGCAGACTGGCGATTTAATTTTTCCACATCCATTCGGACATTTCGCTACCTGTAGTTTATTATTGTCTTTTGAGGTGATGGTATCAGCAACTAATGAGGCATTGCATTTACTGCACGACATCCCTTTAACACCCATACCACATACTTGGCATTTACATTCCATAATAATTCCTCCTTTTAAGTAACTTATTTACTCATGTTACGCACATAAACTTGTAGTTTGACTAAAAAGCATTAGAATTCCGCCCTTAATTTTAGGGAGGGAATTAAATGGATATGCTTGATCTTTATAGTGATTATTTGA
>NZ_RZGQ01000350.1 GCF_003989735.1 Legionella sp. km772 | reverse complement strand
GTTCTCTAGATCTTTTTAAAGAGCAATTGAATCATTAATTCATGCCCAAATCATAACACATCAGGGCAGGATTACGCACGCTCAGTGCTCACTAAAACAGGGGTTATTTGAACCATGCCAAGTTTTTTTGCGTTGGATAAGCGGGTTTAATTCCTAGCTCTCGATTCCATAGGCGCGCGTGATGAGCACAGATATTACGGATTACTGTTAAAGTGTGAAGCCAGCTCTCAAGCAATGGAGCAAAGAGATCAAATCCACTGGCAATAATTTTTTTATCCTTATCTTTGGCTAATCCTTTGAATAGGTGGGATAGTTCGCCCAAGGATAATTCTTCTAACATTGCCCAGGAAGGCATTAACTCAGGATCATTATAGGTTAGAGTATAATGCCGAGCATAACTTTCTTGTTGGCGTTTGAGTTTGAGGCGGTTTTTGTAAACTTCATCGGCTGTTTGCAAAGCATCAATGCGTTGGCACTCACGTTCATAGTCATCAAGTGCGATTTGTTGTTTGCCTTGAATATTTTGAATTAAGCGCAAATGGTCATAATTCTTTTTGAAATAAATTCTATCTAAGTACCAATGTGATCCATATAGTGCATTTAATTTATTGGATATATGGGCTCTAATGGCAACCTCAGTTCGTTCAACGGCATCTATTATTAATAATCGAAGCTTTCTATCAAAGTCATATAGCCTGGTAAGCTGGCTAAATTTTGTTCCAGATAAAAACTGATGACGGTTATCAGGGTGTTGAAATGGCCGCATATAAGGTGTTAGTCGGAAAAAGCTAACTGCTTCAAGAAAACATAAAGCTCGCGCCTCATCAAAGATAATCAATCCGCGTTGCTTAAGAAGTTCAATTTGTTGTTCTGGTGTAATTGCTGGTTTGGTGAAAACTGCCTTCATTGGCCACCTAATTTTAGATATAAAAAAACCCGCACGATTTGAGCTTGCTGACCTTGGTCAATAGAGGCTTGGCGGGTGTGTTATCAGTAATTATAGCTAGTCATAAAATAATGTAAAGTATTTTACGGATCATTCGTGGTTAATTTTTATACATATTTCTATGTATTTGAAATTCGGCTTAAAAATATTCAAAGGACAAAAAGGCTACAATATAAGTACGGATAAGGATGATTTATTAAGGATTAAAGGTGTTAATTTCACTTAGCCTTCAAGATAACTACATTTTTCACTCATGTTACGCACATAAACTTGTAGTTTGACTAAAAAGCATTAGAATTCCGCCCTTAATTTTAGGGAGGGAATTAAATGGATATGCTTGATCTTTATAGTGATTATTTGATTTTCC
>NZ_RZGQ01000035.1 GCF_003989735.1 Legionella sp. km772 | reverse complement strand
TGAAATAAAAAAATCTAAAAATCCTTCTTCCAGCTTCATTCCTATATCCATTTAAATGAAGCTAGCCTCTCATTATTTACCGATTTAAGCTAGATTTTTTTCATGAGGTGGCCCTGTATTTTATGATAGTTCAATCTAGGAAAACTGTATTTAAAAGGATTATTCATGAATTATTTGCTTGCTTTGGATCAGGGAACAAGCAGTACACGGGCAATGCTGTATACCAATCAAGGGGAGCTTATTGCTCATAGTCAACTCCCTCTGAAGCAATATTATCCCCATCCAGGATGGGTTGAACATAATCCCGAAGAAATATGGCAAGCCACGCTTAAAGTTTTAAAAGAGGTTATTGCACCAGTAGATGCTCAAAAAATTATCACTTGTGGGATAACTAACCAACGTGAAACAACCCTCATTTGGAATAAAAAAACAGGGGAATGCCTTAGCCCCGCTATTGTATGGCAAGACAGGCGTACACAAGAATATTGTAAGCAGCTACAACAGCATGCTTTATTAATCCAGCAAAAAACAGGACTATTGCCTGATCCCTATTTTTCAGCCAGTAAACTTCATTGGTTGTTAGAAAATAACCCAGAGGCTGCAAAATTGGCTGCTAAAGGCGATTTAGCTTTTGGTACTATTGATAGTTTTTTAATCTGGCGAATGACTAATGGTGCCCACCTTACTGATATAAGCAATGCATCCAGAACAATGCTTTTAAATATTAATACGGAGCAATGGGATCAAGAATTACTGGATTTAATGTCTATTCCAAACTCAGTATTACCAGAAGTAAAAGCAAGTGATTTTCAGTTTGGGGTGATTAGTAAAGAGCATTTGGGTTTAGAAATCCCTATTACTGGGGTTGCAGGTGATCAACAAGCCGCTTTAATTGGCCAAGGTTGTTTGCAAGAGGGTATGGCGAAAGCAACTTTTGGTACTGGAGGTTTTTTATTAATGAATACTGGCGATAAACCAGTATTTTCTCAGCATCAACTGCTAACGACAGTTGCTTATAAAATTAAAGACAGGACAGTTTATGGTTTAGAAGGAAGTATTTATCAGGCCGGAACAACGGTTAAATGGCTACGTGATGAGTTAAAATTAATTAACAACTCGGCTGAAACTGAAGATTTAGCACAAAGCCTTGATTCTAATGAAGGGGTTTATTTTGTCTCTTCATTTACAGGCTTAGGTGCCCCTCATTGGTTAGCCACATCTGGTGCAATGATGATTGGCCTATCTCGCTCAACCAATAAAGCGCATTTTGCACGAGCAGCTTTAGAAGGAGTTTGTTATCAAACTAGAGAGATTTTGGCTTGTATGATTGAGGACAGTCAAATTGCTTTATCAAGCTTACGGGTTGATGGTGGTATGGCTGCAAATAATTGGTTTCTACAATTTTTAGCCGATCAATGTAATTTAAAAATACAAAAGCCTAATGATATCGAAACCACCGCTAAGGGAGCTGCAATCTTAGCTGGAATTGGTTGTAACCTTTATAATTCTTATAATGAATTAAGTGCAATTTGGCAAATGGATAAAGAATTTACACCAATTAGATCTAAGCAAGAAACTAATGAGGCTTATGCGGGGTGGTGTTCCGCCTTAAATAAAATAAAGGCTTCTATTTAAGAGGTGTAATGTAGGTTGGAGAGTCTTCAACCTACATTAAATCTAGATATTGAAATGATTACTTCACGTCACGAGTTTTTTCGCCAGTATAAAGTTGGCGTGGTCTACCAATGCGAGATTTACTCGCCACCATTTCCATCCAGTGACTCATCCATCCTACTGTACGTGCTAGTGCGAAGATTACCGTGAACATGTTAGTTGGAATACCAATCGCGCTTAAAGTTAGGCCTGAATAGAAATCGACGTTTGGATAGAGTTTCTTTTCCACGAAGTATTCATCTTCTAAAGCAATGCGCTCTAATTCCATGGCTAATTTAAATAAAGGCTCGTCTTTTCTACCAACCGCTTCAAGAACGTCATAGCAGGTTTGACGCATTACTTTAGCTCTTGGGTCATAACTCTTATAAACACGATGACCAAAGCCCATTAAACGGAAACTGTCGTTTTTATCTTTAGCTCGTTCAATGTAATGCTGGATACGACTTACATCGCCAATTTCTTTTAGCATGTTCAGACAGGCTTCATTAGCACCACCATGAGCAGGACCCCATAAAGCGCCAATACCCGCAGAAATACAAGCAAAGGGGTTTGCGCCAGTAGAACCTGCTAAGCGTACTGTTGAGGTTGATGCATTTTGCTCATGATCAGCGTGTAGAGTGAATATAGTATCCATTGCTCTCACCAGTACTGGATCTGGGGTGGTTTCCTCAGAAGGGACGCCAAACATCATGTGTAAGAAGTTTTCTGCATAGCTCATTTTGTTCTGTGGGTACATATAAGGTAAGCCAGTAGAATACTTGTAACTCATCGCAGCAAGGGTAGGCATTTTAGCAACCAAGCGAATAGCAGAGATGAACCGATCTTCAGCATTATTCAAATCCATTGTGTCATGATAGAAGGCAGATAAAGCACCCACGATACCAACCATAATTGCCATTGGGTGCGCATCTCGACGGAATCCATTTAGGAATTGATACATTTGTTGATGAACCATAGTATGGTTATTAATTAAGCTTACAAAACCACTTTTTTCATCTTTTGTAGGTAATTCGCCATTCAGTAATAAATAGCTTACGTCCAAGAAATCTTTCTTCTCAGCCAGTTGTTCAATCGGATAACCACGATATAAGAGAATTCCTTTATCACCATCGATATAAGTGATTTTCGACTCACAAGAGGCGGTAGATAAAAAACCTTGGTCAAAGGTAAACACACCCATTGAACCTAATTGCGTAATATCAATTACGTCATTTCCTAGCGTGGGCGTATAGATAGGTAGTTCTAGTGTACCATGCCCATCGATGCTAAGTTTTGCGGTTTTTTGTGTCATTAGCGTCTCCTGATTTGTGATGCCTTTTTAGCATTCTTTCTTTTATAAGCGCCGCACTATATAAAAATGGGTACTTATAGTCAATTTAAACCTAAGTTTATCTATAAATCTTAGCATGGTTTTTTTAAAATATTGGATCCCAAATAAAATTTGCGCTGCGGTCTTTGTACACTATAGTACGAATCACGATGATTTAGCAGGAATAATACAAATTTACTGAAATTAGAGAAGTTTTCTAGTTCTTTCACGTGTGAAATCATTCAATTATAAACCCCAATGTGCTATGCTACCAGGCAAATTTTTCTAAATGTCATTGCATAAGGACACGTCCAAATCATGGTTTATCTAGCTAAAGAAGTCTTGCCAGTTAATATTGAAGACGAATTAAAGCAATCCTACTTAGATTACGCGATGAGCGTTATTGTGGGTCGAGCCTTACCGGACGTCCGTGATGGTTTAAAACCAGTTCATCGCCGCGTTCTTTATGCGATGAGCGAGCTCGGTAATGATTGGAATAAACCTTATAAAAAATCTGCTCGTGTAGTCGGGGACGTTATCGGTAAATACCATCCCCATGGTGATACGGCGGTGTACGATACCATCGTTCGTATGGCACAACCTTTTTCCATGCGGTATATGTTGGTTGATGGTCAAGGTAACTTCGGTTCGGTTGATGGCGATGCACCTGCTGCAATGCGTTATACCGAAGTGAGAATGTCGAAAGTGGCTCATGCTTTACTTGCGGATTTAGAAAAAGAAACCGTTGATTTTAGTCCTAACTATGATGAAACGGAGTTTGCCCCTGTAGTTCTTCCTTCCCGTGTTCCGAATTTACTGGTCAATGGCTCTTCAGGTATTGCCGTGGGTATGGCCACTAATATCCCTCCTCATAATCTGACTGAAGTTATTAATGCCTGTTTGGCTTTAGTGGATAATCCTGAGTTAGGTATAGATGAAATAATGGAGATTATTCCCGGGCCTGATTTCCCTACTGCCGCCATCATCAATGGGCGCGCAGGAATTATTCAAGGTTATCGCACTGGTAGAGGACGTGTTGTTATTCGTGCACGCACGGAAATAGAAACTGATGAAAGCAGTGGTCGCCAAGCCATTATTATTCATGAGTTGCCTTATCAAGTTAATAAAGCGCGTTTAGTTGAGCGCATCGCTGAATTAGTACGAGATAAAAAGATTGAAGGTATTTCTGGACTACGAGATGAGTCCGATAAACAAGGAATGCGTGTTGTTATTGAGTTAAAGCGCAATGAAGTGGCCGATGTTATCTTAAATAATTTGTATGCTCATACTCAAATGCAAAATGTGTTTGGTATTAATATGGTTGCTTTGGTTGATGGCCAACCACGTACACTTAATTTAAAAGAAGTTTTAGAGTACTTCATTAAGCACCGTCGTGAAGTAGTGACCCGACGGACTATTTTCGAACTGAAAAAAGCGCGCAGCAGAGCTCATTTATTAGAGGGCTTAGGAATAGCACTTGCTAACATTGATGAGATGATTGAGCTTATTAAACGCTCACCTACACCACAAGACGCAAAAGATGCTTTATTAGCACGTACATGGCAACCTGGCTTAGTGAGCGCTATGCTAGAGAAGGCAGGTAGCAATGCCTCACGTCCTGATGATTTACCACCCGAATTTGGTATGACTGAAAAGGGCTATGTCTTGTCACCAGCCCAAGCTCAAGCGATTTTAGAGTTAAGATTGCACCGATTAACGGCTTTAGAACAAGATAAGATTATTAATGAATTTGAAGAATTATTGAAATTAATCAAAGAATTATTAGATATTCTTGCCTCCCCTGAGCGCTTAATGCAGGTTATCCGCCAAGAGCTAGTAGAAATTAAAGAGCAATTTGGCGATCCACGCCGTACGGAAATTTCTGCCTCGCAAGAAGATTTAACTATTGAGGACTTAATTACCGAAGAAAACGTAGTCGTAACGTTGTCTCATCAAGGTTATGTAAAGTACCAACCGATAAGTGCATATCAAGCACAGCGACGGGGGGGTAAGGGTAAATCGGCTACTAACGTTAAAGATGAAGATTTTGTGGAGCGTCTAGTTATTGCTAGTACTCATGATACCTTACTTTGTTTTTCAAATCTTGGAAAACTCTATTGGTTAAAAGCATACCAGCTACCCTTAGCGAGCCGTATTTCTCGTGGGCGACCAATCATTAATATTCTGCCGCTCGCAGAGGGCGAGGAAATTAATGCCATGTTACCCGTTCGTGAATATACCGAAGACAGTTATGTCTTTATGGCAACTAAAAAAGGTACGGTGAAAAAAGTAGCTTTAGAAGCATTTAGCCGTCCACGTTCGAATGGAATTATTGCTGTTGATCTTGATGAAGACGATAGTTTGGTCGGGGTCGACATTACTGATGGCGAGCGTGATATTATGCTCTTTACGGATGCAGGTAAGGTAATTCGTTTTCCAGAAAGTAAAGTACGGCCTATGGGACGTACTGCTCGTGGTGTCCGTGGAATTCGTATTGAAGAAGGACAAGCGGTTATTTCCTTAGTAGTTGCTCACCCCACTGGGACTATTTTAACAGCTACTGAAAATGGTTATGGTAAACGTACTGATATCGATGAGTACCGTGTTTCAGGCCGTGGTGGTCAAGGAGTTATTTCTATCCAAGTCACTGAACGGAATGGTAAAGTAGTTCGTTCTGTTCAAGTTACTGATAATGACGAGGCCATGCTAATTACTGATAAAGGTACCTTAGTCCGCTTCAAAATAAGCGATTTATCAGTGATTGGTCGTAATACTCAAGGTGTTCGTTTGATCAATGTTAGTTCTGGAGAATTAGTCGTCGGGATGCAAAAAATTGAAGATCTAGGCGATGAGGAATCCGAAGGGCTTGATATGACTGATAGTGAGATATCCTCAGAAGATTTTGCAGATAATTCATCGGAAGACGTTTCAGACACTGATGATAACGATAATGATAATGAAGAGAACTTATAATTTCGGAGCTGGTCCTGCAATGCTTCCTGAGTCAATTTTAAAAGAGGCTCAGGAAGAGCTGTTAAATTGGCAAAATTTAGGCATGTCGGTGCTTGAGATAGGCCACCGTACTGAAGAATTTAAGGCATTATTAAAGCATGCTGAACAAACTCTTTGCGAATTACTGAATATTCCCACCAATTACCGGGTTTTGTTTTTAGGCGGTGCAGCTCGCACCCAATTTGCCATGATCCCCTTAAATTTAGTGGGAAATAAGCCCGCAGGTTATATAGTAACAGGGATATGGTCTAAATTGGCTTTACAAGAGGCGCAACATTTAAAACAAGCCTATTGCATAGCAAGCACAGAAGAAAATAAATATCTAACTATTCCTGTACAAAACGACTTAGCAATTCAAGATAATTCGGCTTATATCTATTACACTCCAAACGAAACTATTAATGGAGTTCGTTTTCCCTATGTGCCAAAAGTTAAGGGCCTGCCTTTAATTGCGGATATGACTTCATGTTTACTTAGTGAGCCGATTGATATCCGGCAATACGATTTGATCTTTGCGGGTGCGCAAAAAAATATAGCGAATGCGGGACTTACAGTCGTCATTATAAGAGAAGAGTTATTAGAGCAGGGGCTTCAGAATGCTATTCCAACCATGTTAGATTATAGGGTGCACCTAGATAATCATTCTCTATATGCAACTCCTCCGGTATTTAATTGCTATATAGCAGCAAAAATGTTTGATTGGGTAAAAGCGCAAGGTGGGGTGGATGCTTTATTTGCTGAGAATTGCCGTAAAGCGGCTAAATTATATCAATATCTAGATCAGGCGAACGATTTTTATACCACTTCTGTAATGCCTGAAGCACGCTCGATTATGAACGTTTGTTTCTCTTTAAAAAATACCAAGTTAGAAGGTATTTTTTTAGAAAAAGCTAAGCACCATGGTTTGAGTGCCTTAAAAGGGCATCGAATGGTGGGGGGCTTGCGGGCCAGCCTTTATAATGCAATGCCCATGAGCGGCGTTGATGCTTTAGTTCATTTTATGCAGGAATTTGCCGAGGAATATTCTTAATGAACTTATTAAATTTCGTATCCAAACCTGTCCCCTCAATTCAAGGTACTATGACTGTTCCGGGGGATAAATCAATTTCTCATCGTTCTATCATTTTTGGATCTATTGCCCAAGGCACTACAGTAGTGGAGGGATTCCTTGATGGGGAAGATTGTTTAGCTACTTTGGCGGCCTTCCGAAGTATGGGCGTTTCTATTGAACGCCCCAAAGAGCAGCAGGTCATTATTCATGGCGTTGGTAAACATGGACTCAAATGCCCCAATACTATTATTGATTGTGGGAATTCAGGAACCAGTATTCGTTTATTAGCTGGCTTATTAGCTGCACAATCCTTTGATAGCGAATTAACAGGAGACGAAAGCTTATTAAAAAGACCTATGTTACGGGTTAGTAAGCCTTTGACAGCCATGGGCGCTGAAGTTCTAACCAATGAAGGAAAACCCCCTCTAAAAATAAAAGGTGGGGCTTTACTGCAAGGTATTGATTATTTGATGCCAGAGGCTAGTGCACAAGTAAAATCCTGCCTTTTACTCGCCGGTCTTTATGCCCAGGGTGAAACCAAAATCCGAGAGACTGGAATTAGCCGAAATCATACGGAGCTTATGTTAAAAACTTTTTCTTATCCGGTTGAATTAAAAAAGAATATAATAATTGTTAATAACCGATCAGAATGCCAGGGGACAGAAATCAAAGTACCGGGAGACATTTCTTCTGCTGCTTTCTTTTTGGTAGCGGGATCAATTATACCAGACTCTGCGCTAATTATTTCTAATGTCGGTGTCAATCCCACACGCACAGGCATCATTACTATATTAAAAAAAATGGGTGCCGATATTTCCTTGGTAAATCAGCGCCAATGGGGTGAGGAACCAGTAGCCGATTTGCATGTTCGTTATGCACCGTTGAAAGGTATTAATATTCCTGCAGAGCTGGTGCCATTAGCAATCGATGAATTTCCTATTCTCTTTATTGCTGCGGCTTGTGCTGAAGGTGAAACACGAATTCAGGGCGCCGAGGAATTACGCCATAAAGAAAGCGATAGGATTGGCGCTATGGTGGAAGGCTTAACTCGCTTAGGTATCGAGGCAGAGAGTTTTGCTGATGGAGCCTTGATTAAAGGCGGCACTATTCAAGGTGGCCATGTCGATAGCCGAGGTGATCATCGTATTGCCATGTCTTTTGCTATTGCAGGGGCCGTTGCGAAACAGGTTATCCATATTAAAAATTGTGCTAATGTAGCTACTTCTTTCCCAAATTTTGTTGCCATTGCCAATAAGTTAAATATGAATATTGAGGATGTAAAGGAAAATGACTAATACAATAATTCCGATTATAACGCTTGATGGTCCTAGTGGTACAGGCAAAGGTACTTTATGTCATTTATTGGCAAAACATCTTAAATGGAACATGCTAGATAGCGGTGCAATTTATCGAGTTTTAGCTTTCGCAGCACGTAAACATAAACTTAACCTTCAAGATATAGAACCTTTAATTTCTCTCGCTTTAGTATTAAATTTAAGATTTGAATCTTCTGATGCGAATGAAACACAAGTTATTTTAGATGAAGTGAATATTTCCCAAGAAATTCGCAGTGAGCAATGTGGTCAAGATGCTTCAACTATTGCTGCAATCCCTGAAGTTAGAGCAGCGTTATTAGAACGACAACGTAGTTTTGCTCAATTACCTGGCTTAGTTACTGATGGTCGAGATATGGGGACTGTTGTTTTTCCAGAAGCTGTTTTGAAAGTTTTTCTATACGCTGATGAGCAAGAAAGAGCAAAAAGACGCTATTTACAGTTGAAAGAGAAACAAATTAATGTTAGCCTCGCGCAGGTTGTAGAAGATTTGGCTAAACGTGATACAAGGGATACTGCTCGTACACATGCGCCATTAAGACCTGCAGATGATGCAATAAAGATCGATACAACTAGCTTATCAATTGTACAAGTGTTCAACAATGTATTAAAATTAATTGATGACCGCTTGCATCATTGAGGGGTTAAATTTGTTGGGGGAAAGATGAGTAGGACTCATACTTTCATTAATTCACTAAAGAGTTAAATAACATGACTGAAAGTTTCAAAGAACTATTTGAGCAAAGTATTGTCGGCGCTCAGTTTTATCCAGGTGCCATTATTAATGCCAAAGTAATTGGTATTGATGATGACTACGTCACTTTAAATGCTGGCCTTAAGTCAGAAGGTATTGTGGCAGTAGAAGAGTTTTATGACAAAGATGGCGCATTGGAAGTTAGCCTAGGCGATACTGTCGAAGTGGCACTTGATTCCGTTGAAGATGGCCACGGCGAAACGCTACTTTCAAGAGAAAAAGCAAAACGTCAAGAAGCATGGCGTAAATTATCTAAGTCACACGAAAATAACGAAACGGTTACTGGTCTTATTTCCGGTAAAGTTAAAGGTGGCTTCACAGTTGAAATCGGCACTATTCGTGCGTTCTTACCAGGCTCATTAGTTGATGTACGACCTGTTCGTGATCCTTCTTATCTTGAAGGCAAAGAGCTTGAGTTTAAAGTTATCAAGATGGATCTAAAGCGCAACAATATTGTTGTTTCTCGTCGTGCTGTTGTTGAAGAAGAAAGCAGTGCTGACAGACAAGCCTTACTAGAATCCTTACATGATGGCCAAGAATTACACGGTATCGTTAAGAATCTTACTGATTACGGTGCGTTTATTGATCTTGGTGGCATCGACGGTTTATTACACATCACTGATATTTCTTGGAAACGCGTTAAGCACCCAAGTGAATTACTATCAGTAGGTCAAGATGTAAAAGTCAAAGTATTAAGCTTCGACAGCGAAAGAAATCGTGTTTCTTTAGGTATGAAGCAATTAGGCAATGATCCTTGGGTTGATTTAGTTGAACGTTACCCAGTTGGTAAACGTCTCCAAGGTAAAGTAACTAATATTACTGATTATGGTTGTTTCGTTGAAATCGAAGAAGGCGTTGAAGGTTTAGTTCATATGTCTGAAATGGATTGGACCAACAAAAACGTTCACCCAAGCAAAGTAGTTGCAATGGGCGATGTAGTTGATGTTATGGTTCTTGAAATTGATGAAGACCGACGTCGTATTTCTTTAGGTATGAAGCAATGCGTGGGTAATCCATGGCAACAATTTGCTGCTAGCCATAGTAAAGGTCAAAAAGTTTCTGGCAAGATCCGTTCGATCACTGATTTTGGAATCTTTATCGGTCTTGATGGTGACATCGATGGTCTAGTTCATTTATCTGATATTTCTTGGACAGTTGCTGGCGAAGAAGCCGTAAAACAATTCAAGAAAGGTCAAGAACTAGAAGCAGTAATTTTAGCTATCGATCCAGAACGTGAGCGTATCTCTTTAGGTATCAAGCAATTAGAAGGCGATAACTTCGCATCGTTTGCTGATGAATATACTAAAGGTGCTATCGTTAAAGGGACTGTAACAGCTGTTGATGCAAAAACAGTAACGGTTGCTTTAGCTGATGATATTACCGGTACTATTCGTGCTAGTGAACTTTCTGATGAGCGGGTTGATGATGCAACTACCGTTGTTAAAGAAGGTGACGAAATAGAAGCTAAAATCATCAATGTAGATCGTAAAAATCGTTCTATAACTCTTTCTGTCAAAGCGAAAGATGCGCATGATGAAGCAGAAGCTATCAAAAAATACTCAAGAACTGAAAGTGTTGGAACTACAACTCTTGGGGATTTATTGAAAGAAAAAATGGCGAGTAAAGAAGGCGAATAAGCTTCTTTAATAGCATAATAAAAAGGCGTGTTACTACACGCCTTTTTTATTTGATACTCTTCGAGTGTTTTATCTACGAGAAGCCAGTGCCAGCTTCATCAATTCGCTAGGTTATAACGGTTACTTCTCATCCCTGTTCATGCTATGATGAGTGCCAATTATTAAAATCAGTAGAAAGGAAAGCTTCATGCGCATATTGTTGCTAGTTTTTTACATCCTACTTATTATTGTTGGAGTGAGTTTTGCTGCTTTAAATGCTGCATCGGTTGAAGTGAACTTTTACATTAAAACTATTTCTATGCCTATTTCAGTACTCATGACCATTATGTTAGGACTTGGTGTCCTTATTGGTTTTCTGCTTTTTATCAGTCGTTATTGGCGGATAAAAATTGAATGTCGTAAAATGAAAAATCAATTAAAGCTAACGGAAAAAGAAATAAAAAATTTGCGATCAATTCCTTTGCAAGATCAACATTAATACTTATGAGGAAACCCATGGTTATCAGGGGATTAAATAATGATTAATTTATGGCCATTATTATTGCCGGCAGCTGCGTGGTCTGGCTGGTGGATTGCAAATCGGAATAACTCTAATAAAAATATTAATGTATACAATAAATTATCGCGTGAATATGTGGTGGGGCTTAACTACTTATTAAATGAGCAGCCCGACAAAGCGGTAGATGTTTTTATAAAGTTACTTGAAGTCGATAGCGATACAGTGGAAACCCATCTTGCTTTAGGAAGTTTATTTAGACGACGAGGCGAGGTAGATAGAGCTATTCGAATACATCAAAACCTTATTGCACGTCCCCAACTTAGTATTTTGCAGCGAAAAGAAGCGTTAATGGCTTTGGGCCAAGATTATATGAGCGCGGGTGTCTTTGATCGCGCTGAACGTATTTTTTTAGAAGTAGTCGAGTTAGGTGGGAGTAAAGAAACTAGCAGCTTACATGGGCTTTTGGCTATTTACCAACAGGAAAAAGCTTGGGAAAAGGCACTGGATATAATTAAAAAATTAGAAGTGTCGACAGGAACTAGCTTTCATCATCAGGCCGCTCATTATCATTGTGAAATGGCTAGCCAGGCCTTAAAAGTTAATGCTATTGATAGGGCTACTTATTGTATTAAACAAGCAATTTCGGTCGATCCAGAGTCGGTTCGCGCTAGTTTAATGTATGCCCATCTAGAAATGAAAGAGGGTAAATATAAACAAGCCATCCGGTCTTTAAAAAGAGTCCCACAACAAGATGCAGAGTTTTTGACTGAAATTATTGAACCCTTGGTTTTTTGCCACAAAGAGTTAGATCAAATGCCTGATTGTATCGATTATTTGGAGCATACTCTTGAGGAGTACCCTAGGGCATCGGTTATTTTTGTTATTGCAGAGTATTTAAACCAAATTAAGAGCAGAGATGCTGCTATTGATTTCGTAGCTGGTAATTTAAGCAAACATCCTTCAATTAGAGGGCTAAATCGTTTAATTTATTGGCATTTAGAATCCGCACATGGAAAAGTTCGAGAAAAATTACAAATGTTATACGATATAACAAGTAAATTTTTAGACAATAAGCCCATTTACCGTTGTGGACAATGTGGATTTGGCGGAAAACACTTACATTGGCATTGTCCAAGTTGTAAGCAATGGGGTAAAATGAAGCCTATACATGGTTTGGAAGGTGATTGACACGCGTATTTAGCATTAAATTCGGACAAATCCGAGAGATGAAAATGCCAAACAATAATTTTATTAAATGAGATGATAATGCAATTTATTGACTTAAAAACCCAATATTCTTTAATTGAAAATGAAGTTTTAAATGGTATAAAAAAGGTATTAAATCATGGCCAATACATTATGGGGCCTGAAATCAATGAACTTGAAAAGCAATTAGCTGCCTTTGTAGGTGTAAAGCATGTAGTGGTTAACTCTAGTGGAACTGATGCCTTATTAATGGCTTTGATGGCCTTAGATATTAAACCGGGTGATGAGGTAATTACGAGCCCATTTAGTTTTTTTGCAACTGCTGAGGTTATTGCTTTATGTCACGCAGTTCCTGTATTTATCGACATTGATCCACGTACTTACAATTTGGATGTACAACAACTCGAGGCCGCGATTACTAAAAAAACAAAAGCAATTATGCCGGTCAGTTTATATGGACAATGTGCAGATTTTGACGAAATTAACGCGATTGCTAACCAGCATGGTATTCCCGTTATTGAGGATGCGGCACAGAGCTTTGGGGCTACTTATAAAGGCAAGTATTCTGGTGCGCTCTCTACAATTGGTTGTACAAGTTTCTTCCCTTCCAAACCTCTCGGTGGCTATGGTGACTCTGGCGCCTGCTTTACCAATGATGATGCTCTCGCTCAAAAATTAGTAGAAATAAGAATTCATGGCCAAAATGCCCGCTATTGCCATAGCCGAGTAGGTATTAATGGCAGAATGGATACTATTCAGGCAGCAATATTACTAGAAAAATTAAAACTGTTCCCCGATGAAATCCTTTTACGACAGCGAATAGCTAATCGATACAATGAATTACTTTCTTCGTTAGTAAAAACGCCTTTTGTTCATCAACACAATACCAGCGTTTATGCTCAATATACCATTGAAGTGAATGATAGGGATAGATTTCAACAAAAAATGCAAGCTGAGGGCATTCCAACTGCAGTGCATTATCCAGTGGCTATGCATCAACAGCAAGCCCTAAGCTATCTAAATCATAAAATAGGTGATTTTCCCTGTTCTGAACAGGCAAGCCACCAAGTCATTAGCTTACCAATGCATCCTTATTTGAAAGAAGAGGATCAGCTAAAAATTGCCGTTGCAGTAAAAAATGCTTTGTCTTAATTAGCTATAGAGTGCGTAATGACTTCTAAATTAATAGTTGCTTTAGATATTGATAATAAAAATGAAGCCTTGGATTTAATTGATCAATTAGATCCTGCTTCTTGTGCTTTAAAAATTGGTAGTGAAATGTTTACTCTCTGGGGGCCAGTATTTGTTAGCCAAGTGATTAAACGCGGGTTTAAGGTCTTTCTTGATTTAAAATTCCATGATATTCCCCATACCGTGGCTAGAGCGTGCAAAGCCGGTGCAGAGCTTGGTGTTTGGATGTTAAATATCCATGCTTCGGGTGGTTTAGAAATGATGCAGGCCGCTGTGAAGGCCTTAGAGCCTTATGGAAATGATAAGCCCTTATTGATAGCGGTAACCGTATTAACGAGTTTCGATGAAAGCGATTTAATGACTGTCGGGATTGAAAAACCTTTATTAACTCACGTTGGTAATTTAGCGAAATTAGCCCATGATGCGAATTTAGATGGTGTGGTTTGCTCCGCCCATGAAGTTAAAAAGATCAAAGAATTATGTGGTCATTCCTTTCTTACAGTAACCCCTGGAATCAGATTGCCTGATAATTCCTCTGATGATCAATCACGAATTATGACGCCCAAACAAGCTATTGAAGCGGGAAGTGATTATTTAGTGATGGGTAGACCTATTACTCGGGCAGTAAATCCTGCCAAAAGTGTTCGAGAAATTCTTCTTACTATGAATTAACATTCGGCTCCATTTTTTGTAAGCTGCTTATTGGAAATGAATTAGCGATGTTAGCAATAGAGTTTGAACTTTATATGATCATATAGTAAAATAACAGCACTTTTTTTGCAATAACCAGGGTGTTACAATCCATAATCACCGTATGGAATATGAATGAGTGCTGTTTACTCTATTTTATTTGTGCTCATAATATGATACTTATTACCAATACAGTGATTAAATATCGACAGATATTTAAGCAAAGGATTATCACTTCTTTGGGAATAAATTATGACACCACAACATGTGATAAGTCAGCTATTAGCATCTGATTCAAAAAATAAGAATATCGAATTATTAAAAAAAATCATTCTTACCTCCTATTTAGGCCGTTTACAAATTAATGGCCAATCCCCAGATAACTCGATAGCCTTTAGCAACTACTTGTTCGACCATGAAAATGTAATGTTTGATTTTACCCGAATGAGTGATGCAAAAAAGGAGCAATTCAAAAAATGGCTTTTAAGTAATCATCAACAGGACAAACAAAAGGCTTATTTCACCAGTACCGCAGTTAATGAATACCGAGGCTTTACGGCTGAGGTGAGATTAGGGTGGTGGGCAAGATTATTACGATGGCTGCAAGGAGATTTTACTTCCCAGTGGAAAATAAGCGACATTGATCTCTCATTAAATTACCAATTACTTGGCGTTGAAATGAATGAGGGACAACAAGGAATCCAAATTGGTTTTAAACAATTATTGGTTCCACCTTCAGCTACTAAATATAAAGCCTCAGATGATCCTCAAACCGAACCAATGGGAAATACCAAGCGAGTTTTCATTACTGATAATTTAGTAGATCAATTAATGAAATGGAATTTGAAAACTGTTAACTTTGAAACGATTTGTAAAAGTCCTCACCCCCTCGCTATTGAAGTGAATAACTTAGATGCCCGCCATAGAGAAATGCGCAATTACCGCGCCATTCAAAAATATATTCCTTCAGAGGCTTGGTATCAAAAACTATGGAACTGGTTTAAATCCTGGTTTAAATCAGATTCAGTCAAACTAGCTCCCCCTAAAAAAGTAAATAATCAGTTAACCCTATTATACGAAGATCAAACTACGACTGTTTATCAAAGGCAAAATAATGAAATTTTAATAAAAGAGAAAAGGCCTAATATAGAAAATCTGGTGTATTGTGGTGGTGGAGCGAAAATATTTGCTCATGTTGGGGTGTGGAAAGCGCTAAATGAAGTTCAAATCACACCCAAAAAATTTGCTGGAAGTTCCGCGGGCGCTATTATGGCCTTAATGTGCTATCTAGGTTTATCCGCTGAGAAAATAGCTGAATTATTTAAACATTTTAGACAAGAAAATTTAGTTTATTTCAATATAGATAGTCGGGGAATTTCAGAGCCAGATGCCTTAAAAGCGGCGCTTGATTATGCAGTGGCTTTAAGAGTAAAAGAGATAACTACTCAATATAATATCCCTTATCCTGCTGGCAAAATCACCTTTGCTACTTTAGAAGAGCTCAGGCTTCGGTTTCCCGATTGTGGTTTGGGGAATGAGCTAATTGTAACCGCTACCAATAAGCGTTTAAGAAAAACCAGTTATTTTTCGTTTCATAAAACACCTAATATGGAAGTTAGTGAGGCAGTGAAGATCTCTGCTAGTATCCCCGTTGTATTTCGAGATACCCGACTTAATGGAGATGATTATAATGATGGTGGGGTTTTAAATAATTTTCCTACAGATGCTTTTCATGCCGATGACACCACCTTTCTTGAATCAGAATATGGCAATAATATGAAAACACTTGCCGTTCAATTTGATACCGGAAGTGAGCGCGTCGCAGTGGATCGTATTTTGGATAGAGTCTATCGAGAAAATTTTCTTCTAAACTGGTTTTATGGATTCTTGTCTGGAGTAAGTGATCCGGCCAGTGGCTGGGAGCAAGATAGATTAAAACTTAGAAAATATGCGGCTCAATCGATCATTGTGGAAGTAGGGAATACATCAACTACCGGTTTTAGTGTTGAAGAAAAAGATCAAAGGCGATTAATTAATAGTGGATATCATGCTGCAAAAAGTTATCTTAGAGCGCGTTATGCTCAAAAGGACGGGGCTGCTTATAAAAATAAAGAAATAATGCACTCAACCTTTGCCTCATTAGAGGAGCTCTTAGCATATTCTTGTTATAAAGGAAATAAAGCTTGGTTTGATATAGTATTAAAACTGATTAAAGCATCCTCTTTGGGCAATAAAAAACTCTTAGTGCAGCAAGCAGAACAATTAAATTCATTATATTTTACCCCACTGCCTGAAGAGAATGCTGAGGAAACTAATCTTAGTACTCAGACCTTTTTTGGCAATGCAGTAATAAAGCAACATCATGAAGATAATAAAGATCACATGGTTTTTTTGGCTTTATATCCCATTTTTATTAAGCTCTCTCCTCAATTACTTAAAAATGAAAAAGAGCACGATTTATTACTACGAGCACGCCACACCTTTAGCATCAATAGTTTGTTCAATTGTTTAAGGTATTTTAATTCTATTAAAGATGAGACCCACATTGTGTTCCATATTTTTCATAACCTGGTTAAAGCTCTGGAAGTGAATCATAAAAATCAGTTTATGGAAAAAATGCAAGAGCTCTATCAGGATTTAGACTTACTGCAAAATATAGTTTATAAGCATGAGGATTTATTTAAGCCAGAGTATTATGGCCGATGGGATTTAGACCTACGCCAGGGAAGACGAGTGCTAAAGACCTTAGACGCTAAAAGTCCTTACATTACTAAATTATGCAATTATTTAAAACGTGGTTGGGAACCTCTACAAACTTTAGCAGACGGTGAACTCCATGATGATGAAGAACATGATACTGAACTGCGAAATGCTATGGTACTATAGGCCTAATCGTTTATAGAATATTGTGTTTATGTATACTAATCTTGACCTTTATTA
Organism: Legionella sp. km772; assembly: GCF_003989735.1. Taxonomy (GTDB): domain Bacteria; phylum Pseudomonadota; class Gammaproteobacteria; order Legionellales; family Legionellaceae; genus Legionella. Next base: position 2,720 of record NZ_RZGQ01000035.1, on the reverse strand, counting down.
TTTAAATCTTATGGGTATTAGGCCTTGGCTAGATAAAAAAAGCTTACAAGCTAATTCTGTCCCCCAAGATTATAAGTTGCTTATTTTTACCTCCTCAAATTTAGCTAGCAAGGAACAGTCTCTTTTAAAACAAATCATTTTCTTTCTAGCGCTGGATGACAAACAGGTTAAACATTTAGAAGTAAAAGATAACTCTTTTACCGATTCATCTCTTAATGCGAAATGGATTTTAGCTTTTGGCGATTCGGGTCCTTATAAATCAACTACAATACTAGAAACTAACTCTCTAAGCGAAGTAATCAATCGACCCATATTGAAAAAAAAGCTTTTTAAATGTCTGGTGTCCCTTAAATCGAATTTACAGTCTGATGAATAAAAACGGTTTTACCTTGCTCGAATTATTATTTACTTTGAGTGTACTAGCTATTTTGATTTTATTTTCTTTTAGCTCTCTGCTGCAAATGAAGCAAAAAAACGAGCGAGAGTTTTTAATTAATGAAATTGGTAATGCTATAAGCTATGCAAAAATAAACGCACGAGCGAGAGGACATACGTTAACCCTGTTGCCAAAAGCGCCTCATATTAATTGGTCGCAAGGGATGGAGTTATTTGCCGATGAAACTTGCGAGAAATTACTTTATACTTGGAGCTGGCGGCTTGCCTATTGGCACGTGGAGTGGCTGGGCGTTAATGGTTTAAAACGCATTAAACTAAGTGGTAACACTCAAGCAATGAGCAATGGTCGATTTGTATTAACTAACATAAGAACTGAAGAAAAAATAACGCTCTACTTAAATAGATTAGGACGAGTAAAACAAGTTTAAATCTTATCCTACAGCTAGATCGAAGTTAAGAGAGCTCTAGGGTTCGTGTTACAATTCTTATTTTTAAAAACCATATACATTTATGTCAATTCTATCGAGTTTCCTTTCAACAAAGTCAACAGATGCACCTGAGGCTCTTCGGGCTTGGCTTTATTGTAACCAGCCTCTTACTGACAAATTAAAAAATCTCTCGGGTGAGGCTCAGTTAGAAGTACTCTCCCAAGGCTGGACTACTTCTCAATGGTGGGACAAAAAAAACCTTTCTATTGAAGAAAAAATTTTTCAACGTGAAATTTTAATGAAAAGTCATGGCGAGGTGTATTGGTATGCGCGCAGCATCATTCCAAAGTCTTGTTATGATCAAGCCCCTGATTTTTTTAAACGTTTAGAAAAGGAGTCTATACGTAGATTAATTTTTGATGAACCCAAAGTGAAATTAATGAAACGCATAGTCTATCCCATTAATGAGCATGCTATTGAATTCGATTGGATGAAACACTATTTACCTCATATTAAAGATAGCTTTTGGGTGCGATTAGCTGAGTTTATCTTTCAAGATCAGAGCAGGTTTTATCTAATAGAAATTTTATTCCCTAAATTAGGTGATCTCCGAACATGAAATGGAATGCTTTGTATCGTTTAATGCGTTTAGATAAACCTATTGGCACCTTATTACTTTGGTATCCAACTGCTTGGGCTTTATGGTTAGCAAATCAAGGGATGCCTCCGATTAAGTTATTGATCTTGTTTTTCTTGGGTACTGTTTTAATGCGGAGCGCGGGTTGTGTCATTAATGATATAGCCGATCGTAATATTGATAAACATGTGAGTCGAACTAAATCAAGGCCGTTAACCACAGGCGAGCTTAGCTTAGAGGATGCTATCTTTTTAATGTTGTTCCTGTTGGTCGGTGCCTTAATTATTTTACTTTGCTTGCCCACATCTTGTTTTATCTGGGCTCTAATGGCTGTACTAATCACCGGTATTTATCCTTTTTGCAAACGCTTTTTTAGCGCACCCCAAGTAGTTTTAGGTTTTGCGTTTTCTATGGGTATACCTATGGCGTATACAGCCTCTGGGAAACCACTCACCGAAATAACGATGTTATTATTAATAATTAATTTTTTGTGGATTTTGGCCTATGACACTATGTATGCCATGGTGGATAGGGAGGATGATTCAAAAATTGGAGTAAAATCAACAGCGATTTTGTTTGGACGCTACGATCGTTTTATCATTAGTATTCTGTTAGGAACCCTGCATTTATTGTGGCTATTTTTGGCACAATACTCTCCACTAGGATGGTATTTTTATCCCTTATGGTTTCTTGCTGTTGGTATTTTAATCTATCAACAAAAATTACTTTATCTTTGCCAACCGGAATTGTGTTTCCGTTCTTTTTTAATTAGCTCTTATTATGGTGCAGTAATGTGGAGTGCACTTTTATAAGTTAAAAATTTTTAAGGCCTATTGAATTATAGTGGTTTGAATCGTGTGCTAATTTGACTTAGATGAGTTGAAGAAACTAAACCTACTTAGTAGGCGTAAACATATAAATCCAGCTCTCAAAGCTACGGAGTGCTGGTCTTTATAAAAATTTGAGTAAAATATATTCTTCCTCGTCCATCACGAGCTATTCCAATACCCATAAAATTATAATTACCTAAAATATTACCCCGGTGGCCTGGACTACTTAGCCAACCTTTTACTACTTCTTGAGCAGTTCTATATCCGAAGGCAATATTTTCTCCCGCTGCAGTTATAGTTTTAATTACTCACTCATGTTACGCACATAAACTTGTAGTTTGACTAAAAAGCATTAGAATTCCGCCCTTAATTTTAGGGAGGGAATTAAATGGATATGCTTGATCTTTATAGTGATTATTTGATTTTCCA
>NZ_RZGQ01000349.1 GCF_003989735.1 Legionella sp. km772 | reverse complement strand
TCATATCATATTCTTCAAATATGACTCGATAATACTTTGCCACAATAGCACCTAACAGGTTTTTAATTGAAGCTAGTATTACCGTTTTAACATCTATTGTCAACCATAAAAATTACACTCCTTAATGAAATCGATTTAAACTCTAATTATTTATTAGAAACTAAATGGCTTAATAAATAATGCTATTACTTATAACTTGAAAAATAAACTCTCCCGTATAATCTGCTAATTACGCAACTTAGAAAAGTTAACCTAGATAATTAACTTCCAAGAGTCATGTCAGGCTGGGTTTAAAATTAGGGTTTTAGTAAAGAATACTACCAGGCAACCCCCCGTTTTATTTCCTACTTGGCATTATTGGCATCATCATACTACTTATATGTCACATTGACATATATATCACATTGACATATACTTGTATTAAATACTTTTGAGCGAAACTAAATTTTGCGTATCATTTCTAAGAAAAAACTTCGCGATTATTATATAAGTAATGTTCAATCTGAAATCCCACTGACAGAGTGGTACTATAAAATGTTAGAGACAAATGCGTCTAATATTTTTGAGTTGAGGCAAGTTTTTAATAGTGTAGATCCTGTTTATGGCTACACTATATTTAATGTTGGTGGTAATAATTATCGTTTAATAACGGCGATTCATTACAACACCCAAACTTGTTATGTCAGAACAATTTGGACACATGCTGAATATGACAAACCAATTAATAAAGAAAAATTAAAGCGAGGTGATTTATGAAGGCTCTTGCTATTGACTACATTGACAATAAAACCAAACATAAATTTCATTTACCACTAACTGTGTTTAAGAAACCAACTAATGATAATGAATATAAATATCTCGAAGATATTCTAGATAAATTAATTGACGAGGTTCGTGATGATGAAAATCATCCTCTAGCTTTGGCAATGCAAATCATCGGTGAGAACTTAGAGCAATATGATAATGAGCATTTTCCTTTGATTGGTGAAAATGTAACGGATGTTGAGTTGGTAAAGTATCTAATGAATATCAATCAACTTCATCAAAAAGATCTTGCTCCTATATTTGGTGGCCAAGCAAATGTTTCCAAATTTCTAAATGGAGAACGAAGCTTAGGAAAAAATCATATATCTGAGCTAAAAAGAAAATTTAAAATTAGTGCTGATTTTTTCCTAAAATAGGAATGGAGAGAATCCTTTTTCTGGCATGGTTCAAATAACCCCTGTTTTAGTGAGCACTGAGCGTGCGTAATCCTGCCCTGATGTGTTATGATTTGGGCATGAATTAATGATTCAATTGCTCTTTAAAAAGATCTAGAGAACT
>NZ_RZGQ01000348.1 GCF_003989735.1 Legionella sp. km772 | reverse complement strand
CTCTCCTGGCCTATGGACTTGTGGATAAGCCATTCTGAGAGTAAGGTGAATGAACTAACAAACCGGGAATAGCTCTTATTTTTCCTGAATTTTGTTCCAGATCCCCGGACCTAGCTAAATCAGCGTCATTTAAAGTGACAATCCCCCCGGCAAAGTTTGGAGCACCACCAAGTTTGTTTTTTAACCTATCTAAATCCGCGAGCAACTTTCTTGTAACATCCTCACCAGATTTTACTTGATATTGCAAAGGTCCGTTATCTACAGCTTGCTCCTCAATTAGCCGCATCACGTCATCTGGATCCAATTCAACAAATCCGCGTGGAAGCTCGTCTGGATTAGATGGTAGCTGTTCAATAACTTGTCTCACAAGTTCATCTGGACTAGGCTTTTTGGGAGCTGCCCTTTCAAATGCTTCTGTCAATTTTGCATATGTCATTTTGATACCCGCCACTCAAGTTATAATAAACAAACCCATTATGTATAATGATAAACCACATATTAAATTTATTCAACATACTGACACCGTACGAGGCAAAAAATTTTAGGATAGAGGTTGCCCAATAAAAAGTAGTTTCTCCGGGAAATGCCTGCAGGCTGTAGATCATGCAGAATTTAATTAAGAAAAACAGATGGAAGTTAAAGAATAAAACCGCTAAGGCCTTAGATTTTACCTCGCATTAGCTTATGGTTTGTCTCGTTACTGCCAGATAAGAAGGCTTAATAAAGGGAAAATTAACCTCATCATCAACTATACTTAAAAAATATGATCTAAAAAAATAGAACAACCAAATTAGGGAAAGAATGAAAAAAAATTGGGGAAAAAGAATACTACTAGTCATCGGTTTGATTCTAGTTTTGCTTTTAATTATTAATTTATTACTCACTTATACCTTGAACTATATTTTGGGTAAGCAGATTATTCCAAAAATAAATAATGAGCAAAGACAGCTTAGTTTAATATCTAGCGTTAGTATTTTTCCTTCAGCGACCATTAACATTAATAACTTAAGCTACTACCAAGATAAGAAAAGCCTTATTACGATAGAACAACTATCTATGCAGGTGGATTTTTGGAAATTATTTAAAGGTAAACTGTATATTAATAAAATCTCCATTAATCAAGCCCGCCTAAATTTGTATAATATCCCTTCTTTGACATGGAAAAAAAGTACTCGTCCTTATAGAGGGATGAAAGAGCAAACACCGTCCCAACACTCTTAGCTAGGTCCGGGGATCTGGAACAAAATTCAGGAAAAATAAGAGCTATTCCCGGTTTGTTAGTTCATTCACCTTACTCTCAGAATGGCTTATCCACAAGTCCATAGGCCAGGAGAGC
>NZ_RZGQ01000347.1 GCF_003989735.1 Legionella sp. km772 | reverse complement strand
AAAATCAAATAATCACTATAAAGATCAAGCATATCCATTTAATTCCCTCCCTAAAATTAAGGGCGGAATTCTAATGCTTTTTAGTCAAACTACAAGTTTATGTGCGTAACATGAGTGATAAGCAAGATCTTTTAGTTCCTTTTCTGCTTTTTTACGTGCATCTATATTTTGGATTTGCGAGATAAAATAAAGGGGGTTGTTTTCTTTATCACGCAGCAGGGAGACACTCAATAAAGTCCAAATGATAGTACCTTTTTTGTGTAAATAACGTTTTTCCAATTGATAGGTAAGGATTTCGCCTTCTAACAATTGTTGAACCAGCTTTAAATCTGTTCCTAAATCATCCTGATAAGTAAGGTCTTGAAAAGTTAGCTTAAGCAACTCCTCTTCACTATAGCCAACGAGTTGGCATAAGGATTTGTTGACCTTTAAAAAATGTCCTTCTAAAGAAACTAAAGCCATTCCAATCGCGGCAAAATCAAAGGCTGCATGGAAACGGGACTGACTTTCTTCTAACCCTTCATTACTTAAATATAATTTTTCGATTAAATTTAAATTTTGATAACGCAAAATGAAACTATTCACCAAGAGGGAATAGCTGCGCAAAAAAACTAACAAAATGAGGCAAAAATAAGTAAAAAATGCCAAGCTTAGTAAAAAATAACTCGTTGAAAAGGCATAAAAAAACCAAACATTCAAAGGCAGTAAAGAGAGAATCAAGAATAAAAAGCTCAAGCTGGGGTTCGATTTGAGCGCATCTATTTCGACCGTTGCAATGCTAATAATGATAAAAGCCATTAAGCGCTGATCTAAAAAATTATCGTCAGGCATTAAGGCTGAACCCGCAATTCCCCATAAAAGAGCGGATAAAATAGCACCCATAGCTAAAAATTTAAGATTTAAAGACGTGGACCAGGTGGAATACTTAAGGTAAATAAAAACGCGGAAACTAGAAACGAGGATTATTGCGGCGCACCAGACGAAAAGGGCTAAAGGGGAGGTTTTATGAACGAGGACTAAAAAGATAAAAAATGCGCAGAGTATATTAGCGGGAATACTAAATTCTAAATTTTTTTTCAAAAAATACACACAATCATTATATATTTTTAGCTGGATGTCATTTTCTAAGTTCAGATATGATTTGCTTTTAAACATAATAATCCGAAGGAAAGTGATAATTTAGTCCGCTTAGTAGTAAAAGTATAGAATTAAATTAGCTGATTAAATAGTCATAAAGAAAAAAGGTAGTGTGATATAGGCGCGGATTTTTAGACGAAAAAAAGGTATTTTTAAGAGCTATTCTTCTAATATAAGAGGGGAATAGAATGACCAAAAAGCGAAATTATTACACTGCATCAAAAAAATCA
>NZ_RZGQ01000346.1 GCF_003989735.1 Legionella sp. km772 | reverse complement strand
GAAAATCAAATAATCACTATAAAGATCAAGCATATCCATTTAATTCCCTCCCTAAAATTAAGGGCGGAATTCTAATGCTTTTTAGTCAAACTACAAGTTTATGTGCGTAACATGAGTGAATGATAAACTCCCAGTAGAATTAAGCAGCTCCTCATAAATTTTTTGCATAAATTTGAAACCGGCAAAGGAACGTGCCAAATGGGCTTGACTGCGCTAGATTTTAAATAGCTCACTGACAGTATAGCCTAATTTCTATCTAGCTGTTCCTATAGATATATAGGCTTAGTCAGTCCTAGTGATTTCCCTAAATTAATAGTATACAACCTGGATCAGATAGGTGCCCATCCAAAATTAATAAAGGACTAGACTATCCTTAATAAGGTTAGATTATTTAGCTGCTGGAGAGTGAACGATGATCGCATGCGCAGAGTCCTAACGATAGCATTAGTACACAAGGCCTAAATAACACTCCAGGAAAACACGCATAAAACAGACAAAACCTTAACAGCACTTTAATAAGGAATAATTATGGATATTTATACTTATTTACATAAAGATCATCTCAAAGTTTCTAAATTATTTAAAGAAATCACCGCCTCAAACAATCAAAGCGAGCGAGAAGAATTATTTCTTGAAGTACAAATGGAATTAGAACTTCATGCAGATCCCGAGCGTGACACTTTTTATAAAGCCTTGGATAAAAGAGCAAAGGGTAAAGAGGACGCAGAACATGGAATAAAAGAACATAAAGAAATTAAAAAGGCCCTTAAAGCGGTTAGAATGGCAAAAAGTGAAAGTGAATGGTTAATCAATATGGGTAAGCTCATGCATACAGTGGAACATCATGTAGAAGATGAAGAATCAAGCATGTTTGAAGATGGCAAAAAAATTATTTCTGAAAAGCAAGCAAAAGATCTAGTGGATGAAATGGAAGCTATGAAAGAAAAATTGCGCTCTTCAAAAAAATTCTTAAGCAATTTTTCCGAGGAAGAATAAATATTCATAATGAGCTCCAATAGATTGGGCTCATTTAACCTTCCCTTTTCTTGGATAGATAAAGCAAAGAGCATGTGAAATGGTGTTGGCAAGGACGTTTTATACCTGCTACCTTTATCAAATCACCTTGATTATTATTTAAATAATGCCAGCAAGTTATACTAAATTAATTAGCTAGTGGTAAATCAAAATAAAAGACGGTTTCTTTATTGGGAATACTGTCAAATTGGATAGTACATCCCAATTGTCCCATTTAGCTAGGTCCGGGGATCTGGAACAAAATTCAGGAAAAATAAGAGCTATTCCCGGTTTGTTAGTTCATTCACCTTACTCTCAGAATGGCTTATCCACAAGTCCATAGGCCAGGAGAG
>NZ_RZGQ01000345.1 GCF_003989735.1 Legionella sp. km772 | reverse complement strand
AAAAACTCATTTAAATCACTTTGCTATTAAGTACAAATTGATTCTTAGAGCGAACCAGATTGCTTGGCAGGAGCTTAAAAATATGGCAGCTTAAAATTGACCGTGCGTAACATGAGTCAGTTAGGCTTACTTCTGCTTTTACAGCTATTTTAGGACCATCTTCAACAGCGCACATATCCTCAATAAAATATTCTCTCACCTCGTCCTTATTGAGATATTCAGCGGTTATAGCAACTTTTTCGTCACTTCCATTACTTTTGGGAAACTCTCTTCCTGCAACTCCTTTTTCCACGAGACGCTCCCATATTTCTTGCATAGTGGGAGTTCTTCCCATTCCAGGTTTCGCGTTTTCCTTTTGTGCTATTAATGCGGAAAGCTCTTTTATTTCTTGAAAGAGAACATCGGTAATGTTTGTGCTGGAGTTATAATCGGCAACATCATCTAGCTCTTTAGGCATTTCTACTTTTTTTGTAATTTTAGGTCCATCTTGTAGAACCATTACTATATCGATAAGGTTGGACCGAACCTCATCGCTGTTAAGGTAATCTAACGATATTTTAACTTTAGCACCCGAGCCATCAGGAGCAGGAAACTCTCTTCCCACAACACCTTTTTTTACCAGATGATCCCATAAGTCTTGAGGTGTAGGACTAGTTTCTTCTCCATTTTTTTTAGTTAACCTTGCAGTTAACTCGCCACACTCTGCATACAGAACATTATTTATATCTGTGCTGTCATCATAAGAAGCGATTAGACTGGGGTCAATATCCATTTCCGCCTCGACATTGTCTTTCGCTGCGGCTTGCATTTCTAACGTTGGATGCGCAGCCATATATTGCTCAATCAATTTCATTCTATCTTCAAAACAGACACCAGTATAAGCTTTATAATATTCGATTAATGCATCATCACCTCGAGCTTTTGCATCCTCATAATAAGTAGTCATAAAATCATTCATCATGTTCAAATAATATTTTTCAATACCTACCCCATTATCAGAGGGATGCCAAGCCAGACCCGTCATCTGATTGAACTCGATGTAACGTTTAGGATCACCGCCATCTAAAATGTTATGCACCTGTTCCATGTTTGCCGATACCAGCCCAAATCGCTGAATACGTTGATGAGCTTCTTCATAGGTAGTTGTTTTATCACTCACGTTAAAGAGTTTTGCAACAGCTGTCCAAAAAAATTCAGGAAACCATTTTTTTTGCAAAGTCATACGAAACCAATCTTTAACGGCGGTAAGAGGTTGCCCCATAAACGTTTTATGAGCATCTGATATAGGCGCGGATTTTTAGACGAAAAAAAGGTATTTTTAAGAGCTATTCTTCTAATATAAGAGGGGAATAGAATGACCAAAAAGCGAAATTATTACACTGCATCAAAAAAATCA
>NZ_RZGQ01000344.1 GCF_003989735.1 Legionella sp. km772 | reverse complement strand
AGTGAAATAAAAAAATCTAAAAATCCTTCTTCCAGCTTCATTCCTATATCCATTTAAATGAAGCTAGCCTCTCATTATTTACCGATTTAAGCTAGATTTTTTTCATGAGGTGGCCCTGAGCTTTGGGGTGCTAGTGTAGATTTTATCGAGCCACTGTTGTACCCTGAGCTTTAGTTGCTCGTGGACATGGATTGTTATGTGGATTGTGCGCATCGCGCTTTCGCGACCCTATACCTTTATTGTATTGGCCTTAATGTTACTCATTATCGGGCCTCTCACCCTAATGCGCACCCCAACCGACATTTTTCCCGATATTAATATTCCGGTGGTAAGTGTGGTTTGGAATTACACTGGAATGCCACCTGAAGACATGGCCAATCGCATTACCAGTGTCTTCGAGCGCGTAGTACCTACTGTGGTGAATGATGTAGAGCACATTGAATCTCAATCATTACTGGGCGTTGGGGTGATTAAAATCTTTTTTCAACCCACCGTAAATATAAATATTGCTCTAAGCCAGGTTACAGGGGTAGCTCAAACGATGCTGCGTTCCTTACCACCTGGCACTTTACCCCCACTTATTTTAAATTATACCGCTTCTTCCGTACCTATTTTACAATTAGTGCTATCCAGTCAAACCATCCCTGAGCAGAATTTATTCGATTTTGGCAATAGCTTTTTACGCACCCAACTAGTCAATGTGCCAGGGGCATCCTTACCCTATCCTTACGGCGGAAAGGTGAGGCAAATACAAATCGATCTTGACCCCAAAGCTATGCAAACTTATGGCGTTTCTGCCCAAGAAGTCAATGCCGCTATTGCAGCTCAAAATTTAATTATTCCTGGTGGCACCGAAAAAATAGGAAAATATGAATACATCATAAAATTAAATGGCAGCCCATTAAGTGTTGAGGAGCTAAATAATTTACCTGTAAAAGCAACTCCTGGACGAGTTCTGTATATCCGCGATGTAGCCCATGCGCGCGACGGCTTTCCTCCCCAAACGAATATTGTTCGGGTTAACGGCCAACGAGCAGTCATGATGTCGGTACAGAAAACGGGGGAAGCGTCCACCATAGAAATTGTAAAACGAATTAAAGCATTAATTCCGCAAATTAAACAAATTATGCCTGCCGGCCTTAATTTAGATTTCTTCGCAGATCAGTCCATCTTTGTTACGGCGGCAATTAAAGGGGTAATCACGGAAGGGGTTATTGCTGCAGCCCTAACTGCCCTAATGATTCTCCTGTTTTTAGGTAGTTGGCGCAGTACTTTAATTAGGCAACGTCCCTGAAGTTTTTATAGACAAGATTTTATTTTGAATTGGTCACAGATTTTTTAATTTCACTTCGATCTACCCCCTCTCCCGCGATAGGAACTTTGATAGTATGATGATG
>NZ_RZGQ01000343.1 GCF_003989735.1 Legionella sp. km772 | reverse complement strand
GCCTATGGACTTGTGGATAAGCCATTCTGAGAGTAAGGTGAATGAACTAACAAACCGGGAATAGCTCTTATTTTTCCTGAATTTTGTTCCAGATCCCCGGACCTAGCTAATTTTGCCATTTTTTTTAATATGGAATACCAATTTAGTATATTTTTCATTGTCCGGAATACTTTTAGGAACAGCATTTTTTCTTCCGATCCAGTTAAAATATTGGTTAGCTTTTCTACGAAAAATTATTCCAACCGCCTGGATAGAAGCGACTATGGCGGTGAACCACATTAAAACAACTTCGCGCAAAAATGTGGTTGCGATTGCAGCGATGAGCATTACTATCTCCTTGTATTTATCGTGCACGATTGTAATTGACAGCACTCGTTATACTTGTACTAATTGGGTTAGCAACGTTTTATCAGCCGATGTCTATATTAATGCTAAACCATCTACTTTCGCTTTTATGGGTGGCTATATTGCAAATGAGCAGGTTGACTTTATTGTAAAAAATCAAGACATTGACGCTGTCAATTTTTTAACCCACAAAGATATTGTTTTTAATGAGAAAGCACTGCGTCTTATTGGAATGGAGTTTCCTGTTATTGGAAATTATTACAAATTACCTTTAGTTCAACCCATGAGTCAGGGACAGCTACAAACCTTATTTGCAAATCCCCGTAATATACTTATTTCCGAACATTTAGCCCATGAGTTTAATTACCATATAGGGGATACTATTTTAATACCGAGTAACCATGGCTTAGAGAAACTTACCATAGCCAATATTTTTTATAACTACGCTAATTTTCAGAATATATTATTAATGCCTAATAGTTTATTCAAACAGTTATATGACGATCCGCGTGTAGAGTCAGCCTTGGTTTATCTTAAACAGTCTGCTTCCTATTCATCCTTCTTAAATGCATTTAAAGAAGCATTCCCTGACCTCAATATACCTTTATATAATCAAATTGAAATTAAAACCATTGGTAGCAATATGATGGATCAAACCTTTAAAATTAGCAAAGCCATCATTTTAGCAATTTTTGTATTAACGGCATTAACCTTATTTAATGTATTGGAACAACTGATTCTAAGTCGTAAACATGAATTTACCGTATTTTGGTCTATAGGAGCCAGTGATTACACCGTGATAAAAATGTGCTTATGGGAGTCATTTATTATTTATGTTGCAGCAGCATTAGGCAGTATTATTCCTACCCTAATTGGACTGCTATTAATTTTTCAGTTTTTAATACCATTTTTATTCGGTGTGCATCTTGACTTGGTTTTTTCCTATTTAGGGTTTTACCGCATATCCAGCCCAAACTGGCAATGAGATTTATTGAGTAATTTTTTCGATCAATCTTTTCAGAATATCAACATCATCCATGTTGGAGAGAGTCTCATCAAAAAGTGAGAAG
>NZ_RZGQ01000342.1 GCF_003989735.1 Legionella sp. km772 | reverse complement strand
AACTCATTTAAATCACTTTGCTATTAAGTACAAATTGATTCTTAGAGCGAACCAGATTGCTTGGCAGGAGCTTAAAAATATGGCAGCTTAAAATTGACCGTGCGTAACATGAGTAAATTAGGAAGTCCTGCAAGAAGGAAACTTAGATTATCTGTGCCCACATCAGCATCAACCGTATTCTTTTTTACTCCTAATCCTCGTAAAGGAGCTATAATTTTTTGGCTAGCTGTTAAGATATCTTTACGTCCATTAAGCGAAAATCCAGTTATCGCACCAGAGCCTGCATCTAAAATAACGACCCCCGCAGCTTTGTTCATTTCCTTATAGTGCGATAATACATAAGCATGAGAACCTATAAATCCCTGCTCCTCTCCGCTGAATAATGCAAACCGGATACTGCGCCGGGGCTTAATTCCAGCTTTCTTAATGGCGCGAAAAGCATCAATGACCAGTGCAACATTGCAGCCATTATCCAAAGCCCCAGTACCTAAATCCCAAGAATCTAGATGAGCACCCAATAAGACCCACTCCTCGGGCTTTTCCCTACCCTTTATTTCAGCAATAACATTCCAGGATGTAAATGCAGGGCTTATTTGATTGGGCATATCGATATTCATAATAAGAGGTTTTTGTTGCGCCAGTAGGCGAGAGATACGTAAACCATCTTCTCGAGCAACAATAAACATCGGTAATACATCAATTTGATTGGGCCCTACATTCATATGACGATACAGCAAAGCACGCGGACGCCTAGAAATCAGTGCGATCGCTGTGGCTTTGGCTCTCACTGCGCGCTCCACAATAGGTGGTAAATCAAGATATTCGTCAAAGAGGTCGTCCCAAGTTTTCATAACCTTGGAATGTAGAAGAAGAACGGCGCCAGCGAGCTCACCTGCTTGTTGAAACTCTTTAGCACTTCCAAAGCCCACATCAACAACGCGTACAGGTGTTTGGGTTAGCAATGCCGGTGACCATCCGAGAGAAACAGCCCGTACAGTAAAGTTATTAGGGGGCTCTACTTGAATCTGTGTAGGTCCTTCTTGCCATCCCACCTGCATAGTAAAGGGCTCAATAAAGACTTGCTCAGCCCCAGCCTGTTTAAAAGCCTTGACACTCCAATCCACTGCACGCCTTAAGGCAGGTGTACCAGGTAGTCGCCCACCAATTTCATCGCTTAATACACGGACATTATCTTCTAATGGAGAACGTTTCTGTGCCTGCTTCATTACTTTATCAAGGGGGGAAATAGCGTAAGAAAGATTAGTGACTAGAAGCAAAACAGAAATACAAAAAGGGTTCATAATAAATTAATAACTCATGTTACGCACATAAACTTGTAGTTTGACTAAAAAGCATTAGAATTCCGCCCTTAATTTTAGGGAGGGAATTAAATGGATATGCTTGATCTTTATAGTGATTATTTGA
>NZ_RZGQ01000341.1 GCF_003989735.1 Legionella sp. km772 | reverse complement strand
CTCTCCTGGCCTATGGACTTGTGGATAAGCCATTCTGAGAGTAAGGTGAATGAACTAACAAACCGGGAATAGCTCTTATTTTTCCTGAATTTTGTTCCAGATCCCCGGACCTAGCTAACTTTAAAAATAAAATGTAATCAAGTACTTGCCTTGAAATTTCGTTACGCTTTTGATTTATATTTTTCCCACCTAAAAAATTCAGGGCTTTAGAGAATATAACAGCCAATTCATTTCCATTTAAATTTTGTGATTTTATAAAAGTCAAAAAGAATTGTACCTTATCGGCACATTTTGTCATCTTGCGGTCTAAATTAATTATCTCTTCACCAGATATAGTTTTATTGCCACTCAAGATCATTTCAGCAGACCTCAAAACATCATTTTCCTGTACAATAGATTGTTTTGTTTTCTCGGCGATTGGCATAGTGATTAACTTTGCGTGAACACTCGTATCAGTAGTTAATTCAGTTTTATGATATATATTGTCTATTAAATCAGAACGTTGCTGTAATAATTTTTTTACTTTATCATCCTCATTAGCAGCTGAAATTAAACTTTCGCACCAGATCAATTGATCGAGATAGACTAAAGCGCCCACCAAGGATGCACAGTTATGCTTCCCTGAATCCACTGAGGCTTTTTCTTTATCATAGAGGTAATAATAACAATCACTTAGGCACCTTATAATCTTCTTTTTAATCTCAAAGTTTGGAGAATTATTCAAGAGGTTTTTAAAAGACTGCACCTTTTCGTGGACATCGCTAAGGACTGAGATTTTGTTTATTTTTTTTAGCAATATTTCTTCTTCATAATTGAATAACGTTGCTGAGGCACTTGAGGGTAAAGGGTTTCTTTGGTCAGCGGTTGATGATGTATATTGATTATCGAAAGCCAAAACTTCACGAGTTTTGTTTAATAAATCAGAGCGTCGCTCTTCTAGTTTCGTAAGGTCGCCCGCGGATAAAAAAATTATTCGATCTAAATAAAAGAGCGCTTTCGTTAGATATTCTCTTTCTGACGGTGTATGGCTGAGGCTTGCAGAATATTGAATTAATAAATTATAGTGCTTTGCTTTGTCTAAAGAGATAAGTGTAAAGCGCTCTTCTGTCCCATAGCCTAAAGCTTCACGATAGTTTTCAATAACGCCATTTCGTAGGATGCCTGCGAGATCTTGCACCCAGTAACTAAGATTCCCCTTTGATATTTTCACATACATCCTAGATTCATCAAGTACTTCGGGGACGGTTTCATCTTCTGCTAATAATTCTAGACTGTAATGCTGAGTACTCCAAACGTACAAGGTTTTATAATAGGAGCATAATGATATAGGCGCGGATTTTTAGACGAAAAAAAGGTATTTTTAAGAGCTATTCTTCTAATATAAGAGGGGAATAGAATGACCAAAAAGCGAAATTATTACACTGCATCAAAAAAATCAAA
>NZ_RZGQ01000340.1 GCF_003989735.1 Legionella sp. km772 | reverse complement strand
AAATCAAATAATCACTATAAAGATCAAGCATATCCATTTAATTCCCTCCCTAAAATTAAGGGCGGAATTCTAATGCTTTTTAGTCAAACTACAAGTTTATGTGCGTAACATGAGTGAATAACTCTGGCTACATATTTTCCTGCTTGAACCGCAGCAGGGGCTAAACCGGGCACTAACCTGCCTGCAGCATCCGTCAAATGGGCGGTATCACCGATAACAAACACATCGGGATGCGATGCAAGGCTATAATTGGGCTCTACCATTACTCTGCCTGCATTATCTTTAGGCGCTTTTAACCATTCAGCGGCAGCAGAGGCCTTTACCCCAGCTGCCCAAACAATAGTACGGCAGGGAATAATTTCGTTATTAATAATTACTTCATGCGATTCACAAGAACTGACAGGATGTCCTGTTTTCACTTCTACACCAATTTTTTCAAGATCTTGGCGTGCCTCATGCGATAGTTTTTCAGGAAAGGCCGTTAATACACGCGATCCTGCTTCCGCTAAAATAATTCGTGCTGCTGCCGGATCAATGCGGCGAAACTCGCCCTTTAATGTATGTCGTGCCATCTCAGCGATTGCCCCAGCCATTTCAACACCGGTTGGGCCTGCTCCTACAACAATAAAAGTTAAAAAAGCCCGACGAAGCTGTTCATCCTGGGCAAGTTCTGCCTGTTCAAATGCTTTGAGTATACGGTGGCGGATATGAGTTGCATCATCTATCGATTTAAGCCCAGGAGCAATTGCCCTCCACTGGTCATGGCCGAAATAATCATGCGCGGCCCCTGTTGCAACAATTAGGTAGTCATAAGGGATTTCTTCATCTTCGCGCAAAATTACTTTACGAGCTGTATCAATACCTCTTATCTCTCCAAGCATAGTGGTACAGTTTTTTTGTTTACGAACAATGGCTCGAATAGGTTGGGCAATTTGGGCTGGGGATAATGCTGCGGTAGCTACTTGATAAAGTAAAGGTTGAAAAAGATGATAATTATGTTTATCGATTAAGATAATATCTACCGGGGATTTTGCTAAGCCTCGTGCAGCGGATAAGCCGCCAAACCCTGCGCCAATGATGATGATACGTGTTTTTTTTTGAATTAGGCTTTTCGCTGCTTCTTTCATAAGGCCGGCTTTATATTTTTATTCTTAAATTGTAAGCTTTTTGTGCTATAAATCAACAAAAATCTCCGTACATCACCAAAAAATCTGTCATACTCAGTTGGTATTGAGGGAATCAGACCTCACTAGTTTAATCTCTGTATTTGTTTTCGAAGAAAAGGCAAACCACGCTACTTTGGATTGATTTTGAATACCGGATTATGATATAGGCGCGGATTTTTAGACGAAAAAAAGGTATTTTTAAGAGCTATTCTTCTAATATAAGAGGGGAATAGAATGACCAAAAAGCGAAATTATTACACTGCATCAAAAAAATCAAA
>NZ_RZGQ01000034.1 GCF_003989735.1 Legionella sp. km772 | reverse complement strand
TTTGATTTTTTTGATGCAGTGTAATAATTTCGCTTTTTGGTCATTCTATTCCCCTCTTATATTAGAAGAATAGCTCTTAAAAATACCTTTTTTTCGTCTAAAAATCCGCGCCTATATCAGATGATCTATTAATTGCTTATATTTTTCTACCACTTCATCATTCCAAAATGTATTTAAGCGGTCTTCCCAAGCAGAACCTTCAAATTTCATAAAAAACCCTCGGTTAAATAAAAACCTAGAGTATAAATAATAAAACTTAAGGATTTTTTAACAAATAGTATATTTTTACGTTATTTTTTCACTAAATCAATTATTTAGTGCTGTTATTATGTTTGGACAGTAAGTTGTTATACAATTTAGAATCACATAATAATTGCAAGGGTTGCATTACAAAATTTCTGTCTTGATAATAAGGATGAGGAATAGTCAAAGACGGATTATTTATAGTTCTGGTGTTGTACACTATTATATCAATATCAAGGGTTCGTGGACCCCAGTGTTTTTTCCTAACCCGTCCTTGTTTTCGTTCTATTTTTTGACAATGTTTTAATAAAAGAAAAGGATTGAGATTCGTCCTTATTTCGACTAATACATTGCAAAAATCTTGTTGAGTAGGTACTCCCCATGCTTTGTTCCAGTCTAAAGGAGATATCTTCGTTAAGATGGTACGTGGGATTTTTTTGATATTGTTTAGAGCGGCTCTAATTTGACGTTCAGGGGACTTTTGATTAGAGCCTAGACTTAAATAACAGATATTCATTTATTTACAGTTTTTGGTTTTCTTCTGCGTCTTGGTTTTGGCGCACTAGGTGGTGTTAATGCATTAACCATTTTATGTTGTTCTGCTTCATCTACTTCTTGGAAAGTTGTCCACCATTGTGCTATCTCCATGCTTTCATCGCCAGCTAAAGCCCTTATAGCCATAAAATCATAAGCAGCTCTAAATCGTGGATGTTGTAGCAAATTAAAAGCCCGCCCACCAAAACGTTTATTAAAACGATACTGCAGTAACCACATTTCTCTAATGACTTGAGTATAGCGTTTAGGGATTGAGATAATTTTATTTTGCTCAGCAATAATTATCGACATGGCTTTTTCTATTGCTGGCAGGGGATCCATCCCTGAGTGTTGTAGTTTTTTAGCAAGCTCAATCATAGGAAACCATAACAACACGGCAAAAATAAACGCAGGAGTTACCGGTTTAGCATCTCGTATTCTTATGTCAGTATTTTCTAAAGCAATACCAATTAGGGCATTGACATGATATTCACTATTTAATAAAGCAAAGATTGAGGGAAATAAATGTTCAAATAATCCATATTGTAATAAAAGCTTATGGACTGTTTCGGCCTCCCCACATTGATATAGCTTAGTCATTTCATCAAATAAACGAGAGCTAGAAATATGAGTTATTAAATGGCTTATTTCTGGGAAAGGAGCGGCTGTTTTTTCTTCTAAAGAAAAATGTAGCTTTGCACTAAAGCGTATTGCTCGAAGCATACGGACAGGATCTTCAGTATAGCGAGTGCTTGGATCACCAATGATTCGGATTAACTGGTTTTCGACGTCTTTCACACCACCTGTGAAATCGACAATCGATGAATCATCAATATTGTAATATAAGGAGTTAACGGTGAAATCGCGTCGCCAAGCATCCTCGTCTAATGAGCCATAAGCATTATCTCTGACAATAATTCCTTTCTCATTAGTTTGTTGGCTAGCATCTTCAGCTTCATGACCTCGAAACGTTGCCACCTCAATAATTTCACGATGAAATAAGATATGAACTAATTTAAAACGTCTGCCAATAATACGGCCATTTTTAAACAAGTTTTTTATCTCATTTGGGGTAGCATTAGTCGCTACGTCAAAATCTTTTGGAGCCTTATGAAGCAATAAATCGCGAACGCTACCGCCAACAAGATAAGCTTGGAAGCCTGCGCTGTTTAAACGATTAAGAACTTTTAACGCATTATTACTGATATCTGTTTTAGAGATACAATGCTTTGTTCGTGGAATAATGTATGTTGTATTCACAGGTGGCTGATGATGGCCACGCTTTTTCTTCAACAATTTTTTAATAAACTTAATAATGGTTCTATCTCACCCTATTGATTAACAAAATAAATTATAACCAAGCAAAACAATAAAGGGAATCATTTACCTTTATAATTATTTTAGGGAAAATAGATAAAAATAATTGGAAGAGGGCTATATGGATTTATTAGAGGTCATTTTAAGCTTACTGACATTGGTGATACTAGAAATAGTATTAGGTATAGATAATCTAGTTATCCTGTCAATTTTAACCGAAAAGCTCCCTGCTGAAAAACGTAAAAAAGCAAGACAGTGGGGCTTAACTTTAGCATGGGTTACTCGCTTAATACTGTTGGGATCCGCGGTCTATATGGTTCATCTTGTTGAGCCACTCTTTACATTAGGTAAATTCACTTTTTCTTTCAGGGATTTATTTCTGATTGTCGGTGGCGTGTTTTTAATATGGAAGTCAACCGATGAAATACACCAGGATATTTTAAAGGAACCCATAGATTCACCAGTTTTATCAGTTAAGAAAGGCGTTACTTTTCGCGGTGTGATTATTCAAATAGCACTTTTGGACATTATTTTTTCCTTAGATAGTGTGTTGACAGCAGTAGGAATTGCCTCCCATTTTTGGGTAATGGCCTTGGCTATTACCTTCGCAATTATAATTATGATCTTTGCTAGTGAGGTAGTAAGTAAATTTATTGAAAAACATCCCACCGTCAAAATGCTTGCTCTAAGTTATTTGATCCTTATCGGTATGGTTTTGATTGCCGATGGTTTTTCGCTCCATATCCCTAGAGGGTATATTTATTTTTCTATGGGTTTCTCTTTAGGTGTAGAAACCTTAAACCTACTAAAGCGTGGGCGCCAAAAAAATAAGAAAGGAATGAAGGAATAATTATGTTATGGATTAAAGCATTTCATATAATAGCGGTGGTGGCTTGGTTCGCAGGGTTATTTTATCTACCCCGCCTATTTGTTTACCACGCTGATGCCCAAGATGATATCAGTAAGGAACGCTTTAAAGTGATGGAGCGAAGATTGTACCGGGGCATTACTTGGCCTGCAGCAATTATTACTACAGCCTTAGGCGTTTGGTTAATAAGTTATAATTACAGCTATTACATGAAAGCCGCTTGGATGCATGGCAAATTAGGTTTGGTGGTACTTTTATGGGGTTTTCATTTGCTGTGTGGGCATTATGTAAAACTTTTTGCTAGAGACCAAATAAAAAAGACGGCTTTATTTTTTCGAATCTTTAATGAAATCCCTACCTTATTTTTAGTGGCTATCGTCATTTTGGTAGTGGTAAAACCTTTTTAGTTGGTGGGCCTTTAAAGCCCACGACTAAGGTTTAGCTTAAGTTAAATTTGCAGGGTAGGGAAATTGAGCGTTGTGGTGGTACTATTATTCTATTTCAACCATATCAAAATCTTCTTTGCCAGCCCCACAATCTGGACAAAACCAGTTTTCAGGAACATCTTCCCATAAAGTTCCAGCTTCGATGCCATCTTCAGGCCAACCCTCTGCTTCATCATAGATAAAACCACAAATAACACAAATGTATTTTTTATATGCAGACATATTTTGCTTGCTCAGTTTAAAAGGCGTAATTTAGCGATTACCGGGAGTGATGTAAAGTTAATATTTAACTTAGTCATAATTTTTTTGCCAAATTTATAGAATAGTTGTAGTATTCTGATGCATTACTATGATTGATTTATTATATCTAATTTAACTTATTTAATAATGGATTTAAATGATGACACGTTCTTCTACTTTATTTCATCAAGCTCAAAGCCTTATCCCTGGCGGTGTAAATTCTCCTGTGAGAGCCTTTAAAGGCGTAGGAGGCGAGCCTATTTTCTTTAAAAAAGGAGATGGCGCTTATCTAACCGATGTTGATGATAGAACCTATATCGATTACGTGGGTTCTTGGGGACCTTTAATTCTTGGACATTGCCACCCCAAAGTTATAGACGCCGTTAATCATGTCCTGCAGAGCGGGATGAGTTTTGGCGCTCCTACGGAGCTCGAAGTAAAACTTGCAGCAAAAATTGTTCAATTACTGCCCTCTATCGAAAAAGTGCGCATGGTCAATTCGGGTACTGAAGCCACAATGACCGCTATTAGATTAGCTCGCGGTTTTACCAAACGTAATAAATTTATAAAGTTTAATGGATGTTATCATGGACATAGTGATGGCCTATTAGTTAAGGCTGGTTCGGGTTTATTAACCTTAGGAATTCCTTCTACTCCCGGTATTCCTGCCAGTATTACAGAACACACATTGACTGCAAACTTCAATAATTTAGATGAAGTGGCTCAATTATTTGAAAAATATCCTGATGATATTGCTACAGTAATTTTAGAGCCTATTGCTGGAAACATGGGGTTTGTATTACCTAAACCTGGTTTTTTACAAGGATTACGTGAGCTGTGCACTCAATATGGTGCCCTACTTATTTTTGATGAAGTAATGACTGGCTTTCGGGTGGGTTTAACTGGCGTACAAGGTTTATATAATATTAAACCGGATATTACGACTCTAGGAAAAGTAATTGGTGGTGGAATGCCTGTTGGTGCTTTAGGTGGGCGTGCGGATGTGATGTCACACTTAGCACCGGAAGGGCCAGTATATCAGGCAGGAACACTTTCTGGAAACCCACTCGCCATGGCAGCAGGATTGGCTACCTTAAGCGAAATTGAGCAGCCTGATTTTTTTAATCAATTAAGTAAAACGACTGACTCTCTAGTGCAAGCTTTGGCTGCAGTGGCTGAAAGTCAAAAAATTCCTTTATTCACCGCAGCATTGGGCGGGATGTTCGGTTTTTGTTTTACCGATAAAGAGTTTATTCATGACTATGCGGATGTAGCCAGTTCTGACGAGAGTCTGTTTAAATCCTTTTATCATTCAATGCTGCAAGAGGGGATTTATTTTGCGCCCTCAATGTATGAAGCAGGCTTTGTATCCTCTGCCCACGGTGCTCAAGAAATACAAAAAACCCAAGTAGCAGCTGAAAAAGTTTTACACATTTTAAAAAAATAATTCGACATAAAATTAGTGTAAAATACTAGACAGCAGTTTTTCATCATGTCATATTCGGGAAAAACTGCAGCTAGCAACGGAAGGCTTATTATGTTGAAATTTGAGGAAAAAAAAAGGCTATGGACTGGGATGCCTGAAGGGATTGTCGCTCTTTTTTTTATACAAATTGTATCGACACTAAGTTTCAGTGTTCTTTATTCTACTTTAGTTTTGTATATGAAAGGTAAGTTAGGCCTCCAAGCTAATGTTGCCAATAGCATTATGGGGGTTTTTATCGCCTTCAATTTCGCCCTGCATTTACTGGGTGGTTTTTGGGGTGGTCGCTTATTATCCAACCGTTCCTTATTCTGTGTAGGAATGCTTGCCCAAGTGATTGGGTGTTTATTATTATCCATTAGCAGCGTTACCTTTTTATATTATGGTTTGGCAGCTTTTTTAACAGGCTCAGGCTTAAATGTGACCTGTGTAAACTGTATGTTAACTCAGCGCTTTACTCCAGAAGATACACGCAGGGAAACCGCCTTTCTTTGGACTTATGCGGGAATGAACATTGGGTTTTTTATTGGATTTAGTCTAAGTGGGGTTTTTCAAATTACGCAAAACTATCAACGTCTCTTTCTATTGAGTAGCTTGGGTAATTTAGTTGCCTTATTAATTTGTTTATATTGCTGGCAACAACTGGAGGATAAAGATACTGCCTACTCTAAGAAGGATAAAACAACGCAACGAAATGCGACGAAATTAGGCTTGCTTGGTATTATTTGTTTACCCGTTGTCCTTACCCAAATGCTCCAATATGCAGATTGGGCTAATAAGCTTGTTATTATCACTGGTATTGGAATGTTATTATTGATTATTACCATTGCTCATAAACAAGCTACCCTAGAAGCTAAAAATAAAATTTTAGCCTTCGCTGCATTAATGATAGTGAGCACTATTTTTTGGATGTTGTATCAAATTGGCCCAATGGGTTTAACCTTATTCATTGATCATAATGTTCAGCGTGTTTATGGTTCTTTGATTATTCCTCCACAATGGTTTCAAAATATTAATACGGTAGCTATTGTATTTGGTGGCCCCTTATTAAGTATCCTATTTAATCGAATGAGGAAAAAAGGGGTGCAGATCAATATTCCAACGCAATTTGCTTTGGCTCTTTTATTTATAGGCCTCGCATTCGCTCTATTACCGATTAGCATCCGTTATGCTAATACCGAAGGCTTGGTAAATCCTTTATGGATTGTATTAAGTTATATCCTACAAAGTATTGGTGAGCTACTTATTTCACCTATTGGATATGCTATGATTGGTTCTTTGGCCCCTACATCATTGCAAGGGGTGATGATGGGGATGTGGATGCTGAATACTGGCGTAGGGGCTACTTTATCCAGCTACAGCTCAAATTTAATGATTAGTAATCAAGATAGCACTTCTGCATTATTAACTAACCCAGGTTATGGCCATGTTTTCTTAATGTTAGGCTTATTTGCAATAGCCTCAGCATTTATGCTCTTTATTTTAATTCCTAAATTAAAAGAGTTAATGAATGAAAAGAAAGCTATAGTAAATAGCAATGAATCTAATCTTATTGCTACTGAACGAGTTGCTATGTGAGTAAACCTTTTGTACCCATTGAAACGGCGGATATTAAATGGAATAAAAATCTGCCGTTTTCAAATCAGTATGATGATATTTATTTTTCTATGGAAAGTGGTATCCAACAAAGCCGTTATGTTTTTATAGACGGTAATGATCTAATTAACCGTTGGTTATCACTTAAAGAATGCGCTCATTTTTCCATTGCTGAAACAGGTTTTGGTACGGGATTAAATTTTCTTTTAACCTGGAGTTTATGGAAGCACTACGCACCAAAATCGGCCTCATTGCATTTTATATCTTGTGAAAAAAATCCCTTGAAAGTAGAAGATATCAAGCGAGCCTTGAGTAATTGGCCAGAGCTTGAAAGCTATTCATTGGAATTATTAAAGCAATATCCTATTTTAACTCCTGGCAATCATCATCTAAATTTTTCTGATGGTCGAGTTAAATTGACCTTAATGCTTGGTGATTGTTTCGAACGCTTCGAACAATTATTGATCTGTGGCGACTCCTTAATAGAATATCAAAGTCGAAATGCATTTATTGATGCCTGGTATTTAGATGGATTTGCACCTAAAAAAAATGAGTCAATGTGGTCGAAATCATTGTTCCAAGTGGTTGCCATGTTATCAAAACAAGGTACTACTATAGCTACCTACACGGCAGCGGCTACCGTTAAATCGGCCTTAGCTGAATTAGGTTTTACCGTAATTAAAAAAAAGGGGTTTGGAATAAAGAGACATATGCTTACGGGGTATTTAGAACAAATCATTCCTTCTCGTCTAAAGTATAGGTCCACTCCTTGGCACAACAATAGCAAGCTAAACTATAAAGAAAAAACGGCACTAATTATTGGGGCTGGTTTAGCCGGCTGTTTTGCTGCGCATTGTTTAGCAAATCGAGGCTGGAAAGTAATTATTATTGAAAAAGAAACAAATATTGCCGAAGGTGCTTCAGCTAATCCAAGGGCGGTGTTATTTCCTAAGTTATCCACCTTTCACTCCCCACTAACGGAATTTATGTTAGCAGCCTTTTTATTTGCGCAAACTAAGTATAGAGCTATTCTAGTTCACCATCATTTTGGTGATTTAAAAGGAGCCTTAACCTTACCTTTTAACAAGAAAGAGTTGAAAGCACAAAAGAGCTTAGTCGGGTGGCTTTCTATATATCCAGAGTTAGGTCAGTTAGTTAAATCTGATGAAGCAAGCGCCTTAGCTGGAGTCCCAATAAAAAGCGATTGTTTATACATTCCTACTTCGGGGTGGTTGGATTCACCCGCTTTATGTGATTTTTTGATTACACATAAGAATATTTCATTAGTTAAGCAAAAGACAGTCAATAACCTTAGTTATCAGGATGAACAATGGTCAATTGCAGGCTATAGCGCGTCGGTTCTTGTGTTAGCCAATGGTTTTGAGATTAATCAATTTAAAGAAACAACTTATTTACCTATCAAGCCTATACGTGGACAAATGACCTCTATTGCTGCGACCAAAAATAGTAGGGACTTAAAAATTCCGGTGTGCGGAGAGGGGCATGTTGTGCCTGCTATTAAAGAGGAGCATTATTTAGGTGCAAGCTATGAACTAGGGATTTCAAATAATAGTACTAAAGCTGAAGACGATAAACTCAATTTAGAAAAATTGGAAAAAATGGGCATAGAGACCTTTTGGTCTACAAGTGTTCGTCATAATTGGGCCGGTGTACGGGCATCTACTCCTGATTATTTACCGTTAATGGGGCCAATAGCCAGAAAAGAGGACTTTCTAGCTCAATATGCTGGTTTAGAGAGTAATGCGAAACGTTGGATTGCTAAAGAACCTCCTTGTTATCCCAATCTTTATGCTTTTGCGGGATTCGGATCTCGCGGTTTGACTACAATTCCTTTATGTGCAGAATGGCTAGCTGCGATGATAAATAATGAAATTAGTGGCGCGCCAAGAAACTTACTGCAAGCCTTAGCGCCTTCCCGGTTCTTAAGGCGCAACATTACCAGAGGGATAGGTTAATTTAACTTAACATCTTTTTTTTATCAGTTATACTTCTTTCTTTTGTACTGAGACAAGCTGTGGTGGATAGTATTGAAATTTTTCAAATCGATGCGTTTACAGATAAAGTTTTTCATGGAAATCCTGCGGCTGTTTGTTTATTGACCGATTGGTTAAACGATGAATTAATGCAGGCTATTGCGGCAGAAAATAATTTATCCGAAACTGCTTTTGTGCTTGAGGATAAGAATGGTTATTATATCCGCTGGTTTACTCCCAATGGAGAAATCAGTCTGTGCGGGCATGCAACTCTAGCTGCGGGCTTTGCTTTATTAGAGCTGGGTAAATGCGAGGGACCAGCCATTAGTTTCCATAGTTTAAGTGGAATGTTGTCTGTAGAAAGGAACAAAGATAAGTACACGCTTGATTTTCCCCGCCTCAATTATTTGCCCTCCCAGGCTTCAGAGCATTTTACCTCGATTATAGATCAACCTATTGCTGCGTTTTATGAAAGCGATTTAGATTATTTATGTCTACTTGAACATGAAACTCAGGTACAAAATGCCCAAATTGATTTTATTCAACTAAAAAAATTACCTAAAAGAGGCCTGATTATTACTTCCACCTCAACTAACGCTGATTTCTATTCCCGTTGTTTTTATCCTAAACATGGAATTATGGAGGATTCTGTTACAGGCTCAGCACATTGTGTCCTAACTCCTTTTTGGGTGGAGCGTTTAAATAAAACCGCCTTACATGCCATCCAAGGTTCACAAAGAAAGGGGGAATTATTCTGTGAATTAAAAGAGTCTCGTGTAGCTATATCAGGCTATTGTCGATGGTATCTAAAAGGGCATATTGTTTTATAAGTCTTTGAGGGTAAAAATAATTTTATAAAGTAGATTTAAAATTGTTTGAGCTCTAAGCGTCATTAGAGCATAATTGTTCGTTGATCAAGGCCACAAGTTAATAAATGTCTCTCAAATTTTAAGGTCAAAGGAGCGTGATACAAATGACCAATTCAATGGGAAAAAAATTTAGAACGGCGGTAGATGAAAATAAGCCTTTACAAATTTTAGGAACTATCAACGCCTACTCTGCTATGCTTGCGGAATCAGTAGGAGCCAAGGCAATCTATTTGTCTGGGGCGGGAGTTGCAAATGCTTCCTATGGTTTACCGGATTTAGGAATGACTAATCTGTCTGAAGTGCTTGAGGACGCACGTCGGATTACCGATGCCTGTAAACTTCCTCTTCTCGTCGATATTGACACTGGGTGGGGGCATGCTTTTAATATTGCTCGAACTATAAAATCGATGGAAAAGGCAAATGTTGCAGCTGTTCATATTGAAGATCAAGTTTTAGCAAAGCGCTGTGGGCATAGACCCAACAAGGCTATTGTATCGGCCGAAGAGATGGGCGATCGAATTAAGGCTGCCGTGGATGCAAGAGTTAACCCAGATTTTGTGATTATGGCTAGAACGGATGCTTATGCTGTTGAGGGAATCAATGCAGCAATGGATAGGGCGGCCTTATTCGTTGAGCTTGGTGCAGACATGATTTTTGCTGAAGCCATGAGCAGCTTAGAGGAATACCAAGCATTCACAAAAAAAATTCAAGTCCCCGTGTTGGCTAATATTACTGAATTTGGTAAGACGCCTTTATATACCCGTGATGAGCTGGCAAAGGTTGGTGTTTCATTAATTTTATATCCTTTAAGTGCTTTTCGCTCAATGTCTCAGGCTGCCCTCACCACCTACAACGCAATTATTCAACAAGGAACACAAAAATCGGTAATCGATTCCATGCAAACGCGCAACGAGTTATATGAAGTACTTGGTTATCATAAATATGAACAAAAATTAGACCAATTGATGGGAGAGGACAATGAGCAGTAATAAAACTGGAGGCTTAGCTGGTGTTAGTGCAGGGCGATCAGCAATCGCTACTGTTGGTCTAGCAGGGAAGGGCTTAAATTATCGAGGTTATTCCATTGATGATTTAGCTCAGTATGCAACGTTTGAGGAAGTAGCTTATTTATTGCATTATGGCGAATTACCTACTAGACAAATATTGGAGCAATACACCAATAAATTGGTCAATTTAAGAACTTTACCAGAGTCATTGAAAACTGTCTTAAAATTAATTCCAAAAAATACACATCCAATGGATGTTCTAAGAACTGCCTGCTCCTTTTTAGGAACCCTTGAGCCGGAGAATAATTTTTCACAACAATATGAAATTGCTGATCGTTTATTAGCTTTATTTCCAGGCATGATGTGCTATTGGTATGCTTATCATTTCCAAGGTAAAGAAATTTCAGGGTACAGTGATGAAACCACTATAGGCGGACATTTTCTTGCTTTGTTGCATGGAAAAAAACCCAGTAAACTAGAAACTGACATGATGAATGTCTCTCTTATCCTTTATGCCGAGCATGAGTTTAATGCGTCAACTTTTGCTGCCCGTGTTACAGCAGCGACTCTTTCGGATTTTTATTCCGCAATAACCAGTGCAATTGGAACTTTGCGTGGCCCTTTACATGGTGGTGCCAATGAGGCTGCTATGGAGCTGATAGAGCAATTTAAAACCCCTGATGAAGCTGAAGCAGAATTAGGAAAGATGTTAGCGAATAAAGCCAAAATTATGGGATTTGGGCATAGAGTATATACAACCTGTGATCCACGTTCCGATATTATAAAAAAATGGTCTTTTCGCTTGGGGGAAGAGAAAAATAATTTAGGGCTTTACCACATATCTGAACGAATTGAAGAAGTGATGTGGAACGAGAAGAAGCTTTTTCCAAACCTAGATTTTTATAGTGCTTCAGCTTATCACTATTGTGATATACCTACTCCTCTCTTTACGCCAATCTTTGTTATGTCCCGCACCACAGGGTGGTCGGCACATATCTTCGAACAAAGAGCAGATAATAAATTAATTAGACCTACGTCTGAATATATTGGTCCTGACGCACGTTCTTTTCCTGCCATTGAAACAAGAGGGTAATATGAGTCATTTTGTAGAAAATAATGTAAAGCCTGATTATGATCAGGTAATAAGTGATATTGCTGATTATGTTTTAAATAAAAAAATTGATAGTGCCCTGGCTTATGAGACTGCCCGTCTGTGTTTAATGGATACTTTAGGTTGTGGAATTTTAGCGCTTAACTTTCCTGAGTGTACTAAATTAATGGGACCTGTAGTTCCTGGTGCTTCTTTAAAGGGTGGTGCCCGTGTGCCTGGTACTAATTACGAATTGGATCCCATTCAAGCTGCTTTTAACATTGGAACCATGATTCGCTGGTTAGACTTTAATGATACCTGGTTAGCTGCCGAGTGGGGCCATCCATCAGATAATTTAGGCGCTATTTTGGCGGTCGCAGATTATTTATGCAGAGAACGTTGTCTGCAAGGCAAAGCTCCAATCTTAATGGGTGATGTATTAACTGCAATGATTAAAGCGCATGAAATTCAAGGGTGCCTCGCCTTAGAAAACAGTTTTAATCGCGTGGGCTTGGATCATGTGTTTTTAGTAAAAGTAGCAAGTGCTGCAGTGGCTGCGCAATTATTTGGAGCTGATAAAGACGCTATGTTACGTACGTTATCACAGGTTTTTGTTGATGGACCAAGTTTAAGAACTTATCGTCACGCCCCTAACGCAGGATCACGAAAATCTTGGGCGGCAGGGGATGCAACCTCAAGGGCAGTACGTCTTGCCTTAATCGCAAAAGCAGGGGAGATGGGGTACCCAAGTGCCCTGACAGTACCGGTATGGGGATTTTATGATGTATTATTTGGTAAAAAGGAATTTAAATTCCAACGCCCCTACGGATCTTATGTCATGGAAAACGTACTGTTTAAATTATCTTATCCAGCTGAATTTCATGCCCAAACTGCAGTTGAATGTGCTGTTGCATTACATCCTCTCGTTAAAGAGCGTTATAATGATATCGCTAAAATTGAATTAATTACCCATGAGTCTGCAATAAGGATAATTTCTAAACAAGGAGCCTTACATAATCCAGCAGATAGAGATCACTGTTTACAGTATATGGTTGCTATTGGCTTATTGTTTGGAGATTTAAAAGCTGAGCATTATGAGGATGATATTGCTGCTGATAAGCGTATTGATAGCTTACGTGAAAAAATGCATGTTACGGAAAATGAACGTTTTTCGCGAGAATATCATGATCCGGAAAAGCGCTCGATCGCTAACAGTATTAAAATCATTTTTAACGATGGCAGTGAAAGCGATTTGATTACGGTGGAGTATCCAATTGGTCATAAACGTCGACGTGAAGAGGGGATCCCTGTTTTACTCACTAAATTTAAACATAATTTAAGTACACGCTTTTCCTCTGACAAAGTTGATAAAATTAGTCAGGTCATGAACGATACCAATTCACTTTCTGCAATGCCAGTTGATGAATTTATGGCCTTATGGGTGATGGAATAAAGACTTTTAGTATTCAATAGAATACGCCACTCTTAATTCCCAATAAAACCAGGTTCCTTTAAAATAGATCTGTTTTAAGACAGATCTATTTATATCAAAATTATATTTTTCGCTTTAAACCGGCTGCAGCCAATATTTTGGTTGATATTTCTTCAATCGAATATTTGGTTGAGTTAAGGTATGGGATTCGTTCTCGTTTATACATCTCTTCTACTTCTGTTACTTCTAAGCGGCATTGCTCCG
Source organism: Legionella sp. km772 (assembly GCF_003989735.1). Lineage (GTDB taxonomy): Bacteria > Pseudomonadota > Gammaproteobacteria > Legionellales > Legionellaceae > Legionella. The sequence goes on along the minus strand of NZ_RZGQ01000034.1, from coordinate 7,555 downwards.
GGGAGGCATATTTACTATTAGGCCTTCGTTCAGTACGAATTTGCTGGAGTCGCTCGACATCGATGGTGAGGCCAAATAGTTTTTCTTTGTAGGCCTTTAATACTTCAGGCAGATGAAAATAACTTAAATCTTCATCCGTGAAAGGATAGTTGGCCGCCAAAATACCATATTGTAAAGCCATATACAGGCAGCTAGGAGTTTTGCCGCATCGGGACACACCAATTAAAATTATATCAGCTTTGTCATAGCCCTTAGTTTTTACCCCATCGTCATGAGAAAGCGCATAATCCACCGCATCAATACGATGAGAATAGGTTTTATCATCCGCGACGCCATGTGTTCTGCCCACAGTGTAAGATGATTTTTCCTCTAGCTCTGTTTCTAATGGGCCAATAAAAGTACTAAATAAATCATAAACACACGCTTGTGCTTGCTTTATATAGGCTCTAATTTCTGGATTCACCAGGGTCATAAATACTAAAGGTTTTATTCCTTGTTTTCGATAGGATTCATTAATACGTAAGAGTACCCCTTCTGCTTTTTCTATCGAGTCAATATAAGGAATAGTGGTTTTTTCGAAGCGAATATTTTCAAACTGGGTTATTAAACTATTGCCTAAGGCTTCAGCGGTGATACCTGTACCATCTGAAAGCATAAAAACATATCTTTTCATTACTTACCTTAAAATGTGTGACTATTTGAATTTTATATAAGTTTTTATAAAAAACCAAAGGTGACTTGTTGCTATCTATCTGCTATCTTTAAAAAAAAGCTTAAGGAAGGCAACGAATTATGGCCGAAGAATCTAACAATAGTAATAAAGTTTTTATTTTGGGTGTTATTTGTCTGGTTTTATCTTTAGGATTTTTATTATTTTCGTTATACATACTACCGTTTTTATTATGGGATCTTGCTTATGACGTCCCCGACATGGTGACTAATATGACCTCTATGTTGCAAGACGATTATGATTACTCGAGTGCAGGAAGTAAATTAATTGTTTGGCTTGTATTTTTTATTCCAGGTCTAATTACGGGGTGTATTTCTTATTATATTTCTAATCGTTTAGATAAAGACTCTAAACTATAATTGTTCAAAGCATATCTTGGAGCAGCAATGTTTAATATTCATCGTTGGAAAATAAATCGGCTTACAAAGAAAATAAAATCAATGCAGCTTAATCGGGTAAATAATCAACCTAGTGACCAATTAATAAAGAAAGAGATCTCAACCTGCTTTGAGCTAGCAGAACTCTATAAAAAACAAATTGGTAAGAAAAAATTTCCTTTTGCTGAAATAATGGTTATTGAATGTTATAAAGCAGCGTCTAATTTAAACGACTCAGCTGCCCACTATCAGCTAGGTCAACTTTTTCTTAATGAAGGAAAATACCGGCAAAACTTGCAAAATGAAGCAGTATTTTCCAGTGAAGAAAACCAAAAACGAACTCTTTCAGCCTTTGATCAAGCTCATGCCCATTTACTCGCCGCAGAGAAATTAGGCCATATTGAAGCCAAAAGACTACGCGGCTTGGCAATTATTAATGGATGGGGCCAGCCTGCGGATAAAAACTCTGGCTTTGAGTTAGTGGTAGCGAGTATCGAACAAGAAGGTAGCTGGGATAGGGTACCGCAAATTTTTGCTGCGATGGGATTAAATAAACCTGAGTTTTTTGCTGCCATTATGCAAAAAAGAAAGGTAGTGTAAAAACAAGTTAAATGAAGAATGTAAACTGGATTAAGAGTAAGCCAAATCGAAGTATATAAATAAGCGCTCAAGAGAAGGTTTTTTAAGCTTCGGCGAGTAAAGTGAAGCAAGCCAGAACGTTTTTAAGGAAGTATCGCTCTGAATTGCTTCGCGATGGCTCGCCATGTAAGTCTTTCAGTTAAATCTATTTACTATCGCGTATTCTATAAGCACTAATTTTTTTCAAATAACTGCACCATTTGTTTTTTAAAATAAGACAAGAGTAATACTTCGCCGGCACCTATAAAGGTATGAGCAATTTTTCTTAAACTATTTTTTGACTTAAATAAAAAGAGTAGTACGCTTATAATCGCTAGAAAGCTTAAAATGGGCACAATGTTTTTTGAAAGCTGTGATTGGTAACAGCTAACTTGTTTTCGCTTGTGATAGAGCTCTAATTCAACTAGGTGTATTTGAGCAATCAGTTGTTTTCTCGAGTTTTTCATGTTCATTGCTCTCTTGAGAATTAAAATAATATCTTGTTCTTTCAAAGCTCATTGACTTTAAATTAAACGCTAGATATCTCAACAGACCTAGGAGAATAATTAGATTAAGAAGAGTCACAGCGCCTAATGCTATCCAAAAACTTTGTGCATAAATAAATATTAAATAAGCCATTAAGCTCATTAGTGAAAACCAGAAGCTGATTAATATGACAAACAGCATAAATAGGTTAATGACTAAAGGAAAAACTGTAAGACCAGCCAATTTTGCTTCGAGCTTAATTAAAGAGAATAAAGTTCTTAGCGAGCTAAACTGGCTGGAAATATAACCATCTAATTCCTCGAGTAATTTCATTATTTTTTCAATAATTTAGAAAGAAGAAAACCGATACCACCAGCTATGAGTATTGATGTAAGTGGTTTTTCTTGGATTTTTCTGAGCATGAGATCCGAATAATCTTTTAATTGTTGTTCAGCTTCATTTAACTTAGTGCGTCCATCTTCATAAAGTTCATTGGCTAATTTTTTGCTTTCATTCAAAAGTTCATTTGCAGCATCGCTTACATTTGACTTTTGAGGGCGATCATTTTTCATAGAGCTAGATTTTCTATTTAACGAATCCATGTTTTCCTCTCCTTAAATTTATCAGGATGAATTAATAGCCTAATTGCCTTTCAGATCATCTTAAATATAGTAAAAAACAATAATAAATCAAATAATAACCCCGCATTTTTTTTGCGAGGTTAAATTAATAATTATGGACGTTTAGGATGAAAGGATTCTTGGACGACAGTTGATGCTGTATCTTGAAGCGTTGCAAGGGGTTGTTTTAATTTTGAGGCAAGAAACGCTTTATAATCTGTATTTGCAGCCAAATGTCCAAAATACCGTACTGCTTGTTCTAAAGCAGTAAAGGTATTTAAATTGAGCTCCTCCTTTTCTACTTTGATTTTAAGTTCCTTAAGTCTTTGTTGTTCCAAAGTAAGTTGAGAAGTAGGTGAGGGAGAAAAAATAGAAAACGTCGCCCTAAGTGCTGTGTATCCAGCGTCTATAGTTTTACCCCATCCACTTTTATCTTCTTTGCTAGTATCCTTTGAGGAGGGGATTTCATTCGGCCATGCGATCATGAATTCTGAATCACATAATGGAGCAAGTAATTTAATTAAACGCTGAATTTGTGGTAACTTTAGCTTATCGCTGTTATCACTGTTATTACTGTTATCAGTTTTATCACTATATTTGACTTTGTTATCTTTTAAACACCAGTTATATATTTTTTCCATTTCTTGTTGTTGAACCAGAAAATCGGTCATACTAAAACTCTTGACTACAGCAGCTGCAATACCAAAATATAAGAAAACGGCAAACAAAGAGTTCAACATCTCAGGCACAGGTAAAAATCTATTAATTAACCAAGAACCACCCCATAGAGTAATACCTTTAGATACAGCTTGATAAATATACATTTTATTGACACTTAATTCGAATTCATCAATGTATTTTTTTAGTTTTAATTGTTGTTTTGTCTCCACCGGATTTTGGTTTTCATCCAGCGGTTGCGATGGATCAAATGGTGTTGATATAAGTTCCAGCAAATCGTCTGTACGCTTTTTACGTAGTTTTTTAGCTTGCTCTATTCCCTCTTTATTAATATTTCCCATAACTTCATTTATAATTCCCACGTCTTCTCCTTAAAATGCTAAAAAATAATTAGGCAATGGCTGCAATTTTACAGGGCAGGGTTTGCACGGACATTGTTTGGATACGTGCAAATGCTTCTGAAGGATTATCAATGACAATCCATTGATGTAAGGTTCTAGCTGCTAACGGGGTTTCTGGATGAATTTTTGACGCGCCCGACCAGCTAAACTCAAAACTTACTTGATAACTATTAGGAGCGATAGCGTTAATATTTAGTGAATCAAGTACATGCTTACTCTGGAGCATTTGCGCAGGCCGTTCTTGAAACCATGTTGTAAAATCCTCAAAGTTTGTGCACTGCGCTGTAGGCAGAGAAATATCAATTTCAGAGGAAAAAATATCCTTAAACCCTTCGGCGCTAGGAAGTTTTGAATCAAATAAAGTACAGAAATAGTAAATAAGCGTTCTTATTCGATGTTCTGGATAAGAGGAGATGAATTGCTCATAGCCGGAAGGAATGTCCAGTTGGCTTTCTTCAATAATAATTTCAGTAAAACGAGGCAACTGCTGCATATTTTCAACGGCTAGTTTCGTTCTATAGTGCAGCGGAGTATTTGTTAGTTGCTCGTTAGGTAGGTAACCTATATTTTGATAGATAATATCAAGATTCAACTCTATGGTACGATAGTCAATTTGTTTTAGCTCTACCTGCTGAATATGATGAGCATTTATCCACTGAGGTGAGATTTTGCTAACTCTTTCCTTATAGGCTTCATATCCTCTACTTTCATCGAAACGAGATTTGATATGAATATTTTCACTAAATAAAGCTAATTGATTGCTTAAGTTCGTATTAGGGTGTTCATAAAATTGAAACCAGCGATGGATTTGGATAAGTGGTGCGTAATTTAATAAACTGTCGTGAAGTGGGAAGGTATAAGGATGCATATTTCTAACTCCAGTGGTTATAAATATTTTAATTTGCAGAATAACTTTACATGCAAGGAATGTAAAGTGCTCTTATTTTTTAAAAATTTTTATTATTTAAACTAAGTTAATTGTTTGTATCACTAACTCGTTGTATTGTTATTAAATAACTATCTCTAAAGGCAAATATTTTGTTGATAGAACAGCAAATTAAGCAATTTACTTCACTTAATAAATGGTTTCAGAATTCCTTGGGTTTGTCTGTTGCTGAGGAATTTAAAAAGCAACTGGAACCTGTGCTGGATTATTTAAAAGGGGATACTTTATTGCAATTAGGCCATTATACCCACAACCTCTGGCTTGATGATTTACAATTCAATAAAAAATGGCTTGCTTCACCATTCTACGCAAAAGAAGATAATTTATTGGTTTGTTCGCTCAATCATATTCCACTCCAAAGAAATAGTTTAGATTGTGTAGTTGCTCCTTTAGCGATAGAGCCCTTTGATGATAGTGTGAATCTCATTGATGAAATAGATCGCATTTTAAAACCAATGGGTTATGTGGTTTTTTTTAGCCTAAATCCTTGGAGTTTATGGGGTGGGGCTATTAAAAGTGGTGTAGTAAACTGCTATTCCGAAAAACAAATAAAAATGCAAACAGCTTTTCATTTAAATCGATTATTTATTCAGCGAGGTTACCGACAATGCTCTTTAAATAATTTTTATTATATTCCGCCTGTAAATAATAGCACCCTAATTAAAAAATTGTCCTTTTGTAACGAAATAGGCAAAATGCTTTGGCCTTTCCCTTCTGGTTTTTATTGTTATATTGCACAAAAATATGAGGCCATAAGTCCTTCTCTAGTAACGGATGCTGTGATGGAAGCGCTTCCTAAAGAGTATGATGCCTCGTTGCCAGTGACTAATATCCTTGGATATAAACCAGAATAAATTGCCATTTTAAAGTAATTATCGTTATTTGTTTTAATAGCTCTTTGAATTTTGTATACTTCACCCTTTTAGGAAAAGGCGTCTAAATGACTAAAAAAACACTGTTTAAAATCACTTTTGCTAATCAAGAATCAATTTATGAAATTTATGTTCGCTCAATTAAAGAAAGCGAACTTTTCGGCTTTCTTGAGGCAGAAGAACTAGTGTTTGGTGAGCAAACATCTTTAGTAGTCGATCCTTCTGAAGAACGACTTAAAATGGAATTTAACAATGTAAAACGCACTTATATTCCAATGCATGCTATCTTTCGTATTGATGAGGTGACAAAACAAGGTACGCCTAAAATGAAGGATAACTTAGGCTATGGAACGGTAAGTCATTTTCCAGGGGCAGGAAAACCAAAGGGTTAATTAAAGCAGCTTAAAAGAGAGGAAGTAGTAAGAATGAGCATCCCAAGTAAAATTAAAGCAGTTTATGAACAATCAAGCTGCTTGTATACATCAAATGAAGTAGCCGCAGCTCTTGATAGAATGGCTATTAATATTCATGATAAATTAAAAGACAAAAACCCAGTAATTGTGTGCGTGATGATCGGGGGGTTAGTGCCCTTAGGTAATTTGCTTTTAAGACTTGATTTCCCTTTAGAAGTTGATTATGTCCATGCTACTCGTTATAGAGGTGAAATTACCGGCGGTGACATTCACTGGAAAGTCAAGCCCTCGACTAATTTAAAAGGTAGAACCGTATTAGTAGTTGATGATATTCTAGATGGTGGACTCACTTTAGCTGCTATTATTGATGAAATGAAAATGATGGGGGCTAGTGAGGTTTATAGCGCTGTTTTAGTGGATAAATACCGTAAAAGGGTGCCTAATGGTTTACAACAAGCAGACTTTGTTGGTTTACAAGTTGAGGATCATTATATTTTTGGTTATGGGATGGATTATAACGAATATCTCCGTAATGCTCCGGGGATCTTTGTAGTCGACCCAGAACATGAGTAAAAATTAATAGGAAAATTAGGAATTATTTTAACAGGGATGTTTTAAATGAGACGATTACGTTTTCTTAATGTCGTATTGATGTTTCATTTTATTTTTTTTCTTTCTTCTTATGCAGCTAATAAACCTCTGATCTCTCCTGAACCAGCTTTACCTGAAATTCATCTTTTAGTCGATGTATCAGGTAGTATGAAAAAAACAGACCCACAGAATTTACGCATTAAAGCAATTAATATGTTTATTTATTTAATTAAACAAAAAGCTTCAATGCAAATTCAAACTTTTTCAACTGACACTCAGTTAATGATCCCCTTAAAAACAGTTACCGAGAGCTATCAAGCGGAGTATAAACAAAAAAGTTATAAAATTGGTTCGAACGGTCAATGGACAGATATCGATACTGCAATGAATGAAGCTAATAAATCTTGGGGCTTAGGTAAGAAAAATATTATCCTTTTAACTGATGGGGCAGTGGATTTAGGAACAGAGTTTCGCACCACGCAGTCTAAAAATAAATTGATGGAGAGTACACTTCAGAGCTTACACAAAAATGGAGTCACAGTTTTTACGATTGGTTTTTCAAAAGATGCAGATAAAGCCTTGTTAGATAACATTGCTTTAAAAACAAGTGGTATATCTAGAGTAGTCAGTGAGTCAAAAGATTTGGATAACGTGTTGTATTCAATATTTACGGCAATAATTCCAGTAAATGGCACACCGATAAAAGTGATATAGGCGCGGATTTTTAGACGAAAAAAAGGTATTTTTAAGAGCTATTCTTCTAATATAAGAGGGGAATAGAATGACCAAAAAGCGAAATTATTACACTGCATCAAAAAAATCA
>NZ_RZGQ01000339.1 GCF_003989735.1 Legionella sp. km772 | reverse complement strand
AAAAACTCATTTAAATCACTTTGCTATTAAGTACAAATTGATTCTTAGAGCGAACCAGATTGCTTGGCAGGAGCTTAAAAATATGGCAGCTTAAAATTGACCGTGCGTAACATGAGTTAGTTAATTTTTGCATGCGTAAATTGGTTTTTATTGTATAATTTATTATCTATAGTTTAATTGTATTTTTCCATGACCACTACTACTCAAATTAAAAAGTACCTTAACTCTTCGCCCACTGATCTAAGTCTCCTTGGCCTCCCTCTTCCGCAGTGTACAGAGGTCTACTCAGACCGTGATTGGGGATTATTGCGGGAGTTTTCCCTATTCGAGCTTGCTAGTATGCAAGGCAAAGTAGAGCACCTAAAAGCCCTGCCTTGGAGTAAGGAAGATAAAATAAGGGCGGTGCAACGAGCCGGTTTCAATGCGATTAGAAAGGCTGCTGGAAATGGTCGTTTGGCAGCCCTGCGCTATTTATTAGAAGAGGTGGGCTTAAGTACAGAGGATAAAATACAAGCGATTAAAACGCAGAACTATTTTACAATTCATTGGGCTGCTTACAATGGTCATTTGGCAATCCTCCGGTACTTATTAGAGGAAGTGAGCTTAAGTGCGGAGGATGAGCTAGAAGCGATTAAAACGCAGAACTACCTTACGATTCGACAGGCTGCTTACAATGGTCATTTGGCAATCCTCTGGTACTTAGTGGACGAAGTGGGCTTAAGTACAGAGGATAAACTAGAAGTGAGTAAAGCGGAGAACTACTCTGCGATTAGAATGGCTGCTAACAAGGGTAAATGGGCAACCTTCCAGTACTTATTAGAAAAAATGGGCTTAAGTAAAGAGGATAAACTAGAAGCGATTAAAGCGGATGATTACTATGCGATTAGAGAGGCTGCTAAACATGGTCAATTGGCAACTCTGAAATACTTATTAGAAAAAATGGGCTTAAGTTCAGAGGATAAGCTGCAAGCGATTAAGATGTATTTTTACCAAACCATTACAGGGGCCGCTGAATATGGTCATTTGGAAACCCTGCAATACTTATTAGAGGAGGTGGGCTTAAGTAGAGAGGAGAAGCTACAAGCAATTAAAGGGGATAACTACTCTATCATTGAAAGGACTGCTCACTACGGTCAATTGGCAACCCTGCAATACTTATTTATAGGCTTAAGTAAAGAGGATAAACTAGAAGCAATTAAAGCGCGGGACTACAATGCGATTAGAAGTGCCGCTTGGCGTGAGCATCGCCCCATCATCACCTATTTTCTCACTTTTGACGCAGGCTTTGCCTACCTTGAATCCCATGACCATGAATATGGGCAAAAGTATGTTTATGCATTTGTAGCTGAACAACTCGAGGCATTAAAAAGACGTAAAGAGGTCTTTGAACAACCCCATCCTGCCGGTGTTTTTGATGTAGAGGCCGAGGAAGCGCGCCGCTGTTTTTA
>NZ_RZGQ01000338.1 GCF_003989735.1 Legionella sp. km772 | reverse complement strand
AAAAACTCATTTAAATCACTTTGCTATTAAGTACAAATTGATTCTTAGAGCGAACCAGATTGCTTGGCAGGAGCTTAAAAATATGGCAGCTTAAAATTGACCGTGCGTAACATGAGTTACCCATTAAAATTTTTTATATTGATATGCGGTAGTTTAACCACTCACAGTTTATTTGCTCATGGCTATCAAACAGCCCCTTATTCACGTATTGCCTACACCGTAGATAGTGGTCAAAAAGCTCAAGTCAATTATAATCAAAACCAAATTTCTAATAATTTACCCAATAATTGGGGCACTAAAACACTAAACGAAATTATTAATTATTCTAGTGAAGCCAACGGTACCGGACCGCTGGCATTTTATAAAGATTATTATCCCGTAAAAAATGATCAACTCTGTGCTTACGCTGCCAATAACCAAGGCTATTTACCTATCCTAAATCAGTCTCTTCCCGATGATAAAATGACCAAGATCAGTGCCGGGGATGCCGTACAATTCAAATGGGGTTATACTGCCTGGCATACTCCAAGTAATAATTTTGTATTTACCACCGAGTATCCAGCTGGCAAATATAAACCCAACCCCAGCCTCAATGATTTACACTTTGTATGCGCGGTACCTGCTGACGCGAGTGGTGCTTGGCAATGTAAAATGCCTAATTTTAGTGGAGATGCGAAACAAGTTATTGTTACTATCTGGCAAAGAGTGGATGCTGCGGGAGAAAATTTTATTTCTTGTGCTGATGTCCACCTTGAAAATGGCACCGTTGTTCCTCCTGAGTCTATATGGTCCTTATTAGGTAACCGGATTTATTGGACAGCAGGAATCAATGAACCACCCAAGGCCGGGGATATGGTTAATTTTACTTTGGAGAGTGAAAAGAAAGGAAGCGGGCAAAAAATATCGTTAGCTACTTACTCTTTACCCATCACAAGCACCAATTTATCTACATGGGAGAGCATTCTAGCTGCGAAAATTAATAACGATTCGACCCATCCCAAACTAATAGCAGTGGGTGAGTTGAATACCGCACAGGGCAATGTAGTTTATAAAACCAGCGAAGCCAGTGCTAATTATGTTTATTTAAATAATACCCTTGCGGATCCCCAACTAAATTACAGTTATAATTTAATCACGGTAAAAGATCCCAATCCGATCACCGTGGGATGGCAACAAATAGGCGAGCCGTTAAAAACATGGGTTAATCCTAGAAATGTAAAGGCTAATGATAAATTAAGGTTTGCCTTACAAGTAGCTGGAGTAGAGCAAAACTTAGATCCCCTAACTGTAAGCAATCCTGAAAATGCCGAAAAACTGGTGGCAGATCAAGTTAATAACTCATGTTACGCACGGTCAATTTTAAGCTGCCATATTTTTAAGCTCCTGCCAAGCAATCTGGTTCGCTCTAAGAATCAATTTGTACTTAATAGCAAAGTGATTTAAATGAGTTT
>NZ_RZGQ01000337.1 GCF_003989735.1 Legionella sp. km772 | reverse complement strand
AGTGAAATAAAAAAATCTAAAAATCCTTCTTCCAGCTTCATTCCTATATCCATTTAAATGAAGCTAGCCTCTCATTATTTACCGATTTAAGCTAGATTTTTTTCATGAGGTGGCCCTGTTTCTTTATACTGTCCCTATAGGCAACAAATAAAGGGCGCTATGATGACTATTTTAAAAAAAATAAGTGGTAATTATGTTGACGTTGTTAATGCCTTAGGCCTTTCTCCTGGATACTATGGAGTCCAAAAGCGCGAAGCTTATGATCAACAAGTGGCGAAAGATCTCCCTCGGATTTGTTATGTAAATTTTTCGGGTAATGTGGCGGGGATGAAAAAACGTTTAGCGGATACCAGTCATCTGAAAGATAAAGAATTGTCCTACACGCAAGGGGATTTTTATGGTGGCGTCTTCACTGAAAGTAGGATAAAAGCTACCCCCATATTCATTGAAACTACTATGAGTGCTTCTGAAGAAGGCACACTGAAAAATTATTTCGACACGCTAGCGTTTGCCTACGATGACGATAATGGCCGTCATTGTGGTTTTTCGCTTGGTTATTTAAGAGATGATTCTGATCTTACTATCCCAGTTGAGCAACGTCCTCTTAATTATGCTTTGACCATCATCCGCGATGTGAATAAGGCACCCAGCGAGCGTGAGGTGACCTTTTTGACCCATCCAGCTTTCTTACCAAAAAAGAATGGTAAAGCTATTGATAGCCAGATGGTCGTTGCGGAAATGGCCAAGGAGCTGCATTCAGAATCCATACAAAAATTGCTGACGCCTTTATTTAATGAGCAAGGCGCTATTGATTTTCCTCAATTCCAGGCTCTCGCTGAGCGTATAACTCCGGATCATAACCTTGATGATCGCGATGCTAAACTTAATAAATTATTAGATGTTTATACCCTCTGGGTGCGTTTGCTTGCCGATAAATCAAAAACTAAAGAAAGGGCTGATCTATTAAAAGAATTAAATACCCAGATGATTGGTGCCTTTACCGATGTTGATTTTTTTAAAGATAAACGTATCGAGGATGTTGAAGCATTCGTTGCCAAATATAAAAACCATCCAATTCTTGCTACTTTACCTACACTGGATAAGTCTATCGATGACTATGCGGTACGAAAAGGTTTTGCAAGTTATGAGGCCATGCAAAAAGAAATGAATCAATCCTTTCTTGAACGAAATAAAGGCCCTTTGATAGTTCTAGGAGTAGCATTGCTAGCTGTTATTAGCATCGCCTTAACCTTAACTGGGGTTTTGGCCCCTATTGGCATTCTGGCCGGGATAGGTTTAGCACTTGCAGTAACGGCAGCTACCGCGGCTGCGACTAGTGTGGCCGATACTGAACTCGATTTTAGTGACTCATGTTACGCACGGTCAATTTTAAGCTGCCATATTTTTAAGCTCCTGCCAAGCAATCTGGTTCGCTCTAAGAATCAATTTGTACTTAATAGCAAAGTGATTTAAATGAGTTT
>NZ_RZGQ01000336.1 GCF_003989735.1 Legionella sp. km772 | reverse complement strand
ATAAAAACTCATTTAAATCACTTTGCTATTAAGTACAAATTGATTCTTAGAGCGAACCAGATTGCTTGGCAGGAGCTTAAAAATATGGCAGCTTAAAATTGACCGTGCGTAACATGAGTGAATAAGACAATTACGAATTTTTGCAATCTGAATTAACTTTTGCCATGCATCATTATCTATACCGTATCCTTGTGCTTTTAGCGCGGGTTCAAAACGAATAATACTAGCGTTTTTCTTAATAAAATGAGCTTCACACTCGCGATATAAATCATCCTCTAATTGACCATAAATTTGGAGGAAAATTGAGGTAATAAGGTTATCTTCGCGGAGTTTGAGGCTATTGGTATTTACTCGATCATAAAGGCTTAGCAAGGCATCAAAGTTAGTTTGGTTTAAAAATTTAAAGGTCATTGAGTTTTCCAATTCCAGATCATGGACTAAAACCCAATTATCTACTCTTTGCTGTCAATTAAAAAGCATCAGGGCGATGGAAAGTAAAATAATAATAATAATGATGGCATATTTATGATGATGAGACATGGGCTAATTTTTTAAATTTATCTTGGTTCAAGTATAGACTATTTTTTATTGTTGTCGTATTTCGTAAGCACAAGCATCGATTCCTGCGGAACAAAGCTGGTTATTTTTACTCCAATAAGAACCATAAGGTATAATTTTAGTATTAACGGTAGGGGATAATTTAACCGTCATCCAAAGATTAGTACCTTTTTTCTTTGGATTTGGCCATTGGTAATAACACACGAGTTTATTATCTTGATTTAAAACTTGCATAAAGCCAATTTTCTCAGGCGCTTGCCAACCATGGTAGTCTATTGCCCAATGTACCCCCTTTATTTCAAAGCTTTGGGGGTTGTCTTGATTAGCTACTACAAGATTAGTGGGCGGGCAAAAGCTTAGTTGTTTAGGCACACTTCGGAGTAAACTACTCAAATAATCACGGCTTGGCTTATACCCATATAGGCTAAGACTTAAACAAATTAAAGCTAATAATAAAAAACTTAGTTTTTTATTCATTATGATTGCCATTCAAATAACTAATTTTTCTACTATTATCTTTAAGATAGAAAGTAGACCTTTAATTCGCCCATCCTTGCGGCAAAGTGGTGCTTTTTGTAAGCAATAGAAATTGATTTTGCGTAGGGTTCGTAACATCATAAATAACTCCCGTATTTAACATGATACGCCATCTAAAAAGTTTGTTATTATAAAACTTTTGATGTTTGTCCAGCATAACCCATCCACTCGCAGAACGCTAGAGAGATTTAATATTCCTGTTTTGTAGCTATAATTACTTACATATCGATCTTTTTGATGACAAGGCAGATCATGCATAGAGCAAGATGGATCTTTTAGCTAGGTCCGGGGATCTGGAACAAAATTCAGGAAAAATAAGAGCTATTCCCGGTTTGTTAGTTCATTCACCTTACTCTCAGAATGGCTTATCCACAAGTCCATAGGCCAGGAGA
>NZ_RZGQ01000335.1 GCF_003989735.1 Legionella sp. km772 | reverse complement strand
CTCTCCTGGCCTATGGACTTGTGGATAAGCCATTCTGAGAGTAAGGTGAATGAACTAACAAACCGGGAATAGCTCTTATTTTTCCTGAATTTTGTTCCAGATCCCCGGACCTAGCTAAAGGTGCTGTGGTGAAAAAACAAAGCGGTCTTAGTTTAAGTGAGTTGATGATAGGTTTATTTTTAGCAAGCCTACTTAGTACGATACTCATTCAAACCTATTTATTAAATAAAAAAAATTATTTCAGCCTGCATCAAGCCTTAAGTGATAACTTTGAGATCCAATGGGCACAAGATTTATTAGCCCATAGTATCAGGCGAGCTGGATTTACTCCTTGTTTGAATATTGAGGAATTAACCCTTGTTGATAGGAGGACTAACAAGACGGAACTAAGTGGGCAAAATATAGAAATAAATAAGCAGGACATTCAAATTAATCGGATGGATGAACATTTTAGCATCCTTACTTCGTTTTTGAGCCTACAAGAAATTTTAGTTTCTTCAAGCTTATCTTTGCGTGTCGGCCAATCTTTAATAATAGCAGACTGCCAACGGGGCGAAGTTCACCGAATTAAGGAAAAGAAAAAGCTTCCTCAGGGCACCAGGTTGACTTTAACAAAGCCGATTTTCTTCACTTATCCTGCCTTACCTTATGTAGGTCAGTGGATAGAAGAACGGTGGTTTATTAAAAAAAATCAAGAAGGCGTAAAGGCATTTTATTACCAACACCTCCATAGCGAAGAATTAACCCCTCTCATCCATTCTATGAAGATTAAAGATCAAAAGCGTCAAGGCAGGAAGCAGATAGATATAATTTGGGGCTTAGATAGAAAAAAACACCAATTCAGGGTGTTAGTTAGAACATGAGAAAAGAAAAAGGTTTTATTTTAATTTTCACTTTATGCATCATGACTCTAGTGAGTTTATTAGCACTATCTAGCATAAATAATCTTAGACTCTATCAGCGCGCTTTAACAAATAGAGAAATCGAGCAGGAAAATTTTTACCAGCTAGAACGTATTGTTCGCCAGTTAATCACTACCCCAAAAACTCAATTAAAAGCATGTACCCGTAAGGAAAAGCAGCAAAATACTAGCCGGGAGTATTGGTTAGGGCAAGGAGGATGCCAAGTGAGGATTAAAAAAAGAAATTATCGTTATTTCATAGAGGATTTAGGATTTTATCCCTGTTTGATGGTGGTACATAAACAGATGCTTTATGCTAGCCATCATTATCTATTTACGGTCATCGCAGCCCCAACTTCAGAACTCAGATCATCATTGATTCAACTTAGAGTAATACGCATAGCTTCGCCACAACGCTGTTCTGAGCCTATCAGCTATGTTCATCCCGGAATTAGTAGTTGGCGCTATCTCCCTAATGTTGAGGCAGGGTCACCTCATGAAAAATTTTGAGATAAGATAGTGGTTAAAATAGAATCATCCCATCCAGCATTTTTTCTGAGCCGCTTAATAGATTGCCTTTTCATCTGATTTTTAGTTAATTGA
>NZ_RZGQ01000334.1 GCF_003989735.1 Legionella sp. km772 | reverse complement strand
TCTCTAGATCTTTTTAAAGAGCAATTGAATCATTAATTCATGCCCAAATCATAACACATCAGGGCAGGATTACGCACGCTCAGTGCTCACTAAAACAGGGGTTATTTGAACCATGCCAAATTGTTAAAGTAATTAGTGAAATTGCGAGCCAAACCAACCTGCTGGCTTTTAATGCGGCAATAGAGGCGGCGCGCGCGGGAGAACATGGTTTAGGCTTTTCGGTAGTAGCAGATGAAGTAAGAAAACTAGCAGAACGTTCATCCCAAGCCACCAAAGAAATATCAAAACTTATCAATGAATCGGTTAAACGAATTACCCAGGGCAGTGAAGTATCAAAAGAAGCAGCACAGGCGTTTAAGAAAATTGTTGAAGGGGTAAGCAAGACCACCTTTTCTATTTCAGAAATATCAACCGCTGCGCAAGAACAACAAACAGCTTCCAAAGAGGTAGCTGGCGGGATTCAACGGGTTGCTGATGCAACAGAACAATCAGCTATTGCTTCTGACACCATCGCTCAAGCTACCAAAGAATTAGTTGAGGGGGCAGAGCAATTAAAAGCAGCAGTAGAACGATTTAATTCTTGAGGTATTGGATGAGGGATTTTAATAATTTAGATCAGATCAGCAATGAAAGTTTTTATCATTTTATTAAGCTAATACATCAACTGACTGGCATTAAAATTGATAAAACCAGGCAATCAATGCTCATTAGTCGCTTAAGAAAAAGAGTCTTGAGTCTTAATTTAAGCACCTATGAGGACTATTACCATTTCATTAATTCAAATAGCCAAGAAAAGGAAATTTTTATTGAAAGTATTACCACTCATGAAACCTACTGTTACCGCACTCCACGAATATGGAACTTTCTAATCGATACTTTAATTCCTACATGGATAGCAAAAAACAAAGGAAACACTTTTCGCGCCTGGTCAGCAGCAGCCTCGTCGGGCGAAGAAGCGCATACTCTTGGGGCAATCTTACAGCATTTTAAAGATCAACAGTGCTCTTCTTCATTTCAATATTCTATTTTAGGAACTGATATCTCTCAGAAAATGATTCATAGATGTAACGAAGGACTTTACTCTGGCCGCTCAATTGAACGATTCAAACAAGAAAAGCCGGATTTATTTTTTAAATATTTTAATAAAAGGACCGAACACTACGGTGTTATTCCGGATATAAAACAAAGATTAAATTTTAAACAACATAACCTATTCAATTTTCTAAATTCTCCTCAATTATTTGATTTAATTTTATTACGTAATGTGTTGATTTATTTTACTCCAGAAGATCAAAAGAAAGTTTTGGATTTAATCAATAAAAAAATGACACCCGATGGGATCCTCATTATTGGTGAATCAGAAACCCTTAACAATCTTAATACTGATTTTTGTTTTATAGATACCCTTATATACTCATGTTACGCACATAAACTTGTAGTTTGACTAAAAAGCATTAGAATTCCGCCCTTAATTTTAGGGAGGGAATTAAATGGATATGCTTGATCTTTATAGTGATTATTTGATTTTCCA
>NZ_RZGQ01000333.1 GCF_003989735.1 Legionella sp. km772 | reverse complement strand
CTCTCCTGGCCTATGGACTTGTGGATAAGCCATTCTGAGAGTAAGGTGAATGAACTAACAAACCGGGAATAGCTCTTATTTTTCCTGAATTTTGTTCCAGATCCCCGGACCTAGCTAATTCATTTGCTGTTTAATTAGCATAACAGTTTTTTATTGATTGTTAAGGATTTTTTTAAATTATATCTATGTTTTTAATAATTTTTCACTTTAGGAATACACAATGAATTATACGAAATCAGCTTTTATAAAATTAGCTCTAGAATCTAAGGTATTAAAATTCGGAGAATTCACGTTAAAGTCTGGTCGTATCAGTCCTTATTTTTTTAATGCTGGTTTATTTTATACTGGAGCAGCCTTAGATCAATTAGGTCAATTCTATGCGCAAACGCTGATTGACAATAAGGTTGAAATGGATCATCTATTTGGTCCAGCTTATAAAGGACTACCTCTAGCTACCGCTGCAGCAATCGCCTTAAACCAAAGCCATAAAAATATCACCGTAACCTTTAATCGCAAGGAAATAAAAGACCATGGTGAAGGCGGCCAATTAATAGGTGCACCCTTAAGTGGAAAAACCATTATTATTGATGACGTAATAACTGCAGGCACCGCATTTAGAGAGTCACAATCTTTAATAAAAATGAATGGCGGTCAGCTTACTGGGGTAATTATTGCCCTCGATCGTTGCGAGCGAGGCCAAACAAATCAATCCGCTCTTT
Source organism: Legionella sp. km772 (assembly GCF_003989735.1). Lineage (GTDB taxonomy): Bacteria > Pseudomonadota > Gammaproteobacteria > Legionellales > Legionellaceae > Legionella. Next base: position 835 of record NZ_RZGQ01000333.1, on the reverse strand, counting down.
CTGAAATAGCTAACCAAGGCATTAAGGTTTACTCTATTATTAATTTTTTTGATTTAATTGATTATTTAAAAGCAAATAAGCAAGAAGAAGAACTCGACAAAATGCAAGCCTATTACGAATTATATGGTTGTAAAGAATAATTAGTATTAATCAATTAAATCCCCTACCCCCTTTGCTCTTAGAAAAAGGGGTATTAACAAAATACAAGGGGGATGTTGGACATGGATAGCCTTTAAATTTTTAACTGGCTTTAATTGCTGAGCGATAAGCCTGCAGATTCATTAATAACTCCGCTTCTGCATTTGATAAATGGCAGTTTTCAATTATTTCCTCTCGGTTACCCCCCATTTCCAAAATACGCAGAGCATGCTGATAACCCCCATCATTGTCGCGAATATTTTCTAAGTCTTGAAGTTGGTTATCCATACTAATTAACTGGCTATTGATTTCTCTTAATTGTTTGGAAAAAGTTAAATCTGCTTTAACCAAAATGGGGTGATCTTTAATAATCCCAACAATTGTTTTCTCTAAATTTTTATACTGCTCTTCTAAATTCGCAATTTGTTTACGTTGATTCAAGAGATAATTGCCAATAAATAAAAAAATAATTAGGTTAACACTCAAGAGAATATTAATCATTCAGGTTCCTTGTTAGAAGAGTTAGTATTTTGAGGTTCTTCAGTTGATTTTACCTTGTCTACACTATTGATAAAAGTACTCTGATATAGGCGCGGATTTTTAGACGAAAAAAAGGTATTTTTAAGAGCTATTCTTCTAATATAAGAGGGGAATAGAATGACCAAAAAGCGAAATTATTACACTGCATCAAAAAAAT
>NZ_RZGQ01000332.1 GCF_003989735.1 Legionella sp. km772 | reverse complement strand
GAAAATCAAATAATCACTATAAAGATCAAGCATATCCATTTAATTCCCTCCCTAAAATTAAGGGCGGAATTCTAATGCTTTTTAGTCAAACTACAAGTTTATGTGCGTAACATGAGTAACTGAGGAACCCAAGCCTACTGCAGTGGTAGAATATGAGAATAGTTTGGCCATGTAAGATAAAAGAAAGATTTGAGCAAATCATAGTATCTTAAAATTTGAACTGGATAGGTACATTTCTTAATGTAACTGTCAGCTCAAGTGGGGAGATATTGGATTTGCTTTAAAATTGTTTTCTGTAGGCCTATCTCGCAAGATTTGGGAATTTTTAAAGAAACCTAAAATTACTTACCAGTAAGAAACATAAATTGATTTCCTCATTCCCTAATGGCTTAATTGGAGGCGCTGTTCCTTGCCATCTTCTTGAAGGGCCAAAACCCGGAGGTGTAAAATACAGTTTAATCCTACATCGAGCTAACCACTTGAACTTTACGCTTATTTGAATCTGTTTTCTTCTCTTGTCATCTTAAGTTCGCGGCGTCTTCCAACAGCCTCCTAGGTTTTCTCTATTTATCAGGTCCTTACTAAGATTATCTATTTCCTGTGAAGTCCTAGCTATTTAAAATTTAAGGCTATGATCATTTAGAGGTTTATAGATTTAGGACTTCTCGGTATACTTTTAGCGTTGTTAAGCCCTCGGCTAATTTATGGAGATGTAATTTAATGATACATTCATCAATACGATTTGCTAATGAATCTGATGCTGAGGCCATTGGCTTAGTACATATTCGTTCTTGGCAGAAAACCTATGAACACTATATTCCTGACACCGTTTTAAGCAATTTATCGCTTTGGGATCGTACGCAGCAATGGAAAAATTTAATCCGCGAAGGAGTAAAGGTTTTGGTGTTGGAAACTAATAAGCAAATTATTGGTTTTGCTAGTGTAGGTGATTACCGTGATGCTGATAAAAAAAATCAATCTGGTGAAATTAGCGCGATCTATTTAGCACCTGAATATTGGCGCCATGGACTTGGCAGTAAATTGTGTTTAGCAGCAATGGAAGAATTATCTAAAGCCGGTTATCAGGAGGTTTTACTTTGGGTCATGTCAGACAATATCCAGGCGAGGTTGTTTTATGAAAAGCTGGGTTTTCAGGTTACGAGTAAAACTAAATTAGAAGAATTTTATGAAGGGGGCGCTTTATTAAAGGAACTCTTATATAAAAAAAATCTTTCTAATAAATGCATATAAAGTGCGCAAAAATGAAGCCAGAGTAGGGACTCCATTTTTGCAAGGATCGTTTTAGCCGCTCTTAGGCTAATTCCAGAAATAATTTAGTCATATCACTTTGGGCTTGTTGGACGGCGAGCTTTTTATTACTTTCACTTAAATGTAATCCTTCGGCACGGATAATGTTGATTTTATTAATACCAATAAAATTAAAAATCGTTTTTAGGCATGGTTCAAATAACCCCTGTTTTAGTGAGCACTGAGCGTGCGTAATCCTGCCCTGATGTGTTATGATTTGGGCATGAATTAATGATTCAATTGCTCTTTAAAAAGATCTAGAGAACTA
>NZ_RZGQ01000331.1 GCF_003989735.1 Legionella sp. km772 | reverse complement strand
GCATCATCATACTATCAAAGTTCCTATCGCGGGAGAGGGGGTAGATCGAAGTGAAATTAAAAAATCTGTGACCAATTCAAAATAAAATCTTGTCTATAAAAACTTCAGGGACGTTGCCTAAATATGAATAAAATAATTATAAACTTCACTAAGGATAATCTTGATGAGTGCGATATTGGGACTGCTATAACAGAAATTCCTTTTCATCTACAAATCAATGCAAATAATAAATTAGAATGTTCAGTACTAACGGCCGCTAGGGAAGTTAAAAGATTACAGGTTGTATTTCAGAATGTGAAGACAATAGGAGATATAGAGCACTATATAATAAAAATACTCAGCTTTTTAATGATTTGTTATGGTGAGTTAAAATCAATAGTGTCTGTTTTTCAGGTTAATGTTGAGGGAATAAAAAGGGATATAGCAAATGAGTTAGAAAATAGTCTGATTCATGGTAATAAAACTGACTGTATGTTTTTACATCTCAGTTTTCGTATTTATATATTTTCGCACTCAAATAAAGATAGATTTCAAGATCTCTTTGATCAATGGTCAAAATTGTTCACCCAATTTGAATTTATAAATTCCGTTTTTTTACATCTCACATGCGTGAATAAACCCCAAATTGATATACAGAATATGTTGTTTGTTCAATTATTTGAGCCCTTATATGAATTGGTCTCTATAGATGAAAATAAGAAACCTAATGAAACTATTCACAATTTGATAAATATTTTTAATTTGAACATAAGTAAATTTAATTTTTGGCCTATTGAAACGAGGCATTTAATAGAAGATACCATTCTGCAACTACTAGAATTAGGCAGGAAATCTATTGAGCATATTTCATTAAGAGAAAAACTTAGTTATCTGATTAGTAAGCATGGACAACTTATCTTTAAGAAAGAGAGCGAAGATGGGAAATTAGAAAAATTATTAAGACTTTTAACGAAATCAAGAAATAGAATAGCACATATAATAACCATCAATAATAAAGAAGAATATTTAGATGGAGATCAGTGCTTAACTTATAACATCAAACTTTATTTTTTGTTCAGAGTAATTGTGTTACATCTAATTGGAGTTAAAGAAGATGAATATAAAATTCATCTTGAAACAGCTATTAAAAATATAAATGAACATTATACAACTCTTTAAAATTTAACGCTCTACAAGCCCGTATTAGACAAAGTCGTAATACGGGAAATCATATTCGTTATAGCAGATACAACCCAATAGATTTTTACATACAACTAAAATACGTGGAACAAATGGGACAGGTGGGACACCGTTACTTACAGGGCTGTAGGCGTTCCACCACCAAAATCAAAAATGGAACGGGTGGGACAATTAGTACTCATCGGACCAAACTTTCTCGGTGAACACATAGCATCTGGGAATGCCAACCCCTTTAATTCTTCGTTTCTGAGAGGCTTTGCCGTCATTACCAGGAATTATCCAGCCAGCATTGATAACTCATGTTACGCACATAAACTTGTAGTTTGACTAAAAAGCATTAGAATTCCGCCCTTAATTTTAGGGAGGGAATTAAATGGATATGCTTGATCTTTATAGTGATTATTTGATTTTCC
>NZ_RZGQ01000330.1 GCF_003989735.1 Legionella sp. km772 | reverse complement strand
CTCTCCTGGCCTATGGACTTGTGGATAAGCCATTCTGAGAGTAAGGTGAATGAACTAACAAACCGGGAATAGCTCTTATTTTTCCTGAATTTTGTTCCAGATCCCCGGACCTAGCTAAGATTACCAATCAATGTGGTACCACGTTATGGATTCAGCAGGATTTTAAAAGTAAAACCAATGATCCGATCGTAGTCGAAATTCCTATAGGTTCATCCTATGATTATACTATTCCCGATATTGGCCTTCCATCGACGCGCTTTTGGCCAAAAAGTGGATGTAATTCCCATGGCTACGATTGCGCCGTAGGTGAATCAACCGGAGTCCCCGATGCAGAAGCTCAAGGGTACCAGCATGGTCCATATTCTCCCGATATTAATAGTAAGTTTGAGGCTACCTGGGGATGTTTAAAAGCTATTTTTGATAACAACCCCTCTTTATGTGCTTCTAATCCAAGTGATCCTAGTCATCATTTAGGGGCAGAAACATGGTGGAATGGTTCTGCAGTCGATGGTTATACCTTTCCTTATTCAATAACCGTAAAAAAGCATAACTCCACTTGTATGGATATTGTAACGGGTAAGGTTTTAGCAAATCCAGGCGTAAATTGTGGTCATCTTTCGGCAAGCTCTTGTCCGACTGCTGCTAATTTATCTACAGCAGGAAAATTTAATGTGATTAATGGGGTGAATGTCACTCAAGTCAACCTACAATGGCTCGATCAAAAAACTGGTGAACCGGTCGGATGTTTTAGCCCTTGCTCAAAATTAACCACCGCGCAAGGAAGTGATAATGGCAAAACAGGAGGTGGCTGGCGAACTATTTTAGGTGGTCTCACACCACAATCACCAGAGGCACAAATGTATTGTTGTCCCACACCACCGGTAACTCCTGGCGTTTGTAGTGCCGGTCCTGCAGCCAATAGTAGTTACTCATTATCGGTACATACTGGTCAACAATGTGATGCTTATACCTATGCTTATGACGATGCAAAAGGCTTAGCTCGTTGTGGCTCGCAAACACAGTTTGAAATCACTTTTTGTCCAAAATTAGATCCTGTTGATCCACCTCCGGTGATTAATCCTCTCTCGATGACAATAATTTTACCTGCGAAGGTAAGTGCTTTACTTGATAATGTAAAAATTAATAATAATCAAATAGTTAAAATAAATAATGGCTCTATTCTGAGTGTTGAAAATGGCCCTTCTTGTACGATGGGAATCGATAATAAATCGATAGTACGGGGTGTAAGTGGTTCCTTATGTGGGCAATTGATAGTTGATAACACAAACAAAAGGATTACCTTTCCTGCATCAGGTCCAATTTCAAGTCTAAATCTACAATTTAATATGAATACTAGTGTTGGGATCTCTGCTTATTTAAATGGAAATTTAATAGTTAACGCAACCCCTATGGAAAGTAAAGGCCTGCCAATGAATTCGGTCTTAACTGCTTACCAAGGGAATAAGCAAGGAAGTTGTAATTTGACTATTAACTCATGTTACGCACGGTCAATTTTAAGCTGCCATATTTTTAAGCTCCTGCCAAGCAATCTGGTTCGCTCTAAGAATCAATTTGTACTTAATAGCAAAGTGATTTAAATGAGTTTT
>NZ_RZGQ01000033.1 GCF_003989735.1 Legionella sp. km772 | reverse complement strand
AAAACTCATTTAAATCACTTTGCTATTAAGTACAAATTGATTCTTAGAGCGAACCAGATTGCTTGGCAGGAGCTTAAAAATATGGCAGCTTAAAATTGACCGTGCGTAACATGAGTTATCAAGAAGCAGCACCGCACAGCTTTGGAGCATCAGTTACCTCATCGATACTGTTAAGTGCTGTGCTTATCTAGCCCATGGTTGTTGCAGGCTGATATCTTTAAGCGTTTTTACCCATAAGGGATGGCTATTCATTGCGGGAACGAGCACAAATTGCTCTCCTCCCAAGTGATGCCACTGCTCTTTGGCGCGCAGGCCAATTTCCTCCAGGGTCTCTAAGCAATCAGTAACAAAAGAAGGACAAGTGATGGTTAAATTTTTAACCCCTTGAGCGGCAAGTTTTATCAACACCTCATCGGTATATGGTTTTATCCATGGCGTTTTTCCTAATCTTGATTGAAATGAGGTAGTATATTGATGTTTAGTTAAATTTAAGTGTTGGGCAAGTAGATGGCTCGTTTGATAACATTGAGCTTTATAGCAGCTTGGATTCTTTTCTAGGGGGCACTCGGCGACACAAATCTCCTCACAACCTGCTTTGCTTAGTTGTCGCTCTGGAATACCATGATAACTAAATAAAAGATGGTTGGTTGAAGGATGGTGCAATCTAATCAATTCACTTTGCGCTTGAACATAAGCAGAGTCTTGAAAAAATTGATTGATGAGCTTGACGGAAGGGATGAGTTCTTGTTTAGCAAGCAATCGGCACACTTCCTCTAAGGCTGAGCCTGTGGCAGCCGAGGAGTATTGTGGGTATAAGGGTATAATAAGAAGTTCATCACATTCTTTTAATTGAGCCAAGGCTGAGGCGAGCGAAGGCTTACCATAGCGCATTCCCAACACCACTTTATAATTATCCCCCAAACTCTTTTGTAGTTGTTCACACAATTGCTGGCTGTTTGCTAAAAGGGGTGAGCCTTCTTTTACCCATATAGATTGATAGGCTTCAGCTGACTTTTTGGTTCGAAAGGGTATGATTATGCCTTTGACCAAGAGGCAACGAAGAGGCCAGGGCAAATCTATAACCCGATTATCCATTAAGAATTCATTTAAATACTTGCGTACTGCAGACAGCTTGGGCGCATCTGGAGTTCCCAGATTTATAAGTAATAAACCACGTTTCATCTATAAGGCAACTTAGATTAAATAGGCCTCATATGATACCCTAAGTTGATGGACGCAGCAGCATAATTATTATTAAGCTGCTGCGAGAAAGAAAGTACCTTACTAACTAAGCCATTTGTTCTTCATTTATTTCAGTAAGTGCAATAACATTCGAGGCATGAAGGCCTCGTTCGCCATGCGCTACTTCATAACTTACCCCTTGGCCCGGAACTAAGGTTTTATAGCCTGTTCCATGAATCGATGAGAAATGAACAAAAATATCCTCACCACCACCTTCTGGAATAATAAAACCCCAACCTTTGGCGTTATTAAACCACTTGACTTCGCCTCTAGCCATGAATCCTCCTTTTGCTAAAGCCTATCAATCGTCGACTGGTGATTGGACCAGTTGAGCAATTGCATTCTTCCATAAATGACAATTGTAAAACCCCTATTAATGCATAGGTAGTTTCAACATAACGCATAATAGGTTAGATACTCAATAGCTTTTATTAAAATTTATCTATTGTTTCTATATTTGAATAAATTATTTGTTTACAATGCGCAATTAATTGGCATTAAGGAGTCTGTCTTGTTTGAATTGGATGAGCGAATTGCTGCTTCGAGCTTTGTTTTAGGCGATTGGCCCTTAGCGAAGGTCTTACTTAAAAATGATCGAAATTATCCCTGGTTTCTTTTAGTTCCACGAAGAGCCAAGCTCGAAGAATTATATCAATTGTCTGGCAAGGAGCAGGGGCTTTTAATGCAGGAAATAAACCAGTTGTCCCTATTGGTAAAAAATTATTATCAACCTGAAAAAATAAACATTGCGACCTTAGGGAATATGGTGCGTCAACTCCATATCCACTGTGTTGCACGCGGAGAACAAGATCCTTTATGGCCACAAGGAATTTGGCAAACCGCCTATCAAGCTCACGAGTATTCTGAAAAGGAGTTAACAGTAATTCTTCCTTCTTTGGTGAATTTAGTGGAGCAAGCCAAAAATTTTTTCACTTAGACCAAAAAATTCTTTCAATAAAATAAAAAATGGTGTATTGGTTAATAATTCCTTAAGATATTTTTGTTATTCTTTTGTTAGAGCTGTAACTAAGGAGTTCCGATGGCTGGCAGTACTCAAAAAATATTAGAGATAATGAGGGCAGGAAAAAATGTTCGTGCTCAAAATCATTCTAGTTTAGTTGAAGCAGCTGATTTAGATGCCCCACAGCTTAAGCCTTCGCCCAATATGGGTAAAAAGCTAGAAGAAATTCTAAACGCCTCCTTGACTAATCAGCATACTCCGATGGATTAAGTGAGTTTTTGGGATAAGGGTTTTTCGTATTTAGTAACATAAACTCTAAGTTCGGTATATACTTTAGTTAAGTGTAATTCATGTTATTGGGGTCAACGGATGGCATCGGGAGATTTCTCTGAATCCTCTCACTGGAGAGACTCTGCGCGTAGTGCGCGTTTTTTTTTGGTAGATGCGCGGGCCGCATTTCCCCTCTTTTTCTTTTTGATGCATATTAGAATTTGGACCGGTATGATAGTTTTAATATCTGCCGTTTTTTTTGCTATTATTGAGCATTATGGTTTTACCGTACCTGTTTTTTTGCGTTGGATGCGCTCATTTTTAGCGGGTAATCTGAAATCATCACAACCATGGTGGAAATGAATGGAACGAGATATAAGCAAATGTATGGTTGCAATAGCCGGCGCAATGAATGCAAAGTTTTATTTAAATGATCGCTTTGTCGGCTTTGAAGAGGTTTTTTCAGACACCGGCTTGCTTCCGGCGATTACCAAAAGAGCAGATCAGCTCTGTTCTTTGTGCTTAGGTTATGGTTTAGGGGCTACTTACGATGAAACTGAGGGAGCCCTTTTAGGTGTCCGAGTAGTTTTTGATGATGTTACACCTAATGTTTTACGTTTATTATGTATTACTGATGTAGTTAATGAATTAATGCAAGGTGGGCCGAGTAAAGATTACACCCCTTTAGACGAGCTCATGTACGATTAATACTTGCATTATTGTAAAGAAAACGAAAGTTATTGATAAAGAAGCATTATTGCATGAGTAGATTTGTTAAACTTATCATAACGAATAATAAATATTTTGGTTTTAGGAGTTTGTAATGGCCAATCCACAAATTGAACCAATCAGCGCAACCGAAGCTTTAGCGTTTGCACGTAGGGTACAGGTTCAATTGGAACGAACCAAATTAGTAAATCCTACTGATGATGCTTTAGAAGCAATTAAGACTCTTTTTGAATGTGATGAAGAGATGGAAAATGCTATTGCTAATGCACCGCAAAGAAACTATACAGCGAGTGCCACAGCGCAAGAGGGTATTGGGCAATCATCTACAAGTTCTATTTATAAGAATAACTTTAATGCTATTTTTACCTCTCGCAAGGGAAATGAGCCCATTGCAGAAGATGAACAAAAAAGTGGTTATCAGCCTAAATAATATTAATTTCAGTTCTTTCACTTCTCTAAATCCTGTTATACTTTGATTAATAAATCTTATTAAAATAACTTTGCGAGTTTTATTTAATCTATGAACGAACGACTTACAGATGAACAAAATGCACGAATTTTAAAGGCTCTGAATAAAGCAATTGAAGAAGGGCCTTGGGATAAGTCTAACTTTCTTAGAATGATTGGGAAAAACTTAATCACTATCCGCGATGATTTTTTAACGCGTCTAGGCGCTAAGACTGAACATGAATTAAGAAATGAATCTCAACTCGCCAACAAAATGGCTTTACGAAGTAATCAGCAAGAAATTTTTATTTCTTTATACTGTTTTGATGGAACGAACATCCAAAGTTGGGAACGAATAGTTGCCAATCTTCCCAAACAAACGGTGTCGCGGCCCATTTATGCTAATGAAGAGGATCTTAAAGAAATCCTTAAGTTGAAAGATAATAAAAACAATGAGGCTTATGTTGCGATTTTTATTGATAAACAAGATATCCTAACACTCTCTTCAGATAAAATTCTGAAAGATAAATTAGGTACACCGCTTTTAAGTTTAAAAGACCGAACACTTAATTTAGAAAACATTAGTCGTTTTGTTCATTCTACAGGCACTTATCAATTTCAGCGAGGACGACTGGTAAAAATGCCTGCTTAGTACTAGTTTAAAAAATACTTTATATTTGTTTTATGCTTAATATAAAGTCGCCAATTAGAATGATGCGATATATACTTAAATAAATAACATAACATTAGTTACTACGATGGCTCAACAATCACAAGGACAAGGCGGAGATAATTCCTTAGCACCCGTATGGATTACGGTATTGGTGTTTATTACGGCTTGGGCGATTTGGACGCTTGGGCATCAGCATATTGTCAGTTTTGTTTTCTTCCTAAATATTTGGGAAGGTAAATTAATCAATTTATTTCTTAATAATCCCTTACTCCAAGAGCAAATTACTCTAATGCAAACTGTCCCCACAGCGGGCGTTGATTGGAGTACGATGGTTACCATGACTAAAGAAATTGGCGATTATATGCGCTACCCAATCGCCTTAATTTTAATTGTTCTCGCCACCTTGCTTTACAAATCCAATCTCATTTTAAAATATAAAAAAGCGCATAATATGAATACCTTGCGCGCTCAAGAGCAGTTCAATTGGCCGGCAATTATGCCTATCGTAAAAGAGGACCTAGTCAGTCAAGATGTTAACCAAGGCCCGTGGGCCATGGCATTAACTCCGATGGAATTTGCCCGTAAACATAAGCTATTACGCAAAGATGATGCCTTATTAGATAATCAAATGCCGGGCATGGAAATGACCGCAGGTTTACGTAAGGGCGATGCAAAACGCGTCTTCACCATGCAACTTGGCCCCTACTGGGAGGGGTTCGAACATTGCTCACCCCAAGCCTATGCTCTTTGTGCAGTATTTATGGCTCGAATGAATAGGGATAGAGACGGTGCCAATTTAATTCTTCATACCTTAGATAAGACCTATGTGGCGGGTAAACCGGATTTTTCGGTAGCAAGACCCATTATGAAAAAATACCAAAATACTGAAGGGGTGCAAGAAATTGTAGCCAAACATGCCTACGTATTAACGGTCATTAGCTCATTGCTAACCGCCGCTCGCAATGATGGCGTGGTTCCTTCTTCAGAATTTTTATGGTTAAAGCCTGTGGACCGCCGATTATGGTATATGCTTAATTGTGTAGGGAGACAAACTCCTTATGCGGAGGTTGCTGGTCCCTTTGCTCACTGGCGTGCTGAAAGAGAGTTAGGGCGGCGCTCTTTAGTCCCAATGATTGATGAAGCAATTAGAGCCTTGGAAATTGCCATCAAAGAAGTGAAATTAAGCCCACGTCAAATGGAGGAGTTAGAGCCATGATGCGAGGTATTGATACACGTAATGAGATAGATCCCAGTCTCCTTTTAAGAGACACGCGGACTCTTACGCAACGCTTAGCCGATTTTTTTAGTGATGCTACTAATATATCCATTGTTTTATTTAGTCTGGCCGGCCTAACCTATTATTTTTCGGAAGCTGCAACGCTTATTTTATTACTTGGTGTTATTGTTTTTAGTTATTGTTATACGCGCAAAAGAAAACTTCCTTTTCGTCTACCACTTATTTCAAAGGCAAAAGATTTCAATGATTTAAAACCCGGTATTAATAAACCTAATACGGCCCGCGGGATTGCCTTTTTTGGGAATGATAGGAAAACTGGTGAGGAGCTTTGGTTTGCTAATGATGACATGCGCACGCATGCCTTAATTTTCGGCTCTACTGGTAGTGGTAAAACAGAATGTTTGGTTTCCTTGTCTTATAATGCCTTGGTTCAAGGAAGCGGCTTTATTTATGTGGATGGAAAAGGCGATAACTCCCTTTACGCAAAGGTATTCTCTATGGTGCGTAGTATGGGGCGTGAGGATGACCTTTTATTAATCAACTTTATGACCGGTGCTCGCGATATTGTTGGACCACAAGAACGACGATTATCGAATACACTCAATCCTTTTTGCCAAGGTTCCTCTAGTATGTTAACTCAGCTAGTAGTCAGCCTCATGGGCTCCTCACAAGGTGGTGGGGACGGTGATATGTGGAAAGGTCGTGCTATTGCTTTCGTTGAGGCCTTAATGCGTCTTCTCGTTTATATGCGCGATGATGGGGCCGTACTTCTTGATGCGAACACTATTCGTAACTATTTTGACCTAGGGCGCTTAGAGTCAATGGTTATTGATAAAATTTTTCCTCGCGATGATCAAGAAAGTGTTAACATTGAATCGGTACCCAAGTTGGTGACCGACCCCCTGCGTAACTATTTAAATACCCTACCTGGTTATAATAAAGAGAAAAAAGGAAAACAAGTTTCTCAAGTGTTAGAGCAACATGGTTTTATCACCATGCAGTTAGTGCGCAGTTTCTCTTCTTTAGCAGATACTTATGGTCATATTATTCGTACCAACTTAGCAGAAGTAGATTTTAAAGATGTGGTGTTAAATAGACGAATTTTAGTGGTGCTCTTACCGGCCTTAGAAAAATCTCCCGATGAGTTATCTAACCTGGGCAAAATTATTGTTTCCTCATTAAAAGCCATGATGGCAGCAGGCTTGGGAGAGGACGTTGAAGGGGATTACCGTGACGTCATTTTAAGAAAGCCTACTAATGCGCCTACACCTTATATGTGTATCCTTGATGAGTACGGTTATTATGCCGTGCAAGGTTTTGCAGTAGTTCCTGCGCAAGCACGTTCCTTAGGTTTCTCCGCAATTTTTGCGGGACAAGATTTGCCTGCCTTCCAAAAGGCATCTAAGGAGGAGGCTGCATCCATCGGCGCGAACACCAACATTAAAATCTGTATGAAATTAGAGGACCCCACTGAAACTTGGGACTTCTTTACCAAAACTGCTGGTGAGGCTTATGTTACAAAAGTAGATTCATTCCAAACTCAAGATGGAAGCATCACTAATAGTTACATGGATACGAAAAGCTCTTCTTATGAAAAACGAGCTCGGGTGGACTTATTAGACTTAAAAGAGCAAACTGAAGGTGAGGCGCATATCTTTTTCAAATCTAAAATCGTGCGTGCCCGTATGTTTTATGCTAACCCCAAACCGGTAAAACAATTAAAAATTAACCAATTTTTAAAAGTAGAACCTCCTCCTGACGATTATTTAATGAAGTTACAGAAGCAATTAACTTCCTTTCAAGAAATTTTATCAAGCGGTGAGCTAAGTATTGATAAGCACGTAGAAACAGAGGAAATTTCTATTATTGCTAAAGCTTTGCATGACTCTACTATTGAAGAGCCTATTGAGCGTGGCGTGGCTGCCCTAATTTCCTTCCATGGCCATAACGAACCAGAACCCGTAGAGGCTTTAATTGAGGAAGAGGTGGAAGGAGCCTTAACTATCTTCAGTAACTTACGGGTTAATAAAAATGCGCCTCCAATTTTAGCTGTTGATAAGATGATGTTTGCAGAGCCCTTATTACCTATTAATGAAACGAGAAATCAGATGATGATGATTGAACGTCTAGCTGGTGCAAAAGACAAATATGCTGGTACGGTTGCTAATGAACTAATCAAAGATTTCCAATTGTCTACTAGTTATCCACCGGAGGAAAGGGATGTTATTGCTCCGGAAGATCTTACTGAAGTTGTAACAAACCTCGCGAGTAAAATCGCGGCGGAGCGTGAAAAAGCCAATCAAAAAACTGAGTTATAGTGCTGTGTTGCGGCTTCCAATTAAATCACCTGTATTAGCCTTGTCTAATACAGGGACTTTCAATACACCTAAGTTATTACCACATCCCTAATTTTTATATTGCCTAGTCCTTAAAGTCCTAGTATTGGTCTCTTTTTGTTAACGATTTATTATCGTTTATCTTATCTAAGTAAATAATTTTATATAAAAAATAGCAATTTTCTTAAATTCATTGTAACGTACTCATTATGGGTTATTTTTCCTAACAAAATTGATTAAGATAGTTTTAGTTCTTTCTTAAAGTAGCTTCATATAATGGGGATCTTAGTGAAAGTAGGACGTACTAAATACACTGGGCGAATTATTCGCGTAATGGCCATACTAGCATTATTTCAAATAAGTGCTTGTGGTAACAATAAGTATGTTCCCGATGAGCAACTTACCACGCTTCCTTGTAAAGTAAGAGGCGCCTGTGATGCTACGGTGAATAAATTTTTAAAAAAATTAAATAGAAAAGGTGTCAGGGTAATCACCTTGGGTCAGGATTATCTGATTAGCATACCTTCTAGTGCTTTATTTGAAGATCAAACCCCCCATCTTACCTGGGCATCTTATGGTTTATTAAATGAAGTCGCTAATTTATTGAAACAATTTCGCAAAGTAGCAATTACTATATCCAGCCATAGCAGTAAATATGTCTCGGTACAAAGAGAGCGTGCGTTAACTTTGGCTCGATCACGTGTGGTTGGCGAATATCTATGGTCTCAGGGTGTGGATAGTCGATTTATCTTTACTCAAGGTTTAGGCAGTGATAAACCTATTATGAGAACTACTCAAGGTGGAGATTCCTCTCTTAATTCTCGAGTTGAAATTACCTTTAGAGACGCAGTGAAATAGAGAATGTAAATGAGTAAAGAAACCTGGGCACTAATTAAACAAAATAAAAGTTTTAATAAAAACGCCTACCGTCGTGGGTTAACTTTCTTAATTTTTTCTCTGTTTCTCAATATAGGTTTGGGTGTTTTAATAAGCTATATCCATTTAAATGAACCTCCACGTGATTTTTATGCAACTAGTGGAGTTACAGCACCGATACAGTTAAACCCAATGGATGAGGCGAATCAGAGCTCTCAACCTTTACTTGATCCAGATCCACCAACGGATGACAGGGAAAGAATTATACCGCAGTAATACAGAGGAAATTATGGCTGAAGATGCTTTGGCAGTTGTGCAATTAAGAAATCAATTTTATAAAGATAGCCAGCGAAAAGTAATGCTTGCTTTACTTATTGCAATCTTGGCAAATTTTTTGTTAGGAGGCTTGCTGTTTTATATTATTAGCCATCCACCTGCTCCTAAATATTTTGCTACCTCAATAAATGGGCGTATTACCCCTTTATTCCCTCTTAATGAGCCAAACCAATCTGATTCGGCGGTTTTACAATGGGCCAACCAAGCAGCCATTGCCGCCTTTACTTATAATTTCGTGAATTATAGAGACGAACTACAAGCCTCATCTGGCTTTTTTACAGCAGAGGGTTGGGATCAATTCTTAAATGCCTTACAACAATCAAATAACCTAGATGCGGTGAAAGCAAAAAAACTTATTGTATCTGCGGTGGCAACTCGCGCGCCGATTATTTTACAAAAAGGAGTTTTAAATGGAAGTTATTCATGGCGGGTTCAAATGCCTATTCTGGTAACTTACCAAAGTGCGAGTGAATTTACACAACAAAATAACGTTGTAACGATGTTAATAACGCGAGTTTCCACATTGAATTCTCCTCGTGGAATAGGTATTGCTCAATTTGTTGTAGGACCAGCAAGTGGCGGGGTAAGTTAATTATGAGAGCATTTTTTAAATTGACTCTAATGGCCACAATTGTAAGTTGTGGAGTAGTTGATAATGTGTTGGCGCAATCTGATGATGCTCAACAAGCATTACAACAGTTACGTCTTTTACAACAACGTCTTTCGCAAAACGGGGGACAAAATGGGCAAGCAAATGCTCAGGGAGCTGGCGCGCAGGGGCAAAATAACACCCAACAAGCCGCCAATGGCCAAGGGACCGATAAGCAGGCCTCATCCAATACGCCTGCTAACCCTACCCCAAATAAGCCTGTTGATACAGTCGGGGTTAGTGAGAGTGATGATGCGGTCATTGAAAATAAAGCCTTTAATGAAATGACGCGTAGTATCTATCCCTTAAACCCGGAGCAAGTTTTGCGTTTAAAGCAAATTTATCAGACTAACGAATATGCTCAAGCTTCACCCGTTGGCACCCCACCGAAACCTACGGCTACCTCGCAGTTAGTCAATTTATCGCCAGGTTCAACACCACCAGTTATTCGTTTATCACAAGGCTTTGTTTCTTCCTTAGTGTTTCTTGATTCAACTGGAGCACCTTGGCCTATTGCTGCTTATGATTTAGGCGACCCGTCTGCTTTTAATATTCAATGGGATAAAACAAGCAATACCTTAATGATTCAAGCATCTAAAATGTATAACTATGGGAATTTAGCCGTCCGTTTAAAGGGTTTAAATACCCCGGTGATGCTTACTTTAATCCCTGGACAAAAAGCGGTGGATTACCGCGTGGATTTACGAATCCAGGGCTATGGGCCTAATGCTAAAAATATGCCTATGGAAGAAGGGATTCCTCCAGCAGCGAATGATGTGCTGCTTCATGTTTTAGATGGAGTACCACCTCCCAATAGCCAGCGTCTAGTGGTCAATGGAGGAGATGCCCGAGCATGGCTAGCTCAGGAAAAAATGTACGTCAGAACAAATTTAACTATATTATCACCCGGCTGGATTGCAAGCATGACGAGTGCTGATGGAACTCATGCCTACGAAATGCAAAAATCTCCGGTCTTATTGGTATCCTGGCATGGTAAAGTCATGCAGCTCAAGGTAGAGGGTCTATAGCAATGGCAAGCAGAAAAGAAAACCTAAAATCACTGTTTTCCAACACTCGGACAAGGGTGATTATTCTATTTACACTAATTATGTTAATTGTGGCCATACTTATCGGCTATATTAAATTACGTTCAGATTCGACATCCTCTTTATCATCCGAAGTAGCAAGTGGGCCTACGAATATTCAATCTATTCCTGGGGTATTAGACCCGACCCAACAGTATGCTCAACTTCAATCACAACAAAACGTCAACCAAGCTGAAAAAGCTGAGGCCTCTGGTGGAAGTGCAATTCCTACTATTATCCGTACTCAAAGTATCGGTCAAGGTGTTGGGGTTATTGGTTCACAAAGTGGGGTTGGTTTTGTCGCCTTAGCAAATGAACAAGATGCGGGGCCGCAACAAAGTTTATGGATTCAATCCTTGCAAAATAGTAACTGCAGTAAATCAGCAATGGAAAATGTAATCAACCAAGGCGCGCAATTAAGCGACTTAAAATCTGCGTGCAGTTGCGTCCAATTAAAAGACAACGGGTATAATCTTAAAGATCTAGAAGGTGTATGTGCTTGTAAAGAATTAAAAGCTGCTGGTTATAATGCCCGGCAATTAAAAGACATTGGTTATTCTGCTGGACGCTTAAGAGATTGTGGTTTTGACGCTTGTGAATTGCGTAATGCGGGTTTTACTGCCCAAGAAATGAAAGATGGTGGTTTTTCAGATGGTGAATTAAAGGGGGCTGGTTTCTCTGATGCAGAAATCGCCCGCGCTAGTGGTTTACCAGATGGAATTACCGCTGCTGATGTTCTTAAAGCCGGTTGTAGTGCGGATGCTTTAAGTAAGTTGCGCAAAGCCGGAGTTAGCGCCTCTGCTATAAGAAGAATAAGCGGATGCAGTGCGGAACAATTGAAAGCAGCTGGGTTCACTGCGCAAGATTTAAAAGACGCGGGTTTTAGTGCTGCGGACTTAAGAAAAGCAGGATTTACTCCCGAACAATTGCGCGCGGCAGGTTATACGGCAAGGGATTTACTAAATGCGGGCTATACTCCTGCAGAGCTAGCCAATGCGGGCTATTCTGCTGCTCAAATTAAAGCAGCAGAAGCCGAGTTGCCGCCTGGAATATCAGCAGCTGATGTTAAAAATGCTGGCTGTAATATTGAAGAGCTTAAACGTGAGCGAGAAGCGGGGGTTAGTGCAACACTCATTAAGCAATATGCTGGCTGTAGTGCTCAAGCCTTAAAAGCAGCAGGATTTACCGATGCCGATTTAGCTAATGCCGGATTCACTCCGCAGCAAATTAGTGCCGCGAACACCCCGGTTTCTGATGAGGCGATCAAAGCGGCAGGTTGTGATCCTAATAAATTAAAAAAACTTTTTGCAGAAGGGGTTAGTGCGACGCGAATTAAAGAATTAAATGGCTGTAGTGCTGCGGCATTAAAAGCCGCGGGTTATGATGCTCGCGCTTTAATTGATGCAGGATACACACCAGAACAACTGCTAGCAGCAGGCTTTACTCCTCAAGAGATAAGTGCAGCCCAAAAGCAGTCCGATGACGCAATTAGAGCAGCAGGTTGTGATCCTGCCAAACTAAAGCAGCTGTTTGCGGCAGGGGTATCGGCTGCGCGAATCAAAGCACTAAATGGCTGTAGTGCGCAAGCCTTAAAAGAGGCGGGCTTTAGTGCAAAATCTTTATTAGCTGCAGGCTTTACTCCTGATCAATTGAAAGCTGCTGGGTTTAGCCAAGATCAAATTAATGCAGCGATGAATCCTGTATCGGATGATGCGATTAAAGCGGCGGGGTGCGATCCTAATAAATTAAAGCAACTTCTGGCCGAAGGGGTATCAGCAAAAAGAATCAGGGACTTAAATGGATGTAGCGCGGCGGCGTTAAAGGCTGCAGGCTTTGATGCTAAATCCTTGTTAGATGCAGGCTTTACCCCTGCCCAATTATTGGCTGCAGGTTATACTCCCCAACAAATCAGTGCGGCAACCAGCCCTATTTCTGATCAAACTATTCAAGCAGCTGGTTGTGATCCTGCTAAATTAAAGCAACTGTTTGCAGATGGTGTTTCTGCTGCTCGCATAAGGCAGTTAAACGGATGCAGTGCAGCTGATTTGAAAGCTGCAGGTTTTGATGCCAAATCCTTATTAGATGCAGGCTTTACTCCGGCCCAATTACTGGCAGCAGGATTTACACCGAAGCAATTAGAAGATAGCGGCGTTAATCCAGCGGATATTATTGCTGCAGGTAGAACAGCAGATTGCAGTGTTGCATATTTACAAAAAGCTAGGGCTGAAGGGCTTTCAGCGGCAACCATAAAACAAACCTTGGGCTGTTCGGCTGCGGCATTAAAGGCAGCAGGCTATACAGCTAAAGAATTAAAAGATGCTGGTTTTACTGCGGCTGAATTGAAAAATGCCGGTTTTTCTGCCGCAGATTTAAAAGCAGCCGGTTTTTCAGCTAAAGAACTAAAGGATGCTGGTTTTAGCGCGACAGAATTAAAAAATGCAGGTTTCAGTGCTAAGGATTTGAAGGATGCGGGCTTTAGTGCAGCGGATTTAAAGGCAGCAGGTTTTTCTGCAGCACAACTTAAAGCTGCAGGTTTTAGCGCTAAGGATTTGAAAGATGCAGGTTTTAGCGCCAAAGATTTGAAAGATGCAGGGTTTAGTGCTTCGGATTTAAAAGCGGCAGGTTTTTCTGCTAGCCAATTAAAAGACGCTGGCTTTAGTGCAAAAGATTTAAAAGATGCTGGATTCACTGCAGCAGAATTAAGTAATGCAGGCTATAGTGCGGATCAACTGGCTGCAGCTGGTTTTTCTCCCTCCGAATCATCGGTGGCAGGACTTGGTGCTCCTAACCTTTCATCCGCTAATTCGAATATAGCCGCGATTCCTGGTATTGGAGGGAATAATCAAAACGTATCCTCTAATCTCGCCGCTAATGCCCAACAATTGCAATCGATTGTTAACAAACAAAATGAGCAAATGGCTGAGCAAAAATATCAACAGAAAATCCAACAGCGTTCTAATGATATGGTCGGTGCAGGAAATCAATTGATCCAGGGTTGGAAAGAGGTTAGTGTGCAGACCTATATAGAGGGTACGCCTGACAAAGAAGAGGCGGCTGGTGCAGCAGCTGTAGCTGCAGCAGGTGGAACTCCTGATTCTAATCCACTCGCTCCAACTAGTGCCGCTAATGCTAATTCAGCCACTGTAATTAAAATGGGCGACATTTTATTTGCTATTATGGACACGGCCGTAAACAGTGACGAGCCCGGACCTATACTTGCAACTATTGTAACGGGTAAATTCAAAGGGGCTAAGCTCATAGGCAGTTTTAACCTCCCTTCTAATGCTAATAGCATGGTGATTACGTTTAATGCGATGTCTATCCCAGGCAATAACAAAACCATAGGCATATCAGCATTTGCTATTGACCCCAATACAGCTAGAACCGCATTATCAAGTAGAACAGATCATCATTATATGATGCGCTATGGTTCGCTCTTTGCCTCTTCATTTTTACAAGGTTTTGGTAATGCGTTCCAATCGGCTAATACAACGGTCACCATTGGCGGTACTGGCGGTGGCAACGATATTACTATTCAAAATGGTATTGGGCGATCTGCTTTAGAGAATGCGGTGATTGGCTTGGCCCAAGTAGGTCAAAACTGGGGGCAAGCAGCACAGCAATTATTTAATACGCCCGTTACTGTAGAGGTTTACGCAGGAACAGGTATTGGGGTCTTATTTACACAAGATGTGACAATTAGCTAACCTTGGTGGCAGAATAAAATGGCAGAAAATGATCAAAACGATGAATATAAATTTGTAGAGCTTGATGGTCTTGATAACCCAATGATGGATGATCCTGACTCTAAACAAAGTTCTGGAACTTCTTCCTTTGAAAGGCCGGTGGGAAGTTCTAAAAAAGATATTAAACGTAATGCAATACTTGCTCTGGGATTAATTATTCTGGCTATGGTTTTGTATAAAATTATTGGCTCATTTATCCATAAGAAAGATGAGGTAGCCGTGCAACAACCGGTTCAGCCGACCAGTCAAATAGCAGCAGTCCAGCCTACGCAGACTATACAACCTATAACCCAACCGACGACACAACCTGTAGTTAATTCAGCACCCTCCTATAATCCACAACCTGTAAATACGGTGGATAATTCGGAATTGACTAAAAAAGTTAATGCCATAGAGATGGCGCAACAGAATGTCCGCTCTGAAGTCGGAACGGTGAGTCAACAAGTAAACTCGGTCAATAGCAATGTACAGAATTTAAATAATCAAATTGCCAGTTTAAACCAAGTGATTAACAATTTGTCTACGCAATTAGCCAAACAAACTGAGGAAATTAATGTACTAATGGTACGCACCCAACCTAAACGGGTGATTAAACATATAAGTAAACCAATGACTTCACCATTAGTTTATTATATTCAAGCAGTAATTCCTGGTCGCGCTTGGATAATTGGCACAAATGGTTCTACACTTACAGTAAGAGAGGGAACTAAAATAGCTGGATATGGAGTGGTGAAGCTCATTGATCCTTTAGAGGGTCGGGTTGTCACTAGTTCTGGGCAGGTAATTCGGTTTAGTCAAGAAGATAGTTGAGGCATTTATGGCTTGTACTGGTGGTACTACAGCATGTTGGTTAGCGAGTCAGGCAAACATTTTAAATAATGTTGCCAATTCAATGCCTGCTGTAGAAAAACTTGTGACAGGGGCTGCATATCTGATAGGTTTGCTGTTTGTATTTAAAGCAATCGCAACTCTACGATCGTACGGCGAATCTAGAACGATGATGTCGAATAATGGCAGTATGAAGGAGCCCTTGATCTATTTAGCATCGGGTGCAATGTTAATTTATTTTCCTACGGCATTTAAAATTTTCATGCAGACCTCATTTGGTTATGAAAATGTATTGCAGTATGCACCGGTTAATAGTCCGAATAATGCATTTGATACTTTATTTGGCAGTGGTAGTGCAGTGGGGGAACCCTTATCTATCATCATTCAAGTTATAGGAGTAATCGCATTTGTGCGTGGATGGGTATTAATTGCTCGCGCATCAGGCCAAGGACAACAACCAGGTGGCACTGGAAAAGGTTTAATGCATGTTTGTGGCGGGATTTTAGCTATGAATATTGTGGGTACACTGGATATGATTAATAATACTTTATATGGTACTTAAGGTAATCATTATTCTGGTAATACAGAGTGCAGCAGCTGGTTCTACTAGTATTGTTAACTGCTAGTAGCTCAGATTAAAGATAAGTGGCTAAATAGGAGAGTAAAAGTGAAAAAATTTCTGAAGGTTTGTAAGCCTTGGTTGATCAGTATTCTGAGTTTTTCAGGGTTACTGCTAGTTTGTCAAGAAGCATCGGCAACAACTATAGGTAATATGGCGAGCTCATTATATGGAACCTTTACTAATATCGGCTATGCGATAACCGGCGGTTCCTATGTAGCGGGCTTAGCTTTTTCGATTGGTGCTATCATGAAATTTAAGCAGCATAAAGATAATCCTACCCAAATTCCTATTGGTACGCCGATTTCTTTAGTGTTTATTGCCGCCGCATTATTGTTCTTACCCTCGATCTTAAGCGTTGCTGGCTATACTATGTTTGGTGCTAAAGGTTCAACAGCTGGTCCTACTGGTCAAACCATTACTGGTAGCTAAGATTAAAAATAAAAGTGAGAGATTAGGAGAGTGAAAGTGAAAAATTTATTGAAAATTTGTAAGCCTTGGTTCATTAGCATCACAAGTTTTTCGGTGTTGCTGCTCGTGTGCCAAGATGCATCGGCTGGTACAACCATAGGTACGATGGCAAGTTCTATATATAAAACGTTTACCAACGTAGGTTATGCGATCACTGGGGGCTCTTATGTTGCAGGCTTAGCTTTCTCGATTGGTGCTATCATGAAATTTAAGCAGCATAAAGACAATCCCACTCAAATTCCTATTGGTACACCGATTTCCTTAGTATTTATTGCGGCTGCGTTATTGTTCTTACCCTCGATCTTAAGCGTTGCTGGCTATACTATGTTCGGTGCTCAAGGCTCAACAGCTGGTCCTACTGGTATGACCATTACTGGTAGCTAATAGTGATGATAATTGAATGCTCTACTAGCTGTTTGTGAAGTGATAGTTGGTAAGCCAGGGTCAGATTGAAATTGCTAAAAGCGAAAAATTTGACCCTTGTTACTGCGGTTCAACTTCTACGGTTAATTGCACGAAATGGGCCTAAACATGGCTGATAATAAAAAACGATGTCAAATTAAATTAAATGCAACTCCTGGAGCTTGGCGTTTATATTCAGCGCGAAAAATTGATGAGCGCTTTAAAGCCTATGAAGAAAAAATATTTCGTAGAGACCAATACACCTGTCAATTTTGCGGGTTCCAAGCCCGTCTATTTCAAGAAATTGTTAACTTAGATGGCGATTATACTAATAATAAATTAGCAAACTTAGTCACTGCTTGCTGTTTTTGCTCCCAGTGTTTTTTCCTTGAATCTGTGGGGGTAGGGGGCTATGGTGGTGGCACATTGGTTTACTTGCCTGAGCTAAGCCAAGCAGAACTAAATAGTTTATGTCATGTCTTATTTTGTGCTATTACTAATGATACTGGTTATAAAGGAAGTGCCCAAAATATTTATCGTGCATTTAAGTTTAGATCACAAATAGTTGAAGAAAAATTTGGTGAAGGATCTAGTGATCCAGCAATATTTGGCCAATTGATAATCGATTCAGCTATTGATAAGGAAGAAAGCAGAGCACAACTGTTTAAAAATATCTGTCTCCTGCCTTCCAGAGCTAAATTCCGTAAACAAATAGAACAATGGGCAGCAAGCGCCTTACAGGAAATTGCCGATTAAGAGAGGATTTTAAATGGCCAGTTGGGGAGACTCATTTTTTGAGGGCGTAGACACTTTTTTTGCGTGGCTTAGTACCTCATTAAAACAAACCACAGAATCTTATATTGATTTAGAAACAGCAGATAGTCCTACTGTTTTAGTGAATCATGATGGTTCCCTTCTTTCAATTCTAAAAATTGAAGGAATTACTGCTTTGGCAGGAGCTGACGAATTTGAAGCCTTAGTTTACGGTTTAAATAACTCATTTCAAGCAGCCATGAGCCGACCTGGTCATGCACTGCAAGTTTATTTTAGTCATGATAAGCAAAATATAAAAAAATTAATTCAGGATATTTACGACCCTGCTGTTAATACAGCAGAGCGGCTTAATTTAAATCTAAAAGATCTTTTTTCTGAACGCGTCGATTATTTAGCTCAATATTGCGCGGAGGAGAGAGTTTATTTCGTCCTCGTTACTCGTCCTTTCAATTTGCCCAGTGATCAATTAAAGGCGGCAAATAAAGCTAAATTAAAGATGATTAAAGATACGAAGGCCCCACCATTTAAAAATACTCAGACTGTTTATGCGGCGATGCCGGAACTACGGGATACTCACGATGCTTATGTTAGGGCTGTTTTGAATGACATGGATACGCTGCATTTAGTCGCCCGCTTACTCGAAGTGCACGAAGCTGTCCACGCAATTCGCATGACCGCCGACTCTGACTTTACGGCTGATGATTGGCGAGCTACTTTACCAGGTGACAAAGTTTCAGTTCGCGAGATCAATAGTTTTGAAGGCGATGCCTCGGATTTATTATGGCCGCCCTTAGCGAAACAAGTGCTACCACGAGATGGAGAAAACCTGGATTTAAGAACAGTACGAGTAGGCGATAAAATTTATTCGTCCGCTTATATCGATTTATTTCCCAAAGATGTTCGTCCTTTTGTAAGTTTATTCGCACGGATTTTACCTTCTCATATTCCTTGGAAAATTTCATTTTTAGTGGAAAGTGAAGGTCTGGGAACGATTAAATTAAAAGGTTTGTTATCTTCTATTTTAAGTTTCAGTTCAGCGCAAAATCGCCTAATTAGTGATTCGGTAAACCTATTAAAATATTTACAATTAAACACAGATGAAGCCATCGTTCGCTTACGGGTGGTTGCTACTACTTGGGCCCCAGAAGATAACATTCCCCTGCTTCGTCGACGTACTTCAGAATTAGTTAAAGCGATTCAAGGTTGGGGCTCTACAGACGTTTCAGACATCTGTGGAGATCCGTTCGCAGGTTTTGTTGCGAGCACTTTGGCGATGTCGATGAACAGTCCAGCCGTAGCCAGTGTGGCACCGCTTAGTGAAGTAATTAGTATGTTACCTATTACGCGACCAGCATCACCTTGGAAGTATGGGGCCTTACTATTTCGTTCGCCTGATGGTAAACCTTGGCCTTTTCAACCGGGTTCCACGGAGCAGACGACCTGGATTGATTTAGTTTATGCGCGTCCAGGCTCTGGTAAATCAGTATTGTCAAATGCCTTAAACTTAGCACTTTGCCTGTCTGGCGGCTTAATTCGCCTACCCCGCATTGCTATTATCGATATTGGGCCTTCAAGTAGCGGCTTGATTTCTCTATTAAAAGAAGCGTTACCCGCAGCCCAACGGCATATGGTGGCCTATCACCGCTTGAGAATGACTCCGGACTATTCAATTAATCCTTTTGATACTCAGTTGGGTTGTCGTTACCCTACTGCCTTAGAGCGTTCATTTCTCGTTAATTTTATTACCTTGATTACCACCCCTTTAGGTGCGGCTAAACCCTATGACGGGATGCCTGATCTTGCGGGTATGGTGGTTGATGAATTATATAAAAGCATGGCTGATGAATTTAACCCTACTCCTTATGCTCCCGGGGTAGAAGAGTTCATTGACAGCGTTTTGGAAGAAATTGGTTTTATCCGTGATTCAAAAACAACCTGGTGGGAAGTGACCGATGCCTTATATTCGGCAGGTTTTATCCATGATGCACTGCTGGCGCAACGTTATGCCATGCCGCTGCTTGCTGATGCTGCATCGATTTGTCGTAGCCCCTCTATTGAGGATTTATATGAAAAAGTTACGGCACCTACCGGTGAGTCACTAATTAACGCATTTTCGCGAATGATTTCCTCGGCAGTTCGCGAATACCCTATCTTGTCGCGAGTAACCAGTTTTGATATCGGCGATGCACGGGTAGTTTCTTTAGATTTGGATGAGGTAGCCAAAAGTGGGGGAGATGCTGCTGACCGGCAAACTGCAGTAATGTATATGTTGGCAAGGTATGTTTTAGCACGGCATTATTACTTGACCGAAGAGAGTCTGAATAACATTCCTGAACAATATAAAGAATACCATAAACAACGGGTATTGGAGATCCGCGAAGACCACAAACGCATTATTTATGATGAATTCCACCGAACCGCTAAATCCCAAGCTGTTCGTGAACAAGTGATTATTGATATGCGGGAAGGACGTAAATGGAAAGTACAAATTGCCTTATTATCGCAATCCGTTGATGACTTTGATCCCGTAATGATTGACTTTGCCACCTCGATTTATATTATGGATGCGGGTCCCTCGCAAGCCATAGAAAAAACCACTTCTATTTTTGGTTTGTCTGAGACGGCCAAAATCGCCTTAAGAAATCGGGTTCACGGCCCTAAATTAGGCGGAGCCACCTTTTTAGCCCAGTTTGCCACTAAGACCGGTGTCAACGTTCAATTATTGACCTTAACTTTAGGGCCAGTAGAATTATGGGCCTTTAGTACCACGGCTGAAGATGCGACGGTTAGAAACCATTTATACCGGCAATTAGGTCCAGCGGAAGCAAGAAGGGTGCTGGCAGCTCTATTTCCCAATGGAACTATTGCTAAAGAGGTTGAAGCACGCTTGGCTGAGATGAAAGCCAAAGGTGGTTTAATTGAAGAAGATGATAAAAATGGGGTTGTAACCCAGCTCTTAAATGATATTTTAGAGGCCTATTCCAAAGATCCTAATATTAAGAGCTTACCGATTAAAGTATAAATTAAAATTATTTCGATTAATGCTTCAATTGCAACCATTCAGTGAACTGCATCATAACCTGATTCCAACCCAGTGCTTATTGCTTTCCTGCTTTAGAAGGTAATGAGCAAACTCGTGGGATAAAACGGATGTTATTCCTGCAAGCCTTTCAACCTAGTTAAAGGAATTTATTTCCTCCTACTCATAAATTTTAAATACTATGCTATATTTTTAATAACTCATGTTACGCACGGTCAATTTTAAGCTGCCATATTTTTAAGCTCCTGCCAAGCAATCTGGTTCGCTCTAAGAATCAATTTGTACTTAATAGCAAAGTGATTTAAATGAGTT
>NZ_RZGQ01000329.1 GCF_003989735.1 Legionella sp. km772 | reverse complement strand
CATGTCGATGAAGAAGCCTGGCGGCATACGCCGCCACATGCTCATCCCAGCATGAGTCCAAAAACCATAAAAGCAAGTCCTGGTATAACCAGTGTGCTGCTGTTCTCACCCACCACATACACCATCGATGCAAGTAACTGATGATGCGCCGGGGAGAAACCCCATCTTTGACCATCCATTTAACTTGCTCGCGCGCTTTGCGCAATGTTCTTGCATGAGGAACAATGTGTGTTTGCAAAAGAGGCTGCTTTTCGGGTTGCCAAATTGTCTCTACCCCCCCCCAGTTTGGATTGGTTTTGCTCAACTTGATCCGTGTTAGAAACATTGACAACAGCCTGTGTCATTGTGGTGTTATCCAAAGGTTGCGTCTTTGGATATTGGATGCCTAAAAAATGAAAGCCCCTATCGATGGATCCAATACGCGTTTTTTTACCGGACAAGCGCAGGCGCCTTTCCTGTAATACCTGCATGAGACGCTGTTTACAACGCTTGAGACTACGCTTGGTTTGGCACAGGATAAGAATGTCATCCTGATACCGAAAGTAAGCCACATCCATTTCATTGAATGCGTCATCTAACGGCTTGAGGTAAAGTGCACTAAAAAATTGGGATAAAGGGCCGCGTAACGCAATGCCTGTATCTGGATTCTTATAACCTCTTGGTGTTTCAATTGGATTGACTATAATGCGCTCCAACATCAAATTCAGTTTAGGATCATGGTAATGCGACTGAACATCCTTGACTAATTGATGATGTGATATGGATTTGTAATACGATTTAATATCCGCGCGAATAAGGTACTTTGGCCTCTTCTCTTCCAGAACTTTTTTCACTTGCTCCGTTGCATACTTTACCCCACTCGGACCATGAAGGTGATAACAATTAGGGTTCATGACAAAAGGAAATGTGGGCTTTAACTGATGGAGCAAAACGTGTTGCAGAATACGGTCGGAAAGATAGAGTTGGTCAATCATTTCGTCTGGAAAATAACAACGCTTAAGAAATCGTGGTGTATAACTACCATCGATAAGGGCATGAACTCCTTCAACTAACCAATCATCCAATTCTCGCGCTAAAAAATGAATGTCATGGTTATGGTGGGCTTGATGTTTTTGTTTATGGATCTTGGCAAACAGTTTCCGGCCTATATCCAGCATTGAAGTCAGATCCCAGCGTTTCATACTTTCTATCCTTGCTTAATCCAAGAATTCACTTATCTATTTCTATTACATGGAATAACCAATAACGAGCACTCTAACTTGACTGCTAAACCAGGTGTTATATCATCGCCATTTTAAAACGGATTTGTAGTAATTGATATGGCTGAAGTGATTTCTGTAAATGGTGATGAATTAGTGTTGCAAGTACGGGTTAAACTTGATGGTTCCATGCTGAATATGGAGGAGGCCATTCAATCCGCAGTCAATAAAGTAGGAGGTCTTGCAACAGCAGAGGCATTAAAGCGGTTTGATACAACTGGGGCACCTATTCACCAGGGCCACCTCATGAAAAAAATCTAGCTTAAATCGGTAAATAATGAGAGGCTAGCTTCATTTAAATGGATATAGGAATGAAGCTGGAAGAAGGATTTTTAGATTTTTTTATTTCACTT
>NZ_RZGQ01000327.1 GCF_003989735.1 Legionella sp. km772 | reverse complement strand
AACTCATTTAAATCACTTTGCTATTAAGTACAAATTGATTCTTAGAGCGAACCAGATTGCTTGGCAGGAGCTTAAAAATATGGCAGCTTAAAATTGACCGTGCGTAACATGAGTCAATAAGCCAACCTTCCTCATTCCAAGTTTGCTCATGAACAGCCCCTTCTCCATTGATTCTAAATCGCTCATTACCACGTCCATCGTAAAACCAAGCAGATTGCCTATCTTCAGGAGTGGAAGGTGGAGTTTTAACCATAAATTCAGTTCGGTTAATAGGGGTGGCATAGCTAATTTCATGAATGAGCTTACCTTGGGCATTATGAGTGTATTGAGTAAATTGACGATGCTCATTTAAACTTGCGATACAATAACCCTCTGCATTAAATGCATAACTCATCACCTTATCTTGATCGCTAGTACATAATAGACTCTCGATAAAAGCCCAAGAGAAATCATCAATGGTATTAAGATTTAAAGGAATAGAATAATGACGTTCCTCAATACATTGACCATTGCCATTGTATTTTTTTCCAATTACCCCACCCAAAGCATCAATAGCATAACGTTGGTTATTTGCTACATCAAAACATGCGTAGGAAGGATGATTATTAGGATCAACAGTAATAATATAATTTCCTAAGGCATTATAAATTGTTTGCGTACTTAAGTTTATTTGCCCAGGGGCTATTATTTTATTAGTAACACGACTTAGAGGATCTCGCTCAAATTGAGTGATAAACTGTTGAGGATAATCATTGGATTCTTTAATTTCTAATACTACCTTTCCTAGACCGTCATACTCATAATGAGTACGAATTCCTATTCCATCAGGATCTATAATTTTATCCGTTTCCAAACCTCGTCTATCAAAAGTTTTGGTACTTATTTGATTTGCATCTATGCGCATTATTTCACGACCTTGCGCATCGCGTTTAAAAATCGAGGCGTGAACTTCATTATTTAAACCTAGTTCTATTTGCTCCTCTACCTGCCCCGATTTATTATGTTTGTACTGGACTTTATTTAGCGGATTTTTTATTTCGATGAGCCACCCAGCATTATTATAAGAGTAGATACGTGCATGACTATCAGCATCAATCTCAGTGTTAATTTGCCCATCAACATCGTATTTTTTTTGCTTAAGCTCACCATCAGCATTTAACTCACTTTCGATCTCGTTAAAGGCATTTTTTTTTATGATTGATGTGGATGAAGCGAGAGTACTAATTATAGTCCGATTATCATCGTCATAAGTAAGTATTGTACTCTGCTGTAAAGAATCCGTTCTTTTTGTTAGTCTAGATAGCTCATCCCAAGTTGATGTTATCTCTTGTTCTAGACCATTTATTTCTTTAATAATACGACCAAGCTTATCGTGATAGGTTTTATGCGTGCTTTGATTCGTATCGGTATAAATAACTAAACGTTCCTCATCGTGGTATTCCCAGGTTTCAGTCGCCTTAATCCCATCAGGATCGTGGATTTTTTTAAGAGGTCGGTTCGATTTATCATATACTATGCTAGGCAACGTCCCTGAAGTTTTTATAGACAAGATTTTATTTTGAATTGGTCACAGATTTTTTAATTTCACTTCGATCTACCCCCTCTCCCGCGATAGGAACTTTGATAGTATGATGATGC
>NZ_RZGQ01000326.1 GCF_003989735.1 Legionella sp. km772 | reverse complement strand
ACTCATTTAAATCACTTTGCTATTAAGTACAAATTGATTCTTAGAGCGAACCAGATTGCTTGGCAGGAGCTTAAAAATATGGCAGCTTAAAATTGACCGTGCGTAACATGAGTTATTAAAACAGCATCCTACAACTGTTTAAATATAACCCTTCCCAATTTAGAAAAAAACTCACCCGAACACTTAATCCAAACGCAACACTTGTTAAATGAGTTTTTAAATCGTGTAAATCAATTTGCTAGCACCCTACCAAATTCGACCATGCAATTTGATAAAACATCATTTCAAAAGGAGCTGACTTTTTGGGAAAGAGATCCACAAGCCATTCACGATGATTTAATCATCGCTGAAGACAGCCAAAAACAGGTTGTAGGCTTCCGCTAAGAGTATTGAACACCTTATTAAAAGCAAAGCTTATTTAGGCGTAAAGGAAGCTGGTGGTTCTGCTGATGCTTGCGATTCTAGAGAGGGTACATGCGTGTTGTTATATGTTTTAACAATACCTAACTCAGGGGCTATCAATCGGCGAATGTCCTCTGGATCCTTCTCAATTTTTATTAATTTTATTGCTGAAGGACTGGGTGAAAAAAAATCAGATTTGTTTTCCTTGGCTTTGCGAATAGATGCAGTCACCGTAGACATAATAGGCAGGCCTCTGGCACATTGGACCATTTGCCGAATGATCGTCGCGGACATACTCGATAAGCTTGCTTGATATTTATCAAGCTCCTCTTTTTTTAAATAGGTTTCAACGTTTCTGAGTAAAACCGGTAATTTTACCAATCCACTGCCTTGTTGGGTATAACCCGCTAAGGCAATGAATTGCCTAACCATCGGTATAGTAATCTCATTAGCACCAGAAGAGTACATAGCCCAACATTCAAAACACTCCCAAGGAAGTTGTGCATCCACCCT
The DNA here is from genome assembly GCF_003989735.1 of Legionella sp. km772. Classification (GTDB taxonomy): domain Bacteria; phylum Pseudomonadota; class Gammaproteobacteria; order Legionellales; family Legionellaceae; genus Legionella. Next base: position 737 of record NZ_RZGQ01000326.1, on the reverse strand, counting down.
ACGCATCCAGCCTTTAAATTTAGTTATTAAATAAGAGGCAGGCAGCATAAATTGAACGAAAGCCTCAGGCTTGGGGAGAATAGTAGCAGTATTAGCACTAAGACTTACATTAGTATCTAAGACATAGCCACCCAGAGAACGTAATAGAAACAAAGAAAACAATTCCTTACAACTTACTCTATCTGCAATAGGTGTCTCACTTAGTTCTTTTTTTAAGAATAATTTAAAAAAGGAACTGACCAATAAGGCATCATGATTTATCGTTTCTTCATAAAATAAATCAACCTGGTATTCTTCTTCTAGAAACTCTTGCAGATAGGCCTGTATAGAACATACTTGGATTGGATTATCACCTGTTAAATATTCTTTTAGTAATTCTTGATAGTAAGGTACAAACTCATCTAAACACCAAAATAAAATTTGATGCTGATTCTCATAGATCGGATGAGCCCATAATTCAATTAAAGCTTTAACATCATGAGCAACCACTCCGCTGGAACCTGGCAAATTACTAGGTGGGCCTATCCAAATGAAATTGACGGGAAGAGCATTTTTCAATAAATGAGGCATAAAACATCAACTACAGCAAGTAATAATATAATTATACATAAAATACACTAAATAACTCATGTTACGCACGGTCAATTTTAAGCTGCCATATTTTTAAGCTCCTGCCAAGCAATCTGGTTCGCTCTAAGAATCAATTTGTACTTAATAGCAAAGTGATTTAAATGAGT
>NZ_RZGQ01000325.1 GCF_003989735.1 Legionella sp. km772 | reverse complement strand
AACTCATTTAAATCACTTTGCTATTAAGTACAAATTGATTCTTAGAGCGAACCAGATTGCTTGGCAGGAGCTTAAAAATATGGCAGCTTAAAATTGACCGTGCGTAACATGAGTAATTTAGAGCCACACAAAACCCTTTCCTGGGAATGGTTCCCCCGCAACCAACTACCCAACAAACTATTTCTCCCCCTAAAAAACCTATTAAAAAAACAGAACTTAGACAATTTAACAAAGCTATAAAATATTTTTTTAAAAAATCATAAAATAACAGTAGAACATCCCTCAAATTAAGTTTAAAATACCTACCTCTCCGGGCCCATAGCTCAGTTGGTCAGAGCAGCGGACTCATAATCCGTTGGTCCTAGGTTCAAGTCCTAGTGGGCCCACCAATAAAATCAAGTAGTTACGTGTAGTTAAAAAAAATTAAAGACCTCTGAGGGGCACTGATGGGGCACTTAGAAATAACAAATGACAACTATTCACAATAGTTTTAAGGCATCTGCTATAGGAATAAAGCCATGACTTATAGTTGTGCTATCATGCTTTTCAGATCCTACGGTTGCGATTCCAATAACCTCATCATCACTATTTAATACAGGTCCACCACTTATTCCATGAGTTATCGGAATATCGATTAACCACACATTTATACCAAGAACTTTTTTCCTTTGAGTAATCCTTCCCATATTACAATGATAGTGATCACCTATATTGTAACTTGGAAAACCTATTAACTTGATTTCATCACCTTGTTTTAACTTAGCACTATCCCCTAACCTAAGCGGGACTATGCCTTGAAAATTGTTCCCAAACTTAAAAATTGCCAAATCTTTGCTTTTAGAGGAATTATGTAGAACCGCCTTTCTCTTAATGTCACGATCATAAAATCTAAAAAAATCTAACAAACAACTGGTTTCACTCGTTACTCCCTCTACAACATGCCAAACAGTCACCAAGCCTAATTTGTCGACTAGAAAAGCTGTTCCCTGAGTACCTTCAATACTATGCTCAACAATGAATATACTATCAGCGAGAATATCATTTGAAGTTTTTTTCAGATTTTCATCGGGCTCGCCATTAAGAACACTGTACTTATAAAGCAGCTTTTTATAGATACTATCTTGATTGCCTCTTACCATGCCAATATAGTTAATGCGACCTTTTATGACTAAATTAAAATATGCTGATGGTTCAGAAAGAATTCTTTTTTTATCGTATGTTCCATGGTCTTTTTCTAAATAGCTGGTGATATATTCTTTAGCTCCTGCCTCTAAACCAAATCTTTCCCAAGCATAAAGCATAGATCGAGTTTTATTAATAAAACCACGTTGTACATTAGTTTTATTATTTACAACTATACCCGTAACTTTTTGACTTTGTGTAATATGATGCAATCGACATTTACTCAAATTAATTTCAAAGCCATTGTTTTCTATTATTTTTTGCAACTTATTCCCTGGAGTAATATTCTCATCCCCGTTCAAACAGATGATATTAGGGGGCAATTTATTTTTCTGGCAGGAAAATGAAAAAGTTAGATCATCTACGTATCTAGTGATATAGGCGCGGATTTTTAGACGAAAAAAAGGTATTTTTAAGAGCTATTCTTCTAATATAAGAGGGGAATAGAATGACCAAAAAGCGAAATTATTACACTGCATCAAAAAAATCAA
>NZ_RZGQ01000324.1 GCF_003989735.1 Legionella sp. km772 | reverse complement strand
CTCTCCTGGCCTATGGACTTGTGGATAAGCCATTCTGAGAGTAAGGTGAATGAACTAACAAACCGGGAATAGCTCTTATTTTTCCTGAATTTTGTTCCAGATCCCCGGACCTAGCTAAAGGCACCGGGATAGGCTTGGCCATTTGCCGCTCTATAGTGGATCGGCATGAAGGGGAGTTTAATTTTTTAGAAACAGAGGAGCAAGGCGCATGTTTTTATTTTACCCTGCCTCTTTCGATGAATAAATCTTATGAATAAGCAATGTATTTATATTATTGATGATAATAATCATATTGGCGAGTCCATAAAATTTTTGGTGGAGTCAATCAATGATAAGATCTATAAGATTGAATATTATCAAGATCCTATGCGATTTTTGGATAGAAAACTAGCCCAATTACAAGGATGTGTAATTGTTGATTTATTTATGCCGCAAATAAATGGATTCGAGCTTATAAAAAAACTTAGGAGGGAAAATAACTTTATAAATATTATCGTTATGAGTGGAAACTGCAGTGATAGTATGGAAAAAAGGGCTATTGATCTAGGTGCCCAAGCTTTTTTCCCCAAGCCATTTAATATCGAACATTTACTTAAACAAGTATTTAGCATGTTAGCAAACTCTCAGGTCATCTCTGCTAAAAGAGCATATACTTGATTGATAGGACCTCATGGTTAACAAAAGGGAGATTTCATGCTGGATTATTATTTAATAGTTATTGGTTCTTCCGCCGGAGGTTTAAACCCGCTAAAAGAAATTCTAAGTTCATTGCCAAAAGATTTCCCCGCAGCCATCCTCATTGTAAAACATATTGCACCCTCAGCTCCTAACCTGTTGGGCCCCATTCTCTCTCGTATCTCGAATTTACCCGTTATTGAGCCCAGCGATAACCAATCCATAGAACAAGGACATATTTACATCGCTCCACCCAATTTTCATATGATTGTAAAGGAAGGTAAAATTAAATTAGAAAAAGGCCCTCGGGTAAATCATTCAATTCCAGCTATTGATCCACTTTTATATTCAGCAGCTCTTTATAATAAACATCGCACAATAGGGGTCTTATTAAGTGGAATGCTCGATGATGGAAGCGCAGGTTTATTAGCGGTAAAAAGGTGTAAGGGTATTTCTATTGTCCAGGATTTAAATGAAGCAGAGTATTCTGACATGCCTCGAAATGGTGCAAGTGCTGCACCTATTGATTACTGCCTGCCAGCGCATAAAATTGAAGCCATTTTAAAAAAGCTAGTAGGCTCCACTGCAGTTGAATCCATTTCCTCTCCCTCCAGAACCCAATTTCTTCAAAAAGAACTAGAAATGAACTTTACCGAAGAGGGAAGTGATGAAGAAGATATGAATGAAATTTCAACTCCTTCCGTTTTCTCTTGTCCTGAATGTAATGGGGTATTATGGCGCTTAAGGGATAAGCGTTTAGAACGCTACCGCTGTCGTGTTGGGCATGCCTACGGCCTTGATAGCTTGATGAGCCATAAACAACAGAGTACCCAAGAAGCCTTATGGGTTGCTTTGAGGGCTTTAGAAGAAAAGAAAAATTTGGCAAGAAATGTAATGTTAGCTAGGTCCGGGGATCTGGAACAAAATTCAGGAAAAATAAGAGCTATTCCCGGTTTGTTAGTTCATTCACCTTACTCTCAGAATGGCTTATCCACAAGTCCATAGGCCAGGAGAGC
>NZ_RZGQ01000323.1 GCF_003989735.1 Legionella sp. km772 | reverse complement strand
CGTACTGCATTTAATTGAAAATACAATAATAATCGTGTTATCTTATGTGTGATATCTAATCAGAAAATCCCTGAAATTTCAATAGCTCCAATTCAATAAATCATTTCGCGACAGCGACTAACCTTGTGGATTTGATGCATAAAAGAATACGTGATGTAAGGATTGATTAAAATATATTCTCTTTTAATGTGCATCGATGACTGATGGTCTATAGGTTTTAATACATTTTAGGGGTATTTGATTTTTGTATAAGAAAGCCACCAAAAAAAAAGAATGACTGAACATAATTTATTCGATAGAATGATCAAGATTTAACCGTTCGAAGGAAAAGCGCCCGGTTGATTGTTGTTTCAAACCAAATTAAGGAAACGTGGTAATGAGTAACATTCTGAATATTAAAAATCAATTTCCCCCCTCAATGAGCAACCTTAAGACCTTATTTTCAGGGTTTTTATACGGTGCCTCAAAAACCAAAAATACACCTCAATCCAATACGTAAAAAAGGTACTGGTAATTAACTCAATAATTAAGAGGTTATCCGTCACCATGCTGATTTTATGCTTGATCTAAAAATAAAGTGACACCATTTCGATTTAAAAAAGTGGATGACCCATTCGTTGTAAGGAAGAATCATGTCGTATCTGTTAGTGCTCGCAAACAGAATCGGCTCGGCTCACAATATTTTGCAAATGAACTCGCAATAAAATGCGAATGAAATTTCGATGAACTCACATTATTTTGCGAATGACTATTTCCCCATACAATAAAATAAAAACGTTCGCTTAGTTCTCATTTTCCTCATCTGATGAGTGAGTTAATAATGCACGTTCGCGTTCAAGCTCTCTTCTTAGTTCTTCCTCGCTAGGTAGATAAGGTAAGTATTTTGATGCAAAAATCTGTTTGCTTTCTGTGAGTACAGAGTACTTGGCAACCGCTTCACTTTTTTTACTACATAGAATTAAGCCAATTGTAGGATTGTCGTCTATGTTTCTTTTATACTGATCATATATCCTGACGTAAGTATCCATTTGTCCCACATCTTGATGTGACAGCTTCCCTAATTTTAAGTCGATCAGTAAAAAACATTTAAGCTTAAAATTATAAAATACTAAATCAATATAAAAGTCCTCGTCTTCTGTGCTAATTCTTTGCTGACGAGCAACAAACGCGAATCCTTTGCCAAGTTCTAATAGAAAGCTCTGTAAGTTATCCATCAGTGCTTGTTCAATATTGGACTCGAGCAAAGACGAATAAGGAAGATTCAAAAAATCCAGAACATAAGGATCTCGCAAATAATCCTGAGGATTTGTTTGTAATTTTTTAGTATGTGACTCGGCCTCATCAATCACAGGCTTTTTATTATTGCTGGATAATAATCGCTCATAATATAGTTTATTAATTTGTCTCTCTAACGCCCTAACACTCCAGCGGTGTTCTATGCATTCTCTGACATACCATTGACGCGCCTCATCATTTTCCAAGCGAATTAATAATCGATAATGTGACCAACTCAATTCGGAACACACTGTGTTCCATTTTGGATAAGTCAAATAAAATGCACGCATATTTCTTAGGTTACGCTCATCAAAGCCTTTGCCAAATTCAACTGTTAAGTGCTTTGACAAAATTTTTACTTGCTGCTTACCATAGCTGGCTCTTGCAGCGCCATGCTGTTCATTTTCAATAAGTAA
>NZ_RZGQ01000322.1 GCF_003989735.1 Legionella sp. km772 | reverse complement strand
TCTCCTGGCCTATGGACTTGTGGATAAGCCATTCTGAGAGTAAGGTGAATGAACTAACAAACCGGGAATAGCTCTTATTTTTCCTGAATTTTGTTCCAGATCCCCGGACCTAGCTAAGTGTGCTTGCTCTGTTATCCTTGCTTAAAAGACAAATCCAACATCACCCCAAAAAACTTTTTTTCCTTGGAGTATTTGGGGCAGGCTTATTACTTGGCGATGGGATGTTAACTCCCTCCATCTCTGTCATTAGTGCGCTTGAAGGCATTGCTGTAATTTCACCCGAGTTCTCTCACCTCATTACCCCCATGGCTTTTATTATTTTATTAGCACTTTTCGGATGTCAAAAATTTGGGACGGAAAAAATCGGCTTTTCGTTTGGACCTATTATTTTGCTGTGGTTTATTACCATTGCTATCTTGGGCGGGCTAAGTATTTATAATAACCCAGTTGTATTAGAGGCCATTAATCCTTATTACGGGTATAAATTTGCCGTAAATAATGGTTTGCATTTTTTACCCTTGGTAAGTGGCATCTTCTTAGTCATTACTGGGGCAGAAGCGATGTACGCTGATTTAGGCCATTTTGGAAAAACCCCTATTCGTCTCGGATGGTTTTGTGTAGCACTTCCTTCAGTTTTACTCAATTACTTTGGCCAAGGTGCTTACGCTTTGGCACACCCAGCGGACATTAATAATCTTTTTTATTCTCTTGCGCCCTCTTGGTTTATCTATCCTTTGGTAATACTTGCCACTCTCGCTACGATCATTGCCTCTCAAGCAGTCATTACTGCAAGTTTTTCTTTAATACACCAAGCTATCTCGCTTAACATTTTCCCCCGGTTATTAATAAAACACACTTCTAGTAAAGAAAAAGGGCAGATCTATATTCCTCATCTGAATACAATTTTAGCAATTGGGACTCTCTCTCTAGTTTTGATTTTTAAAAAATCAAGCGCCTTAGCCGCAGCCTATGGTATTGCCGTAAATCTCGTGATGATTATCGTAGCTATTTTGGTCATTTGCGTTGCTCGACTTTATTGGCGTTGGTCAGTATTAAAAATTATTTCTATATTTTCTATTTTTATGCTGATTGATTTATTATTCTTAGTGGCCAATATTCATAAAATTGAGGAAGGAGGATGGATACCACTGGCCATTGCTACAGGTTTCGCGTTTATTATGTTTTCATGGCGAGAAGGAATATTATTCTTACGGAAGCGTTATTATCAAGATAAAACCACATTGAATGATCTTTTTGATTATATAGAATCAACCAAGCCGATGAAACTTAAAGAAGTGACCAATGTTTTTATTACAAATAATGTGGATCAAAGCATTGGGTGTTTTTTACATTATCTAAAAATTAATCGCTTCATCCCTGCTAAAACCCTTATTATAAATATAGTCATGGCAATGCATCCCTTTGTTCCCGATAGAGAGCGTTATCATATAGAAGATCTTTCCCAAGACATTTATAAGCTAACTCTAAATTATGGTTTTATGCAGACCATTAACATTCCTCAAGCTCTTATCGATTGGAATAGGATAAATTCACTTTATTTGAATATTGATCCTAATAAACTCATGTTACGCACATAAACTTGTAGTTTGACTAAAAAGCATTAGAATTCCGCCCTTAATTTTAGGGAGGGAATTAAATGGATATGCTTGATCTTTATAGTGATTATTTGATT
>NZ_RZGQ01000321.1 GCF_003989735.1 Legionella sp. km772 | reverse complement strand
TGATTTTTTTGATGCAGTGTAATAATTTCGCTTTTTGGTCATTCTATTCCCCTCTTATATTAGAAGAATAGCTCTTAAAAATACCTTTTTTTCGTCTAAAAATCCGCGCCTATATCAAATACCGTATTTTGCATTAGCCATTCGCAAGGATTCACTTAAACTTTTTACTGCCGCTTTGGTCGCAGCATAGGTTGATAAATTGGGTCTTGCATTACGGTCGGCGAATGACTCTAAAAGAATCATAAGAGAGCTCTTAGTTTTTCATAGGTTTTATAGGCATAATTATAAATAGCGAGAAAAACCCCTATCTCATAAAAATAGAACCCTACTGCCAACACAATACAAATGATCACAAAAATGAAACCATGATTTATTGTACGCTTTTTAATTGAACCGTCAGGATAGTTCATATGCTTATCTCTAGGCCATATGGCAAATAAGAAACAAAAGTAATATATAAACAGAATGAAGGTTGCAACGTTATCTTTAGGAGTCAAGATCCCCAAAAAAAAATCAAAATGACTATTGAATAACTCATGTTACGCACGGTCAATTTTAAGCTGCCATATTTTTAAGCTCCTGCCAAGCAATCTGGTTCGCTCTAAGAATCAATTTGTACTTAATAGCAAAGTGATTTAAATGAGTTTTTATCTTTAACATTTCTAGCTTGCAGTAAGCAATAATAGCAGCATAAATATGGTTACACTGTGTTTTGACAGTTCTAGTAGGGGTCCTGTGGAAGAACCCCCAAAAGTGCTCAATCTACGTTAACTCCCTTTCCAGAAATGCTTTTTTAAGTGCTTTTCAATTGCACAGATCATCGCATCAAGATCAATATCACCATTACTTTTTTTGAAATTATACTGCCCAGTAAAAAGAATATGGATCCAAGCAATTGGTGAAATACGCAAAAAATTCTCTAACACTTCCTGGCTGGCACTCTCCGCCAGCATTTTTTCATAAACATTATTTAAAATAAGACTGTTGTAAGCAATGATACAATTGGACACAAGCCTTATGGCATGGGCGCTAATACGATTGCTTCTGATTTTCTTGCCTTTAAAAATACCGCGATAAATTTTTCTAAGTCCTCCTTGAAGTTGGTGGTAAGCTTCTGTTCTATTTCTTGCCGTTCGTATCGCTTTCCGAAGCTCCATGTTATCAATCAAGTTTAAAATATGGGTGCTACGTAATATTTCATTGTAATCAAACAACGCTTTTTTCAGGCTACTATAGCCAGCATGGGTGTTTAATTTTCTGACCAGCGTCGTTTGTGTATTTTCCTGCATGAGCAGAGAGAGCAAGATCCGCAAGATACCCCGTTTCTCTGAGCGAATATGGCCAACATCAATAAATCCTTTAGGATGAATAATGGCGGTATTATTTTCAATGGGCTTGACCGCATAGAGGCTATTAGCTGCCTCTCGAACATTTTTTATGCTAGGCACGAATTGTACATTTATCGCGTTCAATATAACAAAATTGGTCTTATTCAGGGAATGATTGTCTCCAGTCACCATGTTAATCTCAATATCTGTTTTATTACCATATATCAGGTCGTAAGCAGAATGCCCTTCGTACTGCGTATTTCACTGAATTCGATCACTCGTTTCACTTTAAACGATCACCTATTTCACTCGAAATCGATCAGTGATTTCACTGAAAATGATCACTGCACTCAATCTGCAGCGATGCGGAGA
>NZ_RZGQ01000320.1 GCF_003989735.1 Legionella sp. km772 | reverse complement strand
ATTTTTTTGATGCAGTGTAATAATTTCGCTTTTTGGTCATTCTATTCCCCTCTTATATTAGAAGAATAGCTCTTAAAAATACCTTTTTTTCGTCTAAAAATCCGCGCCTATATCACTGCTCTTCTTTATCTGTGGTAGCTAAAACTCGTGATGCTAATAGTGGCGAATGGGGTCGATTGCTTGAATGGGTTGACGATGATGGGATTAAGCATCAATGGGCTATGCCTTTGGCTTTATTGCAAGGAGATTCCAGCGATGTAAGGAGAGAACTGGCACGATTGGGATTGACTATATCACCTAGTAAAACTGCTCGTGATTTATTAGCTTCCTATATCCAAGTTTTTCCGGTCGAAGAGCGCGCTCGTTGCGTTGATAAACTGGGGTGGTATAAAGACGTATTTGTTACTGCTAATGAAGCCATAGGGCAATCCAGCGAACAAATCGTTTTTCAAAATGCCAATAGTCTTGAACCCGCACTGTCTGTGGCGGGCAGTTTAGAGGATTGGAGAAATTCTATCGCACGATTGGCTGATGGTAATTCTCGCTTGGTATTTGCTATTTCTGCAGCCTTTGCACCAAGCCTCGCCAATCTTGTTGGTGAGGACTCAGGAGGCTTTCATTTCAGAGGAGCATCTTCTTCTGGTAAAACAACAGCTTTAAAAGTAGCTGCTTCTGTTTGGGGTAAGCCGGAAGGCTATATACGCTTGTGGCGAACTACAGCTAACGGATTGGAAGGATTAGCAGCACTTCATAATGATGGTTTATTAATCCTCGATGAGCTTAGTCAGATGGATCCTAAAGAAGCTGGTGAATGTGCATATCTACTCGCCAACGGTCAAGGTAAAACACGAGCATCTCGTTGCGGTACCGCAAGACAATCCATGCGTTGGTCATTACTCTTTTTATCGGCGGGCGAGGAATCATTAACATCAATAATGGCAAAAGCGGGGCAACGATGTAATGCAGGTCAAGAAATTCGATTAGCAGATATTGAAGCTGATGCGGGGGCTAATATGGGACTATTTGAGCAGTTACATAACCATATAAATCCCGCCTCTATGGCACTCGCGTTAAAAGAAGCTGCCTCAGGATTTCATGGAGCAGTTGGGATTGCATGGCTCCATAAGATTGTTAATCATAGAACGGAATTAATCCCTCTGCTCGCCAATAAAATCCAGCAATTTGTAGCAAAAGTGACTAAACCCGAACATTCAGGTCAAATTCAACGAGTAGCCAGACGTTTTGCTTTAGTTGCTATGGCAGGAGAAATAGCGACTCATTATGAGCTGACCGGGTGGAAACGAGGTACCGCATGTCAAGCAGCAGAAAAATGTTTTAACGCCTGGCTAGATGATTTTGGAGCGCATGGCAATAGAGAAGATCGAGCTATATTATCGCAAGTGCGCGCGTTCTTTGAAAAAGAAGGAGCAAGTCGTTTTGAAAGTGAGAATCATCCCAATAGTGAGCGCCTTTATAACCGAGCAGGCTTTTTTCAAACAGATAACGCGGGTTTTCGTATTTTTATGGTTTTATCCGAAGTTTACAGAAAGGAGATTTGCCAAGGATTTGAACCTAAAATGGTGAATAAAGTGCTTATCAACTCATGTTACGCACGGTCAATTTTAAGCTGCCATATTTTTAAGCTCCTGCCAAGCAATCTGGTTCGCTCTAAGAATCAATTTGTACTTAATAGCAAAGTGATTTAAATGAGTTTTTAT
>NZ_RZGQ01000032.1 GCF_003989735.1 Legionella sp. km772 | reverse complement strand
CTCATTTAAATCACTTTGCTATTAAGTACAAATTGATTCTTAGAGCGAACCAGATTGCTTGGCAGGAGCTTAAAAATATGGCAGCTTAAAATTGACCGTGCGTAACATGAGTTAATTAAAAAACTACAAACCAACCAGCGGATCAAAATTAGTGTACTAAAAAAAATCAACCAGAGAGTCACTAAGCGAGAGGGAACTCGGTTATAGATAAAATCCACACCTAAAAGAAGAGCTAATACGGCGTTAAAAGGAATCGAACGTAAAGAGCCCTGCACTAGCAGCAAAAAAACTTCCATGCTTAAATTAGGGTGTTTTTCTTGCCTCATGATAAGCCCATCAGATTGATCTTACAGCAGGTTTAAAATCATATTATAGCGATATCTGTTCAGTATAGCTTAAATTTAAACACTTCTCTTAGAGGCAGTTTGGACAAAGCCCATAGATATTCAAGGCATGATCAGTCATTTTAAAATGAGCTTTTTCGGCAATTTCCTTTTGTCTTTGCTCGATAATCTCATCGACAAACTCTTCCACTAAACCACATTTAATGCAAACCAGATGATCATGATGCTCTTTTTGACTTAATTCGAATACGGAATGTCCGCCCTCAAAATTATGTCGGGATACCAAGCCTGCCGCCTCAAATTGAGTCAAAACCCGATACACCGTTGCAAGTCCCACATCTTCGCCCGTTTCTAATAGGGCTTTATAGACTCCTTCCGCACTTAAATGATGGTTAGGGGACTGCTCTAAAATTTGCAATACTTTTAAGCGAGGCAAGGTTATTTTCAACCCGACACTTTTTAGTTGCTGACTTTCTTCCACAAATACTCCTTAATTTTGCCTATTATTTCTTGATGTCTTTCATTAGCTGACATGTTATTATGGCTAAATTTTTCACGGTAGGCAAAAAAATGCGAATAATAATTATTTTAATTACCATTCTTTTAACTGGTTCTTTAACGCAATGCATTTCTTATGATTTTTCTCGCCGCATTGTCCAACAAGGTAATTTAATTCCAAGTTCCAAAATTGAACGATTAAAAGTTGGAATGAGTAAAGAAGATGTCGCCATATTGATGGGAACCAGCCTTCTTAGCCCCATGTTTAACAATGAGCGGTGGGACTATGCCTATACTTGGAGAAAAGGTAGCGGCAGTATGGAAATACGTAATGCGGTATTATACTTCTCAAAGGGACGATTAGCGCGGATTGAACATAAACCCTGATCTTCATAGGGGGTTCAAGCCTTAGCTTGCCCCCGGGGTTTAACCCTGTGCCAACCCAAGATGCTCTAATCCCTAGTAATTAAATCACCCACACGAAGCTTCTCATCTTCTAAAATTTTAACCATGAGGTCATTAAATAGTTTAGCTATTTCGTTCTGGCATTGCTGCGTTAAAGGACCATTGAGCGATAATTGGTATTCGCCAAATTGATCGCGCGTGAAGTATACCCAGAGTGCTTTATTGCCCACCGGACGGTCCGCAAAAGCAAAATAATTGGGATAAGAAAGCTCTAGGTTGCCAATATGGGTGCTCGGCGTTTGCTTTGCAAAAAAACTAGGGGTAACACTGATTAATGCATGCAAGGCTGCGGGCTTTAAAAGCGGCAGGCCAAACCAACGATTTAGATAGCCCCTTATTCGACCACTAAAGTTACTAAAGGTTATTCTGCTTAAATAGAATAGATATAATTTATTCAAATAAGGATGAAGGCCTAGCGCTTTAAAACTTTTCCCTCGTTTCAGCTTAATGCCCAGATAAATTAAATATTCCATTAAATTAGGTGCAGCCCCTTGCACATTTTTCTCCTTAATTAAGCTTGGACATTTTTGATAAGGAGCGGTTTTCAACATCTGCTCATCAATAAAATGGATGCAATCGATGAAATGGTTGTTCTCATTAATCACATTATTGATTCGTTTGTATTCAGCAAATAAACCTATGGTTGTTTTATAATCATCCCCTTCTCGGCCTGTGTGGATTAAGGTTAGTGGCAAGGTTTTGTTTGCGCCTAAAGCATAGAAAACGATGTGGGTTAATGCAATTAGACCACTACTAATATTAAGGTTTTTGGCTCGATGCCAAGTGATAAATTGCTCAACCACCGAATTGGCTAAGGGGTAATGCCACATGTAATGCTCTTGCAAGATTGCGGCATCTGGCAGGTGATATTTTTGGCCCAAATACAGTCGCTGTACGCCCTTGTTATATTCGCTCCAGAACTTTATTTTTGCAGCTAAATTTTTTAAACAATGATAATTATAGGATTGAACATAGGAAAAATAATTATTTTCTAAGGGCAGTATAGGTAGCGGTTTTTTTGCCACTAAAAGCTCATAATTAGTTCTGAATTGTTCCATTACTAAATCACATGATTTTCCCTCGGCAATAATATGCGGAATAATTACATGTACCTCGTGCAGATCCTCTTTTATTTTATAAAGGAAAACACGCATTAAAGGTTGGTGATTAAGGGGGAACATCTCGATAATGTTGGTGTAAAACCAATTATCCAGCTCGCGGCTTTTCTCACCAGCCGAGAAGTCCTTAAAAGTCAGCTCTAATTTGCCTTGGCGTCTTAGGGTTTGGGTGGGCAGATTTTTATTAAAATCAATCCAAAAAGCAGCATTATTATTCACTACAGCAGCAAAAGCTTGGTGTACATAATCGCGGTTTAGCTCACCAGCTAAATGAAATTGCATGCCAAGATTAAAACTCCAATTAAATTGATCAATACACCACAAGGAATATTGACTGTCAGTTAACACTACTTCTTTGGCAACTGTTTCAGTGCGGGAATATTCTTCTTCGTTTAGACTAAACACTGCATTCAACTCTTCAGCAATAACCTTGGCAATGGTGGCTATACGGGGTTGATTAATAAAATATTCCATGGAAATACTTAAGGTAGGACAACGTAGTTTATCATGAATTTTACTTCTTATATCTACGGCCATTAAAGAGTCTAGGCCTAATGCAAAAAGCTCTTGTTGGAGAGAAATTTCCTCTGGATTCATTTCTAAAATTTTAGCGGTAATTTGCCTTAAGATTGTTTCAAGCGTTGCAATCCGCTCCAACTTATTTTGGGTTTTTAAGGTCATTAATAAGGAGCTTTTAGGCTGCTCTAAAAGCGAGGGCTTTAGAGCTACAGAAGTGGCGGCAGGTGTAGTCTCATCCTTGTTCTTATCGGGCCAGAACTCAACTCGATTAAAGGGGTAAGTAGGCAATTCAACTTTTTGCGGCTCAATATTCAAACTCCGATAAAACGCAAGCCAATCCACCTCTTTATCTTTAAGATAAGCTAAGAGCAAAGAGCGTAATATAGGATCAGTGATTGCAGTATTATCCTCTCCATAAGATAAAGCGAAAAGACCTTTGCTTAAATGATCTCTTGCTTCTTGGGCAGTACTCGCTGCAACGACTATTCGATAAGGATAATGGGTTCTACAGGTGGCCGCGGTGAAACAAATATCAGCAAAATCGTAATGAGTGCTTTCTAAATAGCCCTGGTATAAATGAACCAAGGACTCTAATGAGTTTTTAGAGCGCGCTGATAAGGTGAGTAAGTAACGGCCAACAGGGTGTTTGGGGGAGGGATGGCTCGGATTCACATGCTCTTGCATGATGAGGTGAGCATTGGTGCCACTAAATCCGAAGGCATTAACTCCAGCATAGCGTAATGGGGTATTGCTATGCCAATCGGTGGTTTCAAGGGGAATGAGGGTATCGTTTAAATGGATGCTCGAATTTAAACGTTTAAAATGCAAATGTTTATATAGTTTTTTATTCTTTAAACTTAGTATAGTCTTAATAACCCCCGCCACTCCAGAGGCACTTTCTAGATGGCCAATATTGGTTTTTACCGCCCCTAGGTATAAAGGATTATCTTGGCTATGGGTTAAACCATAAACTTGATTGATTGCATGAACCTCTATAGGGTCGCCGATAGGTGTTCCCGTCCCATGCGCTTCAATATAACTGATATCGGCACTTGCTAATTGGGATTGCTTTAAGGCTTTAAGCATTACTTCTTCTTGGCTTTTCCCATTAGGGACAGTAAGACCAACGGATTTACCATCATTATTTACTGCTGAGGCTTTAATGACCGCCAAAATATTATCCTTATCGCGTAAAGCATCACCAAGGCGTTTTAACAGAAGGACGCCGCAACCCTCTGCACGGGCATATCCATCAGCAGCCGCATCAAAAGTTTTGCACTGACCATCAGGAGACAGCGCACGGGCTTTACATAAAGTGATGTTTGATTCGGGCAATAAAATAACATTCACACCACCGGCCAAAGCATAATCTATCTCTCCGCTTTTTAAACTCTGACAGGCATAATGAATAGCAACCAATGATGAGGAGCACGCCGTATCCACACTAAGCGATGGGCCTTTAAAATCAAAAAAATAAGCAACGCGTCCGGGAATTAAATTCAAGACATTCCCAGTGATGGAATACATACTTAACTCTTCATTAGTAAAGCCTGATTTTTCTAATTGGGTAAAATATTCATTAGGCCCGACCCCGGCAAAAACACCGGTTAAACTCCCCGTTAAATTTTTTAGAGGGTAATTGGCCTGCTCAATAGCGGTATAACAACATTCTAAAAATAAGCGTTGCTGGGGATCGATTAATTTCGCTTCGCGCGGACTAATGCCAAAAAAGGCGGCATCAAATTCTTTAATATGATCAATTAAACCTAATTTGGTGACATAGGACTTGCCTGGCACATTGGGATCAGGGTCAAAATAAGCACTATTATCCCAACGATCCTTAGGAATATCCCGCATGCCATTGCGGCCCTCTGCTAATAACTGCTCAAACGCATGGATATTAGGTGCTTGCGGGAAAGAACAACTCATGCCAATAACGGCAATTTCTTCATTATCATTTTTACTAGGGCTAGCTGCGCTGGCTTGTTTGACTAATTTGAGATTAAGTTCCTCTTCAATATGGCGTGCTAATTTATTAATTGTCGGATAATTAAAACCAATATTAATCATAATTTTTAATGCAGGTTCTAATTTTTTCTTAAGCTCATTAGCAAGCTCGGCCACCATTAATGAATCAAAACCTAACTCAAAAAAGCCTTGATCCTCGTCTAACTCCTCCATCGTGGGTGCGTCTAAAATGTCTTTACACACATTCGTAAGCATGGTTTTACAGGCGAGAAAACGTTCCTCGCCCGTTAACTCTAAATAGCTTTGTAACCACGTGGAAATACTGCGTTCTTCGGTTAATTCTTTATGAAGTAAATCATGCTCTAATTGTTTATAAAAAAGCGGCGGTGGCTGCGGCACAAAATCCAACATGAACTGCAAATATTCGGGAGAAATAATGGCTAACTCCGCAGGATTTGCCGTCAGTAAAAGTTTAAAAAAATGATGGCCTTGTTCATTACTAATTAATGCCTTTTTTAAACTTTCATCGCGAGAACGTTTCTGCGCCATTCCCACTTCCCCCCAAGGGCCCCACTGGACACTAGTTCCAGTTAAGCCTATGGCTTGGCGTTGTGCAATTAATAAATCTAAACAGCTATTTGCTCCGCTATAAACACTTTCTTTATTGCTGCCAAAGGCCGAAGAGATTGAGGAGTAGACAATAAAACAGTCCAAATTAAAGTCTTTACTAAGCTCATGCAAATACCAGGCACCTTTAACTTTTGCGGCAAACAAATAATCAACATCATCATCTTGATGTTCAGTTAAAGGTGCTTTAATGGCCGCCCCCGCGGTATGAATAATTCCTTTTAATTGGCCATCGCCGTTTAACTCCGCCAACACCTTAGCTAATTTAGCTTTATCGGTTAGATCAAGACTAAGCGTTTTGATAATACGCCCAGGATAATAGGAGCTAATTCGTTTAACATTCTTTTGAAATTCTTCTTTATCTACATGACGAGCAAGCAGAACCACCTCTTTGGCACCTGCAGATAATAAGGCTTGGGCGCTAATAAATCCTAATCCGCCGCTGCCACCAGTAATTAGATAGCGCCCTTTGCTGTACAAGGCACGCTTCGTTTCATTGATGGTTGTTTTTTTTAAGCGCGGAACAAAGCGCTTGTTGTCGCGATAAGCCACTTGATGTTCATAAAAACCGTCATGGTTAAATTCAAGCTCGTTAACAATGAATGCCGCTTTAGAGGCTGCGTTTTCTTCAGTAATATCCAATAAAATGGTGCGGTATTGAGGCTGTTCTAAAACTAGAGTTTTACAAAAACCTAATAAAGCCGCGTGTCCATGGTTTAAGGGTGAAGAGCCTTTAACTAATTCGGCCACCGCATTGCTGGTTAGGATTACGAGCTGCAAAGCTAGTCCCTTTTCATACAGCGTTCTTACCCAAGCTAAGACCAGTTTCAGGTTATTTTTTTGATGCTCCAATAACTCATCAAGATTAGCAGCAGGACTAAGGGGTAGATCGAAAATAATCCCATTAAGCTCGGCTAATTGATAATTTTCCTCTAAAGCTACAGATAACCCCTGCTGTCTTAATGGCTCTGCAAGTTCAGAAGAACCAATCAACAACCAGTTTTTCCCTAATACTTTAGCATTATTTTTATTAAGGGATTGTTGTTGCCACTGAAGTTGAAAACACCAATCTTTAGGTAATTGCTTGTCTTTAATTTTATCTTTTTCTTCATACCAATATTCTTTACCTGCGAAGGCATATAAAGGTAATTTGACCTTAGTAAAGGGTAAATTGAAGGACTTATAATAAGCAGGCCAATCTATTTTATAGCCTTGTTGATAGGCTTCTTGTATTTGCGTAACCTGCTGGTAATGCTGAAGGGAACCTTGCTCTTTTTTAATGACATGAATTTCGTATTTTTTCCCTTTAATAGCAAGTGCTGCGTCTGACTTTGAATGCGCAATTAGAGCAACTCGATATAAAAAATGAGCCCTGCAGCTTGCGGCAGTATAACAAATATCTGCCCATTCCGCTGAAGTGCCAAGCAAGTAATCCGCATAACGTGCTAGTAACAATTCCAGCGATTCTTTACTCTTGGCTGATAAAACTAATACATTTTCTGCCGGTAAAGTTCGCGCCACTGGAGAGGCCGTTGGCATCTCTTGCAAAACGACATGAGCATTGGCGCCACTAAAACCAAAAGAACTTACCCCCAAAGCGCGCAAGCCTTGTGGCTTATCCCAGCTTAGGGTTTCTAAGGGAATAATAGTATTTCTAAGTTCAATTCCGGGATTTAAACTGCGAAAATTTAAATGCTTAAATAATTGTTTTTCTTGTAAGCTTAAAACCCCTTTAATTACCCCGGCAACACCTGAGGCACTTTCAGAATGACCAATATTGGTCTTTGCTGAACTTAGATACAAAGGATGGGCGGGGCTATGGCTATCGGCAAAAATAGTCATTAAGGTGTTGGCTTCTATGGGGTCAGCCAGTGGTGTTCCTGTGCCATGAGCCTCAATATAATCAATATCACCAGGCTCTAATTCTGCTTTGGCCAAAGCCTTACGAATAACCTCTTCTTGCGCTGAGCCATTCGGTACAGTAAAACCACCGCTTTTTCCATCGCTATTAATAGCGGAGCCTTTTATAACCGCCAAGATATTATCTTGCTCGGCAAGGGCGGTACTTAATCGTTTTAAAACGAGGATGCCATAGCCTTCACTACGCGCATAACCATCTGCATCATCACTAAAGGTTTTACAACGGCTTTCGGGAGATAACATTTTGGCTTTGCATAGAGTAATATTTGAATAAGGACTTAATAAAATATTAATCCCTCCTGCCAGGGCAACATCACAATCACCAGCTTGCAAGCTGGTGCACGCATTATGAATGGCAGTCATTGATGAAGAACATGCTGTGTCAATCACTTGGATGGGCCCATGAAAATCAAAGGAATACGCAACCCGCCCCGCTACAGCATTTAGAACATTCCCCGTAGCAAAATAAATATTTAATTCCTCAAGACTTATCCCCTCCTCGGCAAGTATGTCTGGATACTCGTTAGTACCAATACCAACAAATACACCGGTTTTACTGTCTTTAACTTTGTCTAGGGATAAATTGGCGTCTTCTAAAGCGTGATAGCTGCCTTCCAGAAAGAGACGCAACTGCGGTGCCATAAGTTTTGCTTCTCTAGGGCTAATATTAAAAAAATCGGCATCAAAATCTTTAATATTGTCCAACAAACCCAATTGGCGAATATAAAGCTTTCCTAAAGTTTCCACATCTTCATCATAATATTTTTCATTATCCCAACGCTCTAAAGGAATATCGGTAATACCATTTTTACCTTGCGATAAAAGCTCTAAGAATTCCTGCACTGATTCCGCCTGGGGATAGCGACAACTCATGCCGATAATTGCAATCGGTTCATTGTTTAAAATATTAATACTAGGTTGTCTTTGTATCGGCTCTGGAAAACTAAGCTGTTGGATATAACCTGCTAATTGCTCTACCGTTAAATAATCAGGTAAAGGTGAGCTAATGGGACAACCCAAAGAATGCTTTATGGTACGCTCTAAATCGTCTTTCAAACTTTTATTAATACCTAAGCTAGCTAAACCTGTATGCTCATCAATAGTTTCTTTATTTAATAAAGCTCCCAACTCTTTAGCTAACCATTCTTTAATTAAAGCGCACTGTTCTTCTTTAGTATGATGCAACAAGGTGTGCAACCAAGGTGTTTTAGCCTCTTTACGAACTTCATGCCAATAATCTTTCCTATCAAAATGGTACAGCGGAAGCTCAACTTTATTAAAGGAAGAACTATCGGGATCGAGTTTTATATTTTCGCCAGCAAGATAGAGTTTATAAATAAGATCAGCATCCAAATTAACCGGATATACTTTTTTATTAGGGGCTACTTTTTTAATTTCATAATCCTGGGTTGCAAGCTTTTTAATCAGCGACTCTTTATCCTTAACAAAAAGGGCACAACGATAACGAAAATGATCGCGGCAATTAATTAAGGTGCAACAAATATCATGAAGAGGCGCACTGCTCGCTTGCAGATAAGAGACATATTGCTCGAGCATTTTATTAAGTGAAGCCTCGCTTTGGGCAGAAACAATAAAGCATTTAAGTTTTAGCTCATCACCAGGCACTCCGACTAACTCAGTAGGAAGGCCTTCTTCAAGAATGGCACTTACATTAGTCCCAGAAAAACTAAAATTAGCCACCTGCGCTCGACGCTTTTTATGCTCAAGGTAGGGAAAAGCATAAGCTTGGTTTGGGAGCAGTGCAGGAATAGCCTCGGGGTTAATCGTATTATTAGGCTTTAAGAAGTGTAAGTTGGGGGGTATTATCCCCTGATTCAATGCACCGATTACTTTGAGTAAAGAGGCAATACCGGATGAAGAAATAGTATGGCCGAGGATACTTTTTACAGCCCCGATAATGAGGGGATTTTCTTGCGAATGTTGGCCTTCGTGCACCTGTCGAATCGCGTTAAACTCCACGCTATCACCCAGTACAGTACCTGAACCATGAGCCTCAATATAATCAATATCACTGGCTTGCAGTTGCGCTTCTTGCAAAGCATTTTTATGCATGGCAATTTGCGATTCAATGTTAGGAGCCGCTAAACCGGTACCATCACCATCTTGGTTCATCACTATGCTTTTTATTAAAGCATAAATTTTATTCTTTGCTGTAATCGCATCACTCACGCGTTGTAAAATAATAATTCCACAACCTTCGCTACAAACAAAACCATCGGCTTGTACGTCAAAACTGCTGCATTGGCCTTTTGCAGAAAGCATATTCGCTTTGGAAAAACCCAACATTCCTTCAGGGCTAAGACTTAAATGAACACCGCCCACAATAGCCAGATCACATTGCTTAGTTCTTAGGGCTGTACTTGCCAAATAAATTGCGGATAAGGAAGAAGAGCATGCTGTATCCACCGTAATGCTTGGGCCTTTCAAGTTAAGAAAATGGGACAAACGGCCGGCAGCAGCACTGGGGGCCATACCAATTGCGGTATAAGCATTAAAATTTATTTTATCTTTATAATTTAGCTGGCTGTATTCATAAGTGGACATCCCACAGTACACTGCGGTATTCGTGCCATTTAACGACTCTAGAGGGATATTCGCATGATTAAGAGCGCGCACTGCCACCTCTAAAAACAAGCGGTGCTGCGGATCCATTTGTTTAGCCTCTAGAGCTGATATCTTAAAAAAGGCCGCATCAAATAAATGAATATTAGTTAAAAAGCCTCCTTTACGACTAACCATTTTATCGGTTTTATTGCGATCAGGATCATAATATTCATTAACATCCCAACGTTCAGGAGGTATTTCCTTAATCGGACTGATGGCCTTAAGAAGCATTTCATTTAATGCCTCTACATCTTCAATATCAGCATCAATTCCAGGAAATTGACAGTTCATTCCGATAATTGCCAGAGGCTCATTTAAAGCCTCTTCAAGTAAATGTTCTGGTTCCTTTACCACGTTGAACTCCATATAGCCGTAGCAGCAAGAATAATCTAAGCATTAGAACAATCTAATATTAGAGTAATCATGCGCTAACATTACAGTGATGACAAGATGTATTTATTAATTAGGTAGTTGGATTTATTAACTAATTTCTTGCGGAAGTACAATAAACAACTTTTCTTCATTAGCTAAGGTGGAGTTATTTTTGAATCATCCTTGATTAATAATAGACCAACGAAGACAACTAGGAGCTATTTTTTCTGAGTTTTTTTAACCTTTGCGATTTGTCTTCTTTTCTCTTTAGGATCGATAAGCAGGGATCTATAAATTTCAATTCTATCACCATCCTTGAGGATGGTGTCTTGAGAAACTATTTTTGAGTAAATACCCACCGCTAAAGTATTCACTTCCGGATGGGTATCATAAATCCTCGATTGGTTTAATGCCGCACCTACTGTAGTACCTGCAGGCAAACTCATCTCTAAATAAAAAGAGGAGCCATCTTTGGCAAGATAAACAAGTTCAACTTTTACCATAAATACTCTCAGCCCGATCACAAAAGGCATCAACCATTTTATCAGTAACCTGATCAAAAACTGGCCCTAAAAACATAGAAAATAATTTGCCCGCAAATTCAAATTCTAAGTCAAAAGAAATTCTACACCCACCCCCATCATGCTCATCAAAACGCCAAAATCCCTCTAAATGGCTAAAAGGACCATCAATGAGGCGAATTTCAATCATTTTATTTACCTGCAATAAATTGCGCGTAGTAAATGATTTGCTCATCCCCGCTGCACCAATAATTAGTGTGGCCTGCACTTCATCATCATTACGGTGATGAACCTTACTTTCAGTACAATAAGGTAAAAATTGAGCATAGTTCTCTACCTCATTAACCAAGTTATACATTTGCTCACAAGAATAAGCGACGGTTCGCGCTCGTTTAACTGTGGTCATTGTTTCCCCTCTTGTACCTGTTTAATTAACCAAAGACTTAAATCTCGCAACTCTTCATAACAAATGGAATGTTCCATAGGATAGGAGTGCAAATCCACATGCTCATAACCATTAGTGACCAACCACGTTCTACTCTGCTGGGTCCACATGGGTAAAACTAGGGGGTCATATTGCCCTGAAGCCATGAAAATTGGAGTGGCCGTATCCAATTGAGGACGTGTTTCTTGAGCTAGAGGTAAATAAGCCGATAAAGCAATAAGGCCACCTAACCGAGCTTTATAATGTAAGCCGGTGTGAAGGGCCATGGCTCCTCCTTGAGAAAAGCCTGCTAAATAAATTTGTTGCGGAGAAAAACCTACTTTTATCTGTTCATCAATTATTTCCCTAATAAGAGAGGCGGAATGTTCTATTCCTTCTCTATCTTCCCTATCAGTAAATTCCATACCTAAAATATCATACCAAGCCGGCATAACTATGCCGTTATTTAAGGTTACCGGTCTTTGGGGTGCATCAATATAAATGTGGCGTAAATCCAGATCGGTAATCAATAATTGCTCCGATAAACCCATCATATCGGTAGCATCTGCGCCTAAACCGTGCATCCAAATAACACAAGCTTGTGCCTTTGTATTAGGCTCTTTCATATAAACACTCAAACCGCTCTCCAAGGCAAAAAAAACAAATTATCGCTAATGCATCAAAATAGCGCAAGTTTACTCATTGAAAATAGTAAGAAGAGAAGAAAAAAAAACAAGGAGTGCTCTTATATGAGCCATTGCGCGCATAAACTACAAACAAAAGATTAACAGGATGAGGTTAATTTCATATACTTAGTTTTTTACCTACTCGTTAATACTATGAAAATTCATCCTTTCTTTTTTGGCATCCTCTTATCCGCCTTTTTATTGTCTTGTGGACAAAAAGGCCCATTATATTTACCTAAAACGGCAAAAGCAGAACCCCCCACTCAGAAAAATAAAGCAGGCAAGTAAAGTTTATTTTATAATAAAGATGCATCCTATTGAGGGAAGAAACAATCATGGGTATAAAATTTACCAAAATGCACGGCTTAGGCAATGATTTCATGGTTATTGACGGAGTGAATCAACACATTGACCTCCATAAAGAGCAAATTATTCGACTAAGTAATCGTTATACCGGGGTTGGTTTTGATCAATGTTTACTTATTGAACCCAGCTGTTCTGCTGAGGTAGATTTTAGCTATCGGATTTTTAATGCCGATGGTAGAGAAGTGGGCCAATGTGGAAACGGCGCCCGCTGCTTGGCTTTATTTGCTCAACGCTATGGTTTAACAAAACAAAAAACCATAACCGTGGCCACTAAAACAACCACTATGCGCTTAACCATCAACAATAATGAAAGCGTAAGGGTGAATATGGGTACACCTAAACTTAACCCTAAAGAGCTCCCTTTTAACATGGGCCAACAACAAACGCGCTACGAGCTGCCCTTAAAAAATGGGCGGACAGTATCGCTGCACGCCATTAGTGTAGGCAACCCGCATGCCGTGCTACTGGTGGATGATATAAATCAAGCCCGAGTCCAAGAGTTAGGAGAGGAAATCACTGCTCATGCTTATTTTCCGGAGCAAACAAATGTTGGTTTTATGCAAATCCTTAATCAGGAACATATTAAATTACGTGTCTATGAGCGTGGTTGTGGTGAAACGAATGCCTGTGGTAGTGGTGCCGTTGCAGCTGCAGCTATTGGTAAACTTTATTACGGCCTTGCAGAATCGATTAAAGTAAGTTTGCTTGGCGGTGATTTAATCATTGACTGGACGGATAGAAACTCCGCCATTTATTTAACGGGGCCCGCCTGCTTTGTTTATGAAGGCGAACTTGTTTAGGAATAAGCCATTAAAGGCTATTGAATTTTTCTTATAAAAGGTTATCCTGAATAAAACTACAACAGTGTTACCATAATTTAGTATCTGCTCGGCAGGGATGAGTTTTGGCTTTAAGTCATAAGCTGCTAGCCAAATGCGTGCCACTACTGAGTGGTTCCACTATTTACCTGCTGTTGCAATTTTTACATCTAGAGCACGTCATAAATAATCGGATAGATGATTCCAGGAGGATAAAATGCTAAGCGAGTTTTTATTATCGGCTATTGCATCGCTTAAAAAAAAACCTAATGATCTTCCTTTTATACTTGCTAAGTTCGATTTTCTAAGCCCGGAAGAATTATCCATACTTTATAACTGGATGCTCATCTCACCATTAGTCGACAGTACTAATTATTATTTCAAAGAGTTTTTTAAAAAAAATGAAAAGCAGATTCATTTAGTTTATTTTCTTTCGCATAATATCGTTGAAAATCAAGAGTTGCTTCTTAGCCTTATTAATTATTTAGAAGAACACCATTTATTATTACTAATTGAACGTCTATTAGCAAAAATTAAAACCAATAGTACCTTTACCGGTACTCTCAATGAGGCCTTGTTAATTTTTTGCAACAAACTCTATACCAGCCAAAAGTCTGAGTGGACCCAAAAAACTTATACCAGAACCTTAATCTATTATTTTTTACAGCACCCTGAGTGTATTTTAAATTTAAGTCAAACACATTCAACACTTTATGCATGGACTACTTGGAGCAACTACAGCCTGGCATTAAAAAACCGTATTGATGCGCTACTTAATTATTCAGAATTCAGCCTCGAGGAGTTAAAGCAATGCACCCTAATCTGGTTAGACTATTATCATACTCAACCACATCATTTATACACTATTTTTTATAACCTTAATTTGTCAGAGTCTAATCGCTCGCTCATCGGCAAAAAAAATCTTCTGGCGCTCAAACAGGCCCTATGGTCACACCTCTGTCCCGAGCGTGCTTACGTAGAAAAGGAATTTTTACCTTTATTTTCCACAGATAAAAGCGGTTTATTTAAAAGCATTCCGCACTTAGTTGCGGCGCAAAAAAATCAATTTAGTCTTTATCAACAAAGTCTTTGGTTAGCCAAAAGTGGAGCCGATATTCCGCAAGAGTATTCGGCTGAACAACTCATTGCGATACTGATGCACTCGGTGCAAAGCAACACTATAATTAATTGGAAAAAAGCTAGCGTTTGGCTAGAAAAACAAAGTGCAGAAGTACAACTTCAATTTCTAAGAAGCCTAATCAAAACTAATGCCCATTTACCCTTTAACCAACAGGCTTATAAATTATTTACCCAATGTAGCCAAATAAAAACGCAACGCAGCAATTTTGATGAAAAGGAATTCGCCTGGCTTATTCACTATAGTAATTCCAAAGAGCAAGAGCTTTATCTCGAACAAATTGAACAGGATTATGTATCGGGCGCATTCAATTTGGGTTTATTTTTTTCTTATTTACCCAGCGATCAATTGCTACTCGATAAGGTGTTAAACCGAGAAGTCTTTGCCAACCCTAAAGCCTTAGCCGCACTTTTTGCCCAGTTGCATAGGCAAGTAGAAAGCCCTGCCCATTTGACCTGTCTTATCCCCCGCATTAAAAACAAAGATCCCCTGTGGATTAGACAATTTTTAACTGAGCTCATTAGCACAATAGATAGAGTTGGTAGCCATTTAATGGTTCTTTTTGTTCTTAATAATGTAATTTTAAATCCTGAAACCATACTCAAAGCCGAAGAAGTGGCTGATAAAAAAATTATTAGTGCTTATTTAAAAATGTTGGCCAGCTTACTTAAATTGAACCTAACTGACACTCATTTGACCGAATTAAGACAATTAATTTTTAATCCACTTTCCATTTTAATACCCCAGGA
The DNA here is from genome assembly GCF_003989735.1 of Legionella sp. km772. Taxonomy (GTDB): domain Bacteria; phylum Pseudomonadota; class Gammaproteobacteria; order Legionellales; family Legionellaceae; genus Legionella. The sequence goes on along the minus strand of NZ_RZGQ01000032.1, from coordinate 5,976 downwards.
CGAAAAATGGGCCCAATTTATTTTTTCCGAGCCTGCTTTTAGCGCCATCCTCATTCATTTAATTAATTCTAATCCAACTGAAGTTTTTCTTAAAAACAATCCGCTAACCGCCCTCTTTTTAACACCGGCCTTTGCACTGTTAGGCGCCCAAACCCTCCTTGATGCAGGGATACAAAGCTATATTCATGATTTATGCCTGTTGGCACCGAAACAGCTGAGTAGCACACAATTTAGTTTACTTTTTAATTGCTTATTGCCGGAAAATAAATGCCGTCTAGCGCGGGCTGTTTTAGCATTACCCCTCCCCGAAATTGAAGTACACCAGCAAGTTTTACCCCAGCTTAGTGCGCACCTTCCCCTTAGCGAATTGCAGCTTCACTTTAACAAAAAAAGAAAGAATTATCTGTTCAAAGAAATAGCAACCCATCCCAATGCAAAGCAGGAATTATCTGAAGTTCAATGGTATAGCTTATTTACTGGTTCATCTGCTAGTGAATTTTGCGATATATTAAGTGACGAGCAATTAGCTTTAGCAACACGCAGCAGCTCCTTGGACGCATTTTTTAGGGCTTATCAACGAAATGCTAAATTATTGGGCGTACAATTACAGCAATGGGAAATCAGTGGTGAGCAATTATTAATTCTCGCCAACTGTGTTTTTGATGAAAAAGACCAGCAATTGCTCGAGCAGGTGATCGCCGAAAAAAATTATCTATTACCACTCAATCATAAGCATTTAGCCGCAATCAAAGTAAATCAAAAGAGCTACCTACATAAAAAAACGCAAGAAGCTATTTTGGATGGTGCACTCCTAATCAATGTACAACTACTCCAACAACTTCCTCCCGAAGATAGTTATACGGCCTTGAAGCAACAATCCCACGAAGCGGCAAAACTCCATACTCTATCCAATTTATTTAGTCCCTTTGATACCGATAAAAGTAAAGTTTCATCTTTATTACACAGCGCCCGCTGGTTACACCAGCTGCCACTGATCCATAGCGGCCTGTTAGCAGCGGTGCGTTTTTATCAACAAAATGCTGAAAGTGATCTAAGAGCCACAACGGCGCTAAAACAAACATCACTCTTTCAAAAAGCAATTAAGCCTTTGCTAGCCGGAAAAACAATCGAATCCCCTGCAGTGTTATTCTCCTTATTTAAGGACTTACAAGACTATTGTGAGGTGATGAGCCCACTAGCCCCAGGGCATATAGCGCAAATAAAAAAGACCCTTCTTAGTTATGAGAAGAGTGTGCAAGCCATTAAGGAATACTCCTGCCCGCAATTGCACCAACAATTTGAACCCAATACCGCTAGTGGATCCTTTACCGGTGCTATTGCTAAACCCTTAAGTATTGAAGAGGAACATTTTTTGATAAGGGCAGCAACAGCCCATCAAGAATGGCTGAAGAAAAAAGATATTGATCCTAAAATGTTCTTTATTAACTCCTTGGGCTCCCTTTTAAAAAAACCACTGATCATTGAGCAAGAGGAATTCAATCATTGGCTTTTGAAGGAATTGCATTTTTCAACGCTTAATCTGTCGCTAGAGGAAGTGCAGCTAAATGATTATTTTACGCAGTTTTCACCTTCACAACTCGCAGCTTATTTAGATGCTGTTGGTGAACAAATGCAGGGCTATCAAAAGCATTGGAATATTTTTAGCTCACTCAACTCGCTTGAGGCTGTAGGGTCACAATTATTTGCCTTCGAGCCGACGGACTTAAATCAATTAATTACGAGTTGCACTAGTTTAAACTTAATTTATTTAAGAGAATTCATTGTCCTTATTAGCGAAATAAAGAAGTTAGGGTTAAATAAAGAACAAAGTAGGCATTTATTTTTAGATTCAACAATTAGTGGACAGCAAGAAACGCGATGGCTATTGCTTGAGCTGCATGATATGAGAAAGAGACTAAACCATGCTGAGCGCACCCTAAGTCAGCTCTACCTCTCGGGATTTAGTTTTAAAAGCGGGGCCAAAGATAATCATGAGCGCCTGCAAGAATTTAGTAAACGCGCAGTCAGCATAGCTCCTTCCGCTTTAGCCCAAATCATTAATTCTTATACCCCTGAGTTTATCCAACCAGCAATTGATGCGTCCTTTTTTCTCCACTCCGTTGAGGAATGCTTAAAAAAAGCATCCTTTGAGCTGCTTAACCAACTGGACAGAAAGACCATCCTCGCTCTCACTAATACCGCCTTATTAGATCTCGCCGCCTACACCCCCTTTCTTGAACAGCTACTTAGCTCAACCCACAGCACGCTTTGCCAACAGGCCATCCAGGACAAACTTAGTAGCTTACTGACTAAAAGCGATAGCAGTATAAACCCTAGGGATATTAGTGAACTGAGTTGGCAGCAATTACAAGGCTATGAGCCTGCGCAGTTAACCACTCTTTTAACTTTGCAACGCCTACTCTATTTTGCCAAGCCCAATAAAGAATTACTCCCTTTTATCACTACAGACGCCCCTTCTCAGAACCAATACAGTAAGCGATTATTCGGCTCTTTAGCCAGTTTATACCAAAATATAAACCCTCTGAGTCAATCAGCACAGCCTCTCCCTAAGGGATTAATCACTTGGCTTATGGACTATGGCCAAGCGAGACTCAGCGATTATTTACCACTTATGGATGAGTGGGTAATCCACACCGAGGTAAAAGACCCGGCAGCCTATTTTAATTGGTTGTGTTGGAGGCATGCGCTCTTTACCAAGGTATATGATGATAACGGAACGCTAGCAAAATCATTTCTATCCTGGTTAAGACAACATAAAAAAGAAGAGCTTGAAACCAATGTTTTTTTAAAAAAACTCCTGGACTATGCCGTAGCGGAGAAACAAATTAAGTCGATATTTATTGTTGCGATAGAACACAAGGAACTTTTAAATCAAGAGCAGCTAATTTGGCTTGGTGCCTATGGCCTTGGCCATCTTGAAAATGAGCCTGACTTATTGTCGCTTATTGTAGGGCTTAACTCCTGCCACTCTCTTTGTTTACTGCTTAATAAAAGTAAAACTCATCAATTTAGTTTGTTAAAAGCGGCATTAGAAAAAGCTGCTTACTGGGATTCTCTCGTTGAGAATCATGAGGACGTAGAACATTTTATAAAACAATTAAGTGCTTATAATTTTTCGAGCTCACAGGTACTGGAGTTAATCCAATCCACCGCAAATCCCTTACTAAAATCGAGGCTTAGCTTGTTTTTTCTCACCCAAGGCACATACCTTGCGAGCCTCCAAGGTCAATCTGTTTTCGACAGCTTAACCGATAATAAAGAATACCACCCTTCTCGCCTTAACGGGCTCATCCAACATATCGATCTTAAACGCTTGTCCAAAGAGCAAATCAGCAGCTTATTACCAGAGGCGGCTTTAAGCCTGCTTTGTTGCGTCACTCATTTTCCGCATCTAAGCCAAGAACAAGTGCAGCAAGTACTAAACAAAGTAGCTCAACCCGGGATATTAACTTACTGGTTACGAAACTATGCGGCGATGCCTAATGGTTTTTATATCTTGGCCCACCTTATGAGTATCGCAGAAGAGGGTGTCGCTCAGGAAATAAAAAATTTATCCGCACCTAAGCAACAATGGTTTATGCACACCTTGCTTGATCACCTCGATCTGTTTGAGCCAAATAATAAACTTCTCCAAGCAAGCGATAAAGAAGAGGATCTAGTTCAAGCACTAGAAAAATACCTCCACGGTCATAATCATCCAAACCAAATTTATTTTATTAAGCAAATCACTGAGCGCTTATTGAAGAAAAATCATATTTTTTCTTTAGCAGCAACCTCTTTATTGATCAGGCTGCATAGCGATCCTCAATTTAAAGAATTAAGCCAAAATACCGCTTATTTAATAAATCATAATGTGCAAACCCACGCTCAAGCCGGTTCTGTAGAGCTGTTTTATAATTTAGGTTATGTGAACATCAAAAGCATGATTCAACTCATTCCGGTCAAGCCGCACTATCCAGAACAGGCCAAAACCGGAGGACTATTGTCTACTCTTCTTACTCCCATTTTAGCAGTAGAAGAAAGCCCCCTAAATCCCTCAGCTCATACTCATCCTTTAATTGAGGAGCTTGCAAAAATCACCCCCAGCATTAAAGCCTTCGATTACTTTTTAATTCATTACCAAGGCAATTTACAAGATCTACAAAATCTTCTCCATCACTATTTAAATTTTTATGCCCAAAAAACCGAACCCGATGTTCGTAAAGCTTTATATCACGCGGCCACCTTAATAACGCGGCAAGAATTAAATCCCGGTCTTAGGGAAACTATTTACCAAACTTTTTTGCACTATCCTAATTTATATGATGAACACATCAGTTTTTGCATGTTTTTATTTAATGCTCAAAAAACGGTACAGCATTTTGGCCTTAAAGGAAGCAAAGAACACTACAAGCAAGTGATTAATTTATGCACTTTAGCGCTAAAGAAACTAACACTCCCTCAGCATGAGGATATTATCGATATAGCCAACAAGGCTTTATTTGAAGCTAAAACGGAGTTGGCTTTTGCTGAAGATAATGGGTTTTTCTCTCGTCTATTTAGACGATTTAAACGTTGCTGGGTCTATGGATGGACTGGATTTTTCACCCCTAAACAACCCATCTATGTCCTGCCAATAAGCAATACAAAACCTAAAGAACCCGTTGATGAACCAAAGCAAGACCTAAAACTCACGAATCAACCGCCGCAAGCCCTGCTTATGGTGTTAGACGAGTTAAAAAAGGAGTGCACGCTTGAGCGGCTAACTGAATTACTCCTTGCCTTAAACAAATGGGAACTTAAAAAGGATAAAGCTGATGAAGTAAGCACACGCCAACAACTGCACCATTTATTTCATCAACTCTTAGTAAATAGTGTAAAAAAGCCCACCCTGGCATCCTGGCTACAAGAAAATCAACCTGCTCTAATTATGAGTCGCTTTCGTTTGCTCGAGTTATTACTAAATCAGAATAAGCAACAGCAAGCCTTGGCTTTGCTAAAAGAAAGTAATGAAGATTCTCCTTATTTTCAGTATTTAACCGCAGAGCTAACTAGTGCCCTGCCAAACGTAATGGCCTCTACTATGAATCCGGTAAAATCAGAGCAGGAGGGCTCCTCACTGGTATTAAACACGGCTACATCCTTTGCTCATTCTGCCTGGAGTTGGGTTGGGGCTTTTTCTTTTTTTGCTAAAACCTCATCTCAGGAAACCGAGATAAAACCTATTGATAAAGCTCAAACTTCCAATCCAAGCCCATAATAGCCTAGCGAGGAGAGTTGATCTTTTTATTTATCTATACCTACAATTAGGTATACAAGCCGCAAAGGAAAGCTAATGGACGAGAAAAGGAAATTTTTTCGCATCAAAAATAATGGAGAAATCCAAGCTCGTTTTGATAATCAAGTATTAGAAGTTATCGACGTCTCCGCATCTAGTGCAGCAGTACTTACCGATCTTGAACTTCCGCAAACCGGCATTATTGAATTAAAAATTAATCTCTTTGTCACTAAGCTTGATTATGAGATTTTAAGAAAAAGGGAAAATAATTCTACTATTTTAATTTTTAATAATGAAAGCCAAATTGAAAAATTACTGGTAGTATTAAAAAATCTTCGCAAAGAACAGAATAAATCCTAGATAGCCTAAGATTAGGCCTCATTCGCTTATAAATATAGTTATAATCCCATTTAAAATAGTTAGTGCTAATTTTGAGTTAAGCCATCAGTGACTGCCCCCCAACGACGAGGCTTACTCCAGAAAAGTTAAAAGTGTGAGCCCCTTCCTGCTAGCGGAGCTATGTTTTTTTGCGGATGTGCTAGTATTAAAGATAGTTTGGTCTTAAATATCTATTTACTAACTCATGTTACGCACGGTCAATTTTAAGCTGCCATATTTTTAAGCTCCTGCCAAGCAATCTGGTTCGCTCTAAGAATCAATTTGTACTTAATAGCAAAGTGATTTAAATGAGTTTTTAT
>NZ_RZGQ01000319.1 GCF_003989735.1 Legionella sp. km772 | reverse complement strand
ATAAAAACTCATTTAAATCACTTTGCTATTAAGTACAAATTGATTCTTAGAGCGAACCAGATTGCTTGGCAGGAGCTTAAAAATATGGCAGCTTAAAATTGACCGTGCGTAACATGAGTTTCTAAGGGAATGTCTAGGGGAGTGGCTTCTATATTACCAACAAGCAGATACATTGACTCATAAGCGGGCAATAGCATCCAGTTTATTGTCCATTTTTTATCGTTGCGCCACACCAGTGATTTTTTGAGCTTAATGCTTGTATGCTCTGGAAAGAGGGGTTCCAATCCTTTCTCTTTAAATAGCTCGTTGAGATGTTTATGAGCTACTTCCGTGCTCCTTATATTGAGCACAGTTTCCGCGGCAGGATTAATTTCCTGAATGATCAAATCATTGGACAAAAGTATGGATAAACTAGCCATATTTTGCCATGTCAGATGGTATAAATTCTCATAGTCCATCATGTTTTCCCAAAATTTTCCATAAACTGGTTTAGTCCTTCATAAGTAATCTCGCAGAGCTGGTTAAATCATCTGCGTGCGGACCATACAATTAATTCCAAAAAATACTATTTATTCAAATATAAACAATAGCACAAGATAAAATTTATGCGAATATTATCGATTTTAAGTTTGTTCTCGATACATGACGATAGGATTAGCTCGGTATGAAATATTTTATCGCCTACCGGATAAAATTTACATAAAATACTAAAATAGACTATTTTTAATAATACTACATTATTAACTTTGCATACCTATAAGGATGAAAAATTGAACTCTAAAAATGAAAGCAAAAAAACAGCTGATAGATTAATCCATTGGATACGTGATTTTTCTGCAAAATATCTAGATTCTCATGCTGCAGATGAACAGCGAGGCTATCCGCCACATGTTTTTCTTGAGATGGGTAATGAGGGATTTTTTGGGATACATATTTCTCAAAAATATGGGGGGCTAGAGTTAACTACTTACGATATGTTGCGTGTTATTGAGCAGGTTGCTGCAATTGATTTGACCTTGAGCGTTATTCTCATTGAAAGTATTCAAGGGGCTCATACTCTGGAAAATTATGCCTCAGAATCTATGAAAAAAAGATACTTGAACCTGATGGCGACAGGACGAATTTTTACTGCCGGAGCTATGACTGAATCGGATGCTGGTTCTAATCCTCGAGCTATGAAATCGGTGGGCTATGCAGTAGGTGAGGGAGAGTGGACATTAAAAGGCAGTAAACGCTGGATAGGAATGGGTTCATCTGCGGCTTTGACAGCTGTTTATGTGCAACAATATGATGAAAATAACCATTGGGTTGGGATGAGCGGATTTCTCGTTCCTCAGAATGCTGAGGGCATGCACGCTGGACTTGACGATGTCTCTATGGGCATTCGGGGGTTTTCGAAAAACAAAATAACAATGGATAATGTTAAAGTCACCTCAGAACAGATGCTGGGACGTGCAGGCCAAGGTATGGAAATAGCACAGGACAATATGATGTATATTCGCTTGTGCCTTGCTGCAGCAGCAATAGGTGCGATGAAGCGTTGCGCGCAGCTGATGTATCGCTATGCGCAGCGCAGGATCATTGCAACCGGTATTTTACTGGATAACTCATGTTACGCACGGTCAATTTTAAGCTGCCATATTTTTAAGCTCCTGCCAAGCAATCTGGTTCGCTCTAAGAATCAATTTGTACTTAATAGCAAAGTGATTTAAATGAGTTTTT
>NZ_RZGQ01000318.1 GCF_003989735.1 Legionella sp. km772 | reverse complement strand
GAGTGCTGCTAACATCTTAAATATCAATCGGGGTCCTGCTGTTGCTACGATAAATGTGAATCCGACCACATTACTGTTTGCTGAAAATTCAACGGGCGATGTCACCGTGACCAATAATGCAGGCTCTCCGGTTGCAGCAGAGAATGTGGTTGCAACCATTCCAGGAGGCAGCAGCATCAGCGTACAGAGCACGACGTGTGGTGCGGTTCTGGCGATTGGGGCAAGCTGTACGATTACTTTTGCTTCAAGCACACAAGAAGGACCGACGACTATTCCCATCGCCGGAGACAATACCAACACGGTGAATGTCGATGTGACGGTGACCAGTCAGCCACAGATAAGCATCACAAGCCCTGTACAGCAAAACCGGGTCGTTACGGTATCTTTAACACCGTTGTCATTAGAAATCACTAACGATGCGGGCAGTGTCGTGAATGCGAATGCAATTACAGTCAGCAATAAGGCAGCCTGCCCTAATCTGTCCGTTGACGACAGCAATTGCACCAGTGTGGCACCTGGAGCCAGTTGCACGCTGGAACTGACTTCCGACTCCCCTTACGCACCGTGCACGATTACCGTCAGCGGCAGCAACACTGCCAACAGCCCCACGACCTTAATTGCCTTCTCTCATCTGGGAGGATTGGTGTTTCAAGAAAGCGCGGGCAGTGGCAAGGTCGTCATTGATGTGGTGCAAGGTTTTGACAGCCAATGGACAGGTGCTTTTTCAAATATAGCTGGCGCAATAAACCTTGATAATGGGGTTAACAATACCAATGCTATTATCGCTAATACAGTTTGTTCAGGTGATGCCAATAACTGCGCGGCCCAAAGTTGCCAAAACCTCGGTGTAGACTGGTATCTTCCTGCAAGAGATGAGCTTTCTACAGTCCATAGCGCATTGTGTTCCAATCTTGAAACTCCCTGTAACTTTGGCGGGTTTTCGTCCGCGTTCTACTGGAGTTCGTCGCAGGTCGGCGGCGACGTCGGCGCGTGGGACGTGCTCTTCCCGTCGGGTAACGTCTTCTTCGACGATAAGTTCCTCGAGCAGCCTGTTCGGTGTGTCCGGGCTTTTACCTCTTAACCCCTTTATCCCTTTTCTTTTGAGGCAGCGAAGCTGCCTCATGATTTCTTTAAAGACGAATGATTTGGATTTTTATTAATGGCTTTCTATACGGAGTTACCAGTTTATAAGGACAGTTATCAGTTGGTTCTGAGAGTGTTTGAGGTAACCCGCGATTTTCCAAGAGAATATCGATACACACTTGGCCAAGATATGAAGCGCGATGCCCTTCATTTGCTTCGTTGCATTTACCGGGCTAACAAGCATCAAAACAGGCTCGAGCATTTAGAGGACTTTTTAGATGAGATGGAGTTATTGAAATTAGAAATTCGCCTCTGTGTTGAGATGAAACTAATATCACTTAAAAGGCAAGCCCTGTTAAGTGAACTCTTGACACGCATAGGCAAACAGGTGACTGGCTGGCGTAATGCCAGCCGAAAGCCAGAATCATGAAGGCTACGGTGTTCGTGAGCGAGCATGCTTTTGTTTAAAAGCGACAAAGGGACTGTGCTGTATAGCAGTTGATTCGCGTCTGCATAAGATGCCTTGTGCAGACCAAAACGCCTTTGTATTGCGTTTGGCGGGTTTTCGTCCGCGTTCTACTGGAGTTCGTCGCAGAACGACAACAACAACGCGTGGAACGTGAACTTCCCGTCGGGTAACGACAACAACG
>NZ_RZGQ01000317.1 GCF_003989735.1 Legionella sp. km772 | reverse complement strand
AAACTCATTTAAATCACTTTGCTATTAAGTACAAATTGATTCTTAGAGCGAACCAGATTGCTTGGCAGGAGCTTAAAAATATGGCAGCTTAAAATTGACCGTGCGTAACATGAGTTAATGATCTAATTTTACTAAAACCCGGTTCGGATCCCAAAGGACCAAAATGGGTACAAGGACAGCAAAATAGTGAAGGCGTCATTATGGTGAGCAGGACCACTTATAATGCATGGCTTAAAAGTGATTCGGGCTTATCTCTTGAACTTTATGCAAAAGCCAATAGAAAAGCGTTAATTTATACTGATGGGCAATTTGCTCTAGTAAGCGCAATGAAAGCTCTGGAAGCTGAATACCAGAAAGCTCCTGCGGCATCTCCTCTTAAAGTATTTTTAAACTCGATCAAAAGTGACTTATCCGATCTCAAGGCGCTAGACAGCACTGAAAAAATTCAAGATTTATATCGTGCAATTGAAAATTTCACCGAGAAACACAAATCAAATAGCGCTCTCACTACCTTAACTTTAGCACTCGATAAACGTTACCATGAATTAAGGTTAGTAGAACATCTTAAAGAAGGTAAAAAGCTCAGTGAAGAAGATGCTAAATTAAAAAGTCAATGGGAAAAAGTTCAAACTGCTCAACTTGCCGTTATTGATGAACAAATCCTTGCAAGAAAACCAATTGAGGCTTTGAAAGAGGCTCTGCAAGATCTGCAAAAAGTATCCTCCAAATCCAATGTAGGTCACATAGTAAAAAAAGAGGATGCAAGTCCATTAATGAAGGATTTAGCAGCCATTTCCAGTGATTGTGAAGAACACCTAGATTTATTAGAAAAGCAAAGAGAAAAGCTTGAAGAGTTGCAAAAAGCCCTAGCGGATGAATTCTCGCCTGAAACATTGCGGGGAACCTTAATTCGTCCTGAAGTAATGGAGCTGATGGATAAAATAGATAAGCAGTTGGAAGAGATAGAACAAGTCGAAAATGACATTTTATTGCCGCTCCAAAAATTAGTAGACGGTGAGGGCTTAACTAAACAAGTAGAGAGTTCCCAAACTGGTGAACTACGCCATCGGGTCAAATCAACTTTTACAATTACAAGTCAAGATAAAGCGCTCACTGATGACGCGCTGGTTCAAGATTATGATGAAGATCTTGATGAACATAATCATGCATTCAGCGGTACTATGCGAGCTGAAGCACATAGCTCAATAGCTCCACTTAAAGAAGGAAATTATCGAGAACATACTATACGCGTTACGGCTGACGACAAACCCATAGCAGTGATTACCGAAATTCATCACCCTACCGGTTTGGCTAGCGATAAAAATAAAGAACCATCCGTAACCTATACCTGTAAAGATAATACCGCACAAACTACAGAAGAGAAAATTCTTAAAGCTTTTGCTACTGCAAGCCTAATGCTCGGAAATTTAAAAAATAAACCTAGTAAAGCGAATGAAATCACTTTAAATGGTAATGATAAAGAATCCTTAGAATTCTTATTTACTGCACTGATGGTATTAGGCGACAAAAGTACGATGAAATTTAATGCCGATGCAATAAGAGTAAGGGCTCTTGTTTTTGATCCAACAAAGGAGCTGGGTAGTTTCGGCCGTCGCTACATTGATATAGGCGCGGATTTTTAGACGAAAAAAAGGTATTTTTAAGAGCTATTCTTCTAATATAAGAGGGGAATAGAATGACCAAAAAGCGAAATTATTACACTGCATCAAAAAAATCAA
>NZ_RZGQ01000316.1 GCF_003989735.1 Legionella sp. km772 | reverse complement strand
TATGACTTTACTCAGGATATTGAAGAACAGGATATATTGTTTGATATGGACAAAATATTAGCACTTAAGGTCGCTTAACTATCTCATTGCCAGTTTGGGCTGGATATGCGGTAAAACCCTATTTATCACTCATTTCTTTTTTCATTCTCCTATCAGGACTAGTAATTTTAGACGGTTTATTACCCGCCGTTAAAATCAAAAAATTCATTAATGCAAAAGGACTTAGGTATGAATAAAATTATAACTAAGCTCTTATTTATTTTCTTTCTGTTAATTTCTTTCCTTGCAAAGAGCAGCCCCCTTAATCTTTCTTTCCCTATAGATCATGGACGGCACAGCAATGCTGAATTGGAATGGTGGAATTTTTTTGGCCACTTAGTCGATAGTAATAACCACGTATTTGGCTTTACCCTCAATTTTATTCGCACTGGCGTACCGCCCCAGCAGCCACCCTCACTATGGATAACAGAGGATATTTACACTTCCTATTTCACCATAACTGATGGTGAAAATAAGCAGTTTTATACTCAAGAAAAAATGAATCGCACGAGCTTTAATTTTGCAGGTGCAAGCACTACACAACTTTCAATCTGGAATCGAGATTGGACTAGCTTTATGGACTTGAGTACTCTTTTTCTACAGGCTGAAACGAAGGAGGCCACACTCAAATTACGTTTAGCTCTTGCCAAGCCACCGCTTTTATTTGGACAAAATGGTTTTTTTGATAGTTTAAATTTATATTATTACGCACTGCCTAATTTACAAGGGGAGGGTGAACTTCGATTAGGAGAACAAAGCTATCGAATAATTTCGGTCAAAGGTGGGATGGATCATGCTTTTCAAATGAAGAATAACAGCGACCTTCTTTGGGATAAGTTTGTAATTCAGCTTAATAATGGGGATGATATATTTCTCTACATCCTATCTTCTAAAAACAGTACCTTTATCTCACCTGAAAGTTTTTGCATTATTAATTATGCTGATAGTAAATCTGTTTTTTTAAAGTTAGCTGATTTCCAATTTTCGAAATTAAACTCCTGGTATAGTGAAACCACTAAAATTAACTACCCCTCTGGTTGGTCCCTTAATATTCCAAGCGCTAATTATCATTTGGAGATTACTCCAATTCTCAAAAACCAAGAAATTATTGCAATGAATGATATTTATTGGCAAGGGCAAAGTTTTATTATTGGAGATAAAGACAATACTGCTGTTAAAGGATATGCTTATGTGGAGTTGTCTAAGAAAATAAATCGGGATTATATTTTATAAAGGATTAATTATGAAATTTATTATATTCAAATTGTTAATTGTAGGATCCATACTCATTCTTACCAGCTGTAGTTAAAGAATTTCTAATTAAGAGCCCTTTCTTAGGAAATGGCTCTTAAGAGCTTTATACTCAAGATAAAATTTCAGTAACACGTGCTAACCATTTATTATTGTCCTCTCTAACGAGAAGATGAGTCCGGCCATATTGTTTATTATTCAATGGGCAATGAATGAGCTGGGAAAGCTCTTTATTACATCTTAGGAAAAAATATTTGCATTCTTTCGATACACTCTTTATATGATGCGTGACTAGAAGCTGACCAAAAGGTGTATTTGTATTTAGTATGTCTCTTTTTAATTTATTAGCTCATGTTACGCACATAAACTTGTAGTTTGACTAAAAAGCATTAGAATTCCGCCCTTAATTTTAGGGAGGGAATTAAATGGATATGCTTGATCTTTATAGTGATTATTTGATTT
>NZ_RZGQ01000315.1 GCF_003989735.1 Legionella sp. km772 | reverse complement strand
AAAAACTCATTTAAATCACTTTGCTATTAAGTACAAATTGATTCTTAGAGCGAACCAGATTGCTTGGCAGGAGCTTAAAAATATGGCAGCTTAAAATTGACCGTGCGTAACATGAGATAATTACCGGGTTTATAAACACCGTGGCCAGGGTTGTTGCCAGTACTGCTTCTATAATCATGATTTCCTGTAGCAAATCCAAATGGCACCTCTTTATTTTTATTGTACGTTGCGATCGCAGTATAAATATTGGTGGCGGCAGGCCACATTTTGTTATCCCCATCATCACCATCAACAATATCGCCTACTTGAAATATATATTGATAACAACCTCTTCCATCTTTGGTATCTTGCGGGCAATTTGAATCATGTTGATTAAATATCCAGCTATACATATCGACTATTTGAGATGTACTGGTATGTGGACAATTAATTTCTGTACTACTAAAGAAAAAACCTTGAATATCAGGAACTTGAGCTATCATAAAATAAGATAACTCGTTCGTAGAGGAGGGTGATACTGCTACCTGCTGGCTCGCACATACCATTTCTGTGTACATAAGTGACAGAAGGATACTCAAAAAAAACCTTTTCATAGTCAACTCTCCGTTATTTTCGTATCTTTCTTTAAAATAAGCATATATGCAGGGATGCTGCTCTTTTTAAATTTCTCAATAATCCTATTTCACTATCCATTATAGCCTACTTATTTCAGCAGGAAGTGCATCATTAATGAACAAAAGGGATAGGGCTTTAATTTACTTTCAAAATAAGAAGCACAGGTTATGAACCATCAAAGCTAGTAGCTGAGCGTGAATTTTGTAGGGGATGGGTTGTCTTGTTCATGAGTTTTAATGGTGCTCGACATAGTTAAATAACTTTTTTGGCGTCGTACTAATTCAGTGTATAAGTTGCTATCTCTTGTCGCCAAATCGAGTATGAAGACAGTATTTCCATTAGGTAAAAGATAGTTCATGGGAAGCTTCTTAAAACAGCGCATCGAAAACAGTCTCAGTTCTTCACTGGCTTTTGCTTGCTCTGCTACATTTATCGCGTTTATCCAATTAGAAAGTAACACGGTCCATGTTGAAATGTCTGATCTAGATCTTTTGGCAAACAGAGTAGATGAGTTTTTGTTAAATGTTGTCATGGGTCTAGGATTAAAATCCTTCGTATGGTAGCTGGTAACCGGTTTAAAACCTATCTCAGGCGGAATCAGCAAATTATGACGGAAAACTTTTACTTGTTTATAGCCATCTAATCCTGAGAATATAGGTTGAAGCGGTTCTACACTGTCAAACTGTAAAAAAACCTCTCCATGGGCGCGTGCAAGTTCGGTCTCAGTTGAATCAGACAAGACAAAATGGATTAGCTGTTTGGGTAGAGCTCTGGTTTTTACCAGCCATAGTCGATGTTCATAACAAATTTCTACTGCAACTGGTATTGCTCGTTTTGTGCTGGGATGAATTAATGTCATCTCCGGTTTTTTTGTTTTTTCACTTGCCGTTCGGTAAATAGCATTAGGTTCTGGCATATAATGTGGAGTGCCCGGAGCTTTAGGTCTACGTGAATCCCAGGTTTCTATCCATGGACCAACTTTTCGATGCTTTTGAACAGTTTGATTTTGAAATAAATAGCTTGTATTACTGACTCATGTTACGCACGGTCAATTTTAAGCTGCCATATTTTTAAGCTCCTGCCAAGCAATCTGGTTCGCTCTAAGAATCAATTTGTACTTAATAGCAAAGTGATTTAAATGAGTT
>NZ_RZGQ01000314.1 GCF_003989735.1 Legionella sp. km772 | reverse complement strand
AAAAACTCATTTAAATCACTTTGCTATTAAGTACAAATTGATTCTTAGAGCGAACCAGATTGCTTGGCAGGAGCTTAAAAATATGGCAGCTTAAAATTGACCGTGCGTAACATGAGTAATTCAGCAATCTTAATTTTTGCGGCACTCAGCTCCTCAGATTCACTTACAGATAGGGCTTCAGAGGGCTTAACTCGGACAGCTTCTTCTAGTTCGACTATTTTAGCACGCAATAGTTCTAGTTGACGCTCAAGTGCTTCTTTGTCACTTTTACTAGACTCCCCTAATTCTACTAGTTTAGCTTTTTCTTGGGTTAAGAGGAGTTTTAAAGCCTCAATTTCCTTTTGCTTTGTGGCTTCTAGTTTTTGTTGTTTGAGGCGCTCTTGTGCTAAGGCAAGCTCTAAAGCTTCTTTTTCTCGTTGGTTTGTTGCTTCGAGTTCTTGTTGTTTTAGGCGCTCTTGGGTTAAGGCGAACTCTAAAGCTGCTTTTTCACGTTGGCTTGTTGCTTCGAGCTCTTGTTGTTTTAGGCGCTCTTGGGTTAAGGCGAGCTCTAAAGCTGCTTTTTCACGTTGGCTTGTTGCTTCGAGCTCTTGTTGTTTTAGGCGCTCTTGGGTTAAGGCAAGCTCTAAAGTTTCTTTCTCTTTTTGTCTTGTTGCTTCAAGTTCTAGAACTTTAGCGCGCTCTTGTTCTAATTGTACTCGTAGTTTAGGATTTTCATCCCCTAATAACTTAATTTGATGTTCTTCACATATATCATTAACAATGGAAGTAATAGTGCCATTTGAGGAAGTGTAGCTTAAGCCTAAAGGAGTCATGATTTCATTATTCACCATAGTACCTGATGCACAGAAATAATAACCATTAGATAAGCCTTTCAAATCAATTTTTAATGACTCTTCAGCCAAGTCGCTATAACTTACCCTATAATTTGCTGTTTTGAGGGTTTTTAATAGCTCCCTTAAATCAATTAGAAGGGTACTAAGTTCTTTTTTGCATTTAATTAATTCGTCTGGGGTAAAAGCGGTTTTACGAAGTAGCAGATCTTTTATAAATAGTGCTTCGTGTTTAAGATAAGCTAAAAAATGGATTCTATCTTTATAACTCTCAGTCGATTTTTCAATCATGGTTTCTAATGTTGCTTCCAGCGTTTCCAGATTTTCGGTATCGTACCGGAGTGAAGGGCCATTTTTTGCATGGATATCATGATTCGCGCGCAGGGTGCTAATTAATGAATTTAAAAGCTTTACTAATTTGGTCATTAAAAACTCCTTTTTATTACCTAAATAACAATTAAATGTGAAATTTAATTACAAGTGGGTTTTTCACTATATTAAATGTTTTTCATCAGTGCAAGTATCTTTAGGACAGAACATTATTTTAAAAAAAAATACATAAAGAGAGAGGACTGACTAATTATTCCTCTTAAACGGAGAATTAATTAGTTAAGCGTTGAGAGGCCACTTCAACTTCAGCTTTTAGGCTATCCATGCGATCTTTATACTTATGAGTAGTATGAGTTAGGGTTTTAGTCGCTGTTTGTTGTTCCTCAGCGTGGAGGCTTTTATTTTTCAATAATTTATTGAAATCTTTCACCAGATCATTGACCAAATGTTCATGTTGTTTAAACTCCCTTGCATAGCAAGAGGTAGGACTGTTAGCTAGGTCCGGGGATCTGGAACAAAATTCAGGAAAAATAAGAGCTATTCCCGGTTTGTTAGTTCATTCACCTTACTCTCAGAATGGCTTATCCACAAGTCCATAGGCCAGGAGAG
>NZ_RZGQ01000313.1 GCF_003989735.1 Legionella sp. km772 | reverse complement strand
TTAAATCTTCAACAGTTGATAAAAAAGCTAATACTTCAGACATCCCTTTCTTTCGCCAGTTCAAATAAATGCAGGATTATACTGTTTATGTGACTAATTTCTAGTCATGAAAAGCCCCTGCACCAAAACCCATCTGCACTAAATTCTTTTTGTTTAGTGGACTATGCAGCCACGGGGGCGGGTTTATGGGCTGCACATTTAATTTTTTCACGTTATTTGGCTTATGCTAATCCTGGCGTGGCGCCAATACGACTAAACCTTGTTGTGATACCCAGCACGCTCCCCCAAAGTTATCGAACCATTATTGAAGTATTACATGACTTAGATCCTATTATCCTTTTAACACCTCAAGCTGAAGAAGAATCGATTACCACCCAAATATTAGATAGTAAATTCTTAAGTAAACAGGGGTTGAAATTATGCAAAGCGATAAATTTAGAACATATTATTCAGGGGGCTATTAAGAAAATCCCTATTGACCATAATGGATTTATTGCATTGCAGCTGCTAATGAGAGCCATCATGCAAGGAGTTAGTATTGAATTAGCTAGCCGATCACGTGATAGAGTGCTCCAAACCTGCGAAAGTACATCAAGAGCTTTGCAGACTATAGATTTTACACCGACAGAACAGAGGGGTATTTGTGGTTTAGGGGATGCTCCTAATGGTTTTTTTGCCAAAGCTAAAGAGCTAAAAGGTACTATGGATGCAGCTTCGTCTAATTCTAATAATGTTAAAACTGAGTATGGGTGCTCATAGCCTCTAGCTATGAGCTTTACTTGTAAAGTTCAATAATCAAATGAGGCAGACCAAACAAGTTCTTTATATTCGTTTTTGCTTTCTTCTCCTAGCTTATAAGCTTCTTGGCCTACGTGTTGTAATTCGTACAATTTCACAGCACTTAGGGTTTCAGAATGTAATAATCGCAAGACTGCTTTTCTTACTTCGGCTAACTTATTGGGCGCGATGCCGGTCTGGTCTCGTAACACAAGATAGTGATCTACGATAGTTTTAATGGCTGTTTGGGCTTCAATACTTAAATAGCGTTCTAAGTCATTAAAAGAAGGTTCAGAGCTTGGCTCATATAATTTATTTATTTCTTCTAATAAGCTTTCGCAGTGATTATTAGTGTTAAAGAAACGCGGTGATGTCACAATGTACTCCATAAAACAATTTATTGTGCAGAGCGTATATAATAGGTCCTTTGCGTGTCAATGAAATAGTACAAAAAATTTTAGTATAAGTGCGGATGATCGTCTTTTATCAAATCGTCTTTTGATTGTTGGTGTGAATTTATTATACAATTGCTTTCGCCAAATTGGATGAAATATAAATATTTATTAACATTTTTTGAAGTGGAGAATTGATGACTTGGTGTAAATTTTTTCAATGCTTTTCTTGTTGCCGTAAAAGCAATCGTATTTCGCACGATGTGACATTAGCACCGAAAGGTCCACAACCTCTTAAACCCCAACAAATGCCTCCAAAGCTTGAATTGCCTGCTCCAGCTCAAAAGCTTGAAGATATCCAACTTGAGCTAGATAGTTTTAGACTCTAGTGCCCAAAATATTATTGATTTGGCTCCTACTTTTAGCTTATAAAATAGCTAAACAGTAGGAGTATAAACTATGGATAGAAAAAAAATTAAATGGGCGGTACTTGGCCAGGGCCACCTCATGAAAAAAATCTAGCTTAAATCGGTAAATAATGAGAGGCTAGCTTCATTTAAATGGATATAGGAATGAAGCTGGAAGAAGGATTTTTAGATTTTTTTATTTCACTT
>NZ_RZGQ01000312.1 GCF_003989735.1 Legionella sp. km772 | reverse complement strand
GATTTTTTTGATGCAGTGTAATAATTTCGCTTTTTGGTCATTCTATTCCCCTCTTATATTAGAAGAATAGCTCTTAAAAATACCTTTTTTTCGTCTAAAAATCCGCGCCTATATCACCTTGGATTGATTACAAGCCTCTGTGGCCAAAGTAACCGAGGTATTAACACTGTTTAGTAAATTGCCAATGTTATGGATTATACTCGTCGCCACCTCCGCAATACCCGCTAATCTTGAGGACTCAATAATTTGTGTTTTAGCTTGTAATAGATTTTCCAACATTAAATTAATGCTCATTGCTAATTCGCCTATTTCATCTTTCGTATCAATAGGGGAGCGTTCGCTTAAATTATTGGAGTCGATTTTATGCGTAAAGTTCCTAAGGGAAATAATCGGATTTGCAATCCAATGGCTTAAAAAATACCCCAGGACACAAGCCAAAATTAAAATAAAGATATTAATCATTAGGGCAATTCGCTTTAATAATAACCAATCTCGATCGGCATTATCTTTAATTAAATCCCATCGCTCTCTCTCGCTATTAATGGTCTGACCAATGAACTTTTCTAATCGGATTTGAGATTCTTCAAGAGCGGATATCTTTTTTATAAGCTGCTCATTGGGGGTATTTTTTTCCTCTTTCGCCGAAAAGACCTCCAAGGCTTTTAATAGGTCGTTTTCCCTTAATTTAGTTAACTGTCGCAGGATAAATTCTGTGTGTTCTGTTGGGATCAAGCTCTGCTGATATATCTTTTGCCATTCTCCTATTTCTTCAAGATAAGCTAAAAGCTGATCTTTTGTTGCCCCTAATTTGGTGGGAGTATGAGCATTACTTTTAGTCTGTTCCACATCATAATTAAAATTGCTGGTGATCAAACTCACATGTAGCGAGGTATTTTTCATTTCCGATAAAGCGTGCAAACTTTTTGATTGCGCATCAGTAACTGTTAAGAAATGATTGGTGATTTTATTAAAATTAACCATTAGATAAATATTAAGCGGTACAGATAGCAGGGCTATTCCAAGGAAGCTTAATAATAATTTATGTTGAATGCTAAAATGAGGCATTATTCTTCGGGTAAGTAGGGTAACTGACTGATAATAGCCTCACCTACTTTGTCACCTAATAGGCCCCCTTGCTCGACATCAATAGGGAAATGTATCCCTCCCCAAACACGCCCTTCACTGGCTATCGATGCCAAATTTTTCCACTTAGCACTATTTTCGGGAAAAAAATAACTTAAAAGGGTTTCCGCAGTAGCTGAAAGAGTTGAATGCCCTGCCGGGTAACTAGGATGATTGGGGGTTGGCATTATGGTATGAATAGATGGTTCCCGCATAAAGGGTCTTTTTACCCAATAAGTATATTTTGAGTTGAATACCGCGATTACGCTATCTGCAATACCCATGGCAAGGATTGAACGCACATAGAGGGCTTTTTCTAGTTCAATCTGATGGAGATTCATATAATCATTGGCAAAAATCAGCCAAATACCCGGTGGCGTTACCGTACTTGGATTCCCAGCCCAAAAAATAACTTGGTTTATTTGCTCAGGACTAATATGTTTTAAAGCATGCAGCACTAAAGCTATTTGTTTATGCCACTCAGGGGAATTATAAGCTGGGGGCGGAGGGGCAACAAATTCCTGCCCAGATTTAATTAGCCAAGTCTTCCATGATCCTATTTAGCTAGGTCCGGGGATCTGGAACAAAATTCAGGAAAAATAAGAGCTATTCCCGGTTTGTTAGTTCATTCACCTTACTCTCAGAATGGCTTATCCACAAGTCCATAGGCCAGGAGA
>NZ_RZGQ01000311.1 GCF_003989735.1 Legionella sp. km772 | reverse complement strand
GATAAAAACTCATTTAAATCACTTTGCTATTAAGTACAAATTGATTCTTAGAGCGAACCAGATTGCTTGGCAGGAGCTTAAAAATATGGCAGCTTAAAATTGACCGTGCGTAACATGAGAAAATCAGTAATAATTATAGTAATTAGATCTTATAAATTAAGAAATTATTGACATTTGCTACGCTGTTCGGTACTAACAACTAATTATTATTAAAGATAATAGAGCGATTTTTTTTGTTAAGTAACGAGGTTTAGCATTCTGGGACCTTGCCCCCAGAAGGAGAGAGGATGGAATTTCAAAGCAATTATGTGGCCCATATACCTGATGAACAGGGTTTAGTTAATTACTCTGTTGAAGAAAATAAGGTATGGACAATTTTATTTGAGCGACAACAAAAACTGTTACCCGGACGCGCCTGTGATGAATTTTTATCCGGCTTAGAGGCGCTAAAAATTACTGCGAATGCTATACCCCAGCTTCCTGAGCTTAGTGCGCGTTTAAAGACAAGAACAGGATGGCAAATAGCTCCAGTGGCAGCCTTAATATCAGCGCGGGAATTTTTTGAATTGTTAGCGTCGCGCCATTTTCCAGCGGCAACCTTTATCCGGACCCTGGAGGAGTTGGATTATGTTAAGGAACCCGACATCTTCCATGAATTGTTTGGTCATTGTCCCATGTTAACGGATCCGATTTATGCGGATTTTGTTTATGATTATGCCTGTAAGGTATTAACTTTTCCTGAGTCAGATTGGCCCCTGTTACAACGCATGTTTTGGTTTACTGTAGAGTTTGGTTTAATTCATACGCAAAAAGGATTAAGAGCCTATGGAGGAGGGATTTTATCATCCATTAGTGAAACCGTTTATAGCGTAGAAAGCGACATTCCGATGCGGGTATTTTTTGAGCCGATTGCGGCTTTTCGTACGCCTTATCGTATCGATAGATTACAACCTATTTATTTTGTTATCGACAAGTATCAAACTTTATATGATTTTGTTTTATCTGACATTGACAACTTATTAAAACGCACTCGAGAGTTAGGTGAGTTCCCGCCATTCTTTCCGGTTGATCCGGGAAATCCGAATATTCATATACGAGCATGTTGAACATGAAACTGTCTTGTAATGACCAGAGAGACTTGTTAACATCCCTTCATCATAGCGAGTCTCGAAAGCAGCCTCTGGGCGATAGGAGCATCATTTGATTAAAGTATTAATTGTTGATGACCATGCATTGGTTCGAATGGGTATTCGACGATTGCTTGAAGATATGGCAGATGTAGAGGTGGTTGCAGATGCTGAAAGTGGAGAGCAAGCTCTATTATTAGTAAAAACACATTCTCCTGACGTAGTACTTTTAGATATGAAAATGCCTGGGATAGATGGTTGGGAAGTCACACGCCGTTTAAAAAAAACTACTCCCAACGTTAAGGTTATTGCAGTAACTGCAATGACTTCCGATCCCCTTCCTACCCGAGTTTTACAATTAGGCGCAATGGGCTACTTGACCAAAGAATCAGGAGCTGAAGAAATGGCTTCTGCTATTCGCAAAGTGGCTCGAGGGGAAAAATATTTAAGCGCGGAAATAGCCCAAAAAATGGCGATTAACAGCTTACAAGAAGTCAAAGATTCTCCCTTCGATATATTATCTGAACGCGAGATGCAAGTGATGTTAATGATTACAAGCGGAATGAATGTACAAGATGATATAGGCGCGGATTTTTAGACGAAAAAAAGGTATTTTTAAGAGCTATTCTTCTAATATAAGAGGGGAATAGAATGACCAAAAAGCGAAATTATTACACTGCATCAAAAAAATCAAA
>NZ_RZGQ01000310.1 GCF_003989735.1 Legionella sp. km772 | reverse complement strand
GGAAAATCAAATAATCACTATAAAGATCAAGCATATCCATTTAATTCCCTCCCTAAAATTAAGGGCGGAATTCTAATGCTTTTTAGTCAAACTACAAGTTTATGTGCGTAACATGAGTGATAATAAAGGGTATGGCTTTATTGAATGCGAAGGGAAAGATTATTTTGTCCACTATAGTTGTATCCGTAACGAGGGAAAGACCCTTTCTAATGGGGCGCAAGTATCCTTTAGAATAATAGACGGCCGGAAAGGCCCTTTAGCAGAAGAAGTGGAGCTGCTTAATTAATCATTCTCTGTTGACTTGCAAATTGGGGTTTTGCCATTGAAAAATGAGTCATACCAAGAAGTACCTGGAGGATTTCCCCTTAAGCGCCTTATTTTTCTGAGTAATAGAGAATAAGGCACTAATCTAAATTAAGAATTACCTCCAGGAACCTATTGCCTCATTTCAGAACTCATCACTTAGAAGTTTTCCCAAAGAAGAATTATTGAGTACAGCTCTCTCCCGACGAAACGCCTGTTTTGCCATAATCAGCACAGGTTTTAGTGGTAGTTGGGCAGCAACAAGCATAAGTGGTTTGCCCTTCACTGTTTGTACCAGTCACTGACCACATACAGGTGGGAGTGGCTCCAGCAAAACTAGCAAAAGAAACCACAGAGGATAAAAAGACCATGCTAAATAATTTCATTTTTGTTCCCTAAATTTTTAACTTATTTACATTTTAGACCAAATTTAATAATTTGCATTGGAGTTAAGGGTTGGTGGCAGTTGTTTAAATTCCCTCGGCGCTTGTACCTCTAACTCTTGTTTTGGTTTGCTTTTTAAATTGAATAAGCCTTGTTTGGCTAAAAGGGGGCTAAGCTTAACCTGCCGCAGTTCACGCACCACTTCTCGTTTAGCTTGGTAAGTATCGCCTGCTTTAGCCATATAAGTGATTAAATTTAGATGCTGCATGGCGTTATTTTTGTCGTCCTTATTTTTATAATAGGCTTCGGGATGCCATTGGACTCCCACCATGGGTGCCCCGTATGTAGTCTCAAAAGCTTCAATTGCTCTTTCTGGCTGCATAGAACCTTGCCGATTAGATGCCTCTAGCTTATCGTCAGGGAGAGCCTCAGCACTTACTTCCAATAGATGGGGAAGCGAACGCGCATCAGGCGCCTCCCAGTGAACGCTATTGACCACAGGCTCAGGATCATCACGTTGGAACATAACGCCATAGACTATAGTTTTTTCCTGCAATTGAATGCGATGAATCTGCTTGTTATTACCAATCCCACCATTAGCAATAATTGAGGGCATTTTGGAATACAAATGACCATCTACTGTCTTGGTGTGACCACCGAACGCGGCCCATAAACTCCATGCACCCGCACAGATCGCTAGAACCGGTTGTCCTTTATTACGTGCTTGTTGAATAAGGAGCTGCTCATAGTTTTTACGAGCCGGATCATACTTATTCCTTAGGTGACCTGGAATAACCAATAAGCCACAGGAATCATCCGTACTCTCTTTCTCGCCTGGTATAATGCGCGCTCCCAACGAGTCATTTATTCCTAAAGCATGCACTGCAGCATTTTGCACAAAGTGAGTAAAGCTCTCTATAGTTTCTTCTGGAGCTTTTGTTAGATAAGTCTCACGTAGAGTACTCCGACGAATGGTATAATGATCATAAAAGGCACCATGCATCGTCTTACCTTGATCATTACTCATGTTACGCACATAAACTTGTAGTTTGACTAAAAAGCATTAGAATTCCGCCCTTAATTTTAGGGAGGGAATTAAATGGATATGCTTGATCTTTATAGTGATTATTTGATTTTCC
>NZ_RZGQ01000031.1 GCF_003989735.1 Legionella sp. km772 | reverse complement strand
GCTCTCCTGGCCTATGGACTTGTGGATAAGCCATTCTGAGAGTAAGGTGAATGAACTAACAAACCGGGAATAGCTCTTATTTTTCCTGAATTTTGTTCCAGATCCCCGGACCTAGCTAAAAGTGATGGGCCGTTCTCATGGCGTTAAATACTTGATTAGCCCCCATAAAAGCAGCTATGAGCATTATTTCTTTAAAATCATCGCCCGTCATCGTGGCGCTCATAGTGTTTACTTTCGCAACGTCATCATTGATGATAGCTTTTATTAAATCACTACTCACTCCCAGCCGTTCAATAAATAATT
Organism: Legionella sp. km772; assembly: GCF_003989735.1. Classification (GTDB taxonomy): domain Bacteria; phylum Pseudomonadota; class Gammaproteobacteria; order Legionellales; family Legionellaceae; genus Legionella. The sequence goes on along the minus strand of NZ_RZGQ01000031.1, from coordinate 22,097 downwards.
TGGTATGCATAGGAAAAAGCGAACCTTTTAACTCATCTAAAAGATGCTTTGCTTTATCCTTGCCTGCTACAGCAGCAGTTTTATCAGGCTTAAAAAAAACCATACTTTCTGGTCTTCCAGATGCAGTACTACCCATAATTGCTCCTTAATGTATGTATACTTAACGGTAGTTGAGTACTACATCGTTAAGCCATCAATTTTTGGTTCATGATTAAGTTTCGGGCCTTGTTCAGAAAGCTGGCTACCGCTAAATAACCCCACCTTTACAGCCGAAGTGGTCGCAGAACTTTTAGATACACCATGATAACAATCTAATAAAAACTGCTTAGACGCTTCCGAGATATCGTTATACCAGGTAGCAGCAAACTCTTTGGGTGTGCCAGACAGACTTTCAGTCACGGACTCTAAAGAAGGATATGTCGTTAAAATTTCCTCCTCTATTACTTTAAACTCCTTGATCATGTCTTCAACATTAACACCATTATAACTGGAGATATGAGCCTCGCCTTTGCAGCAGAGAAAAACTTTTTTATATTTATTTTTTAAATCATTTAATTTTGTATGGGCCTGATCAAAAAATTCTGGAATTTCAGGGATTTCATCATTAGGCAACTTAGCAAAAGCCTCATTGACCTTTAATATCAAAGAGTTTAACTCCGCAATACTCTTTTTGTACCGCGTGAATACTTTAAAATTTTTTTCAGCTTCTTTTTCCTTCTTAACGCGTCCCTCAATCCAACCATCTTGCTTGGTTCTAATATCCCCAAGCAGTTCTTGAGTATGAACATGATAACTCTCTAAAGCATCTCGTAGACGCTGTTTATCAGTTCTTTTATCGCTATCGAGTTTAGGAGTACTGACACTATCAAGATAAGTATCAAATCCCATCACCTCCCTTACCCCAGTTTGTACACCTGTGCCTGTCGTGTAGAGAGGATTTTTCTTAGCGTCCCCCATGTAGAAAATCACACCTAGTTGATCTTCATCTTCATTAGCACAAACTTGTAAAGTTTTGTTTAATTCACCTAATTCGATATCAAAGACCGACACTTTTAATTGCTCCATCTTTCTACCATAGGCCGTATTGAGATCGCAGGGAATTTCGGTCATTTTATCGATGAAGTCTTGAGGCAACTGATCGTGCATCATCCGTATTGCGTATTCACGCGCTTTTTCTTTAGGCAAATCAGCAGGCATTTCCGCGCCAATATAGACCACATCTCTTGTCGCATAAATTTGGGAATGAGGTCGTGTATGACCTTTCCATCCGAAGTCGGTTTTTAATTGTGCTAAAGAACAAGGCGTAATATCTCGTGAAAAGGGAATATCCTCTAACGTCGGCATCGATACCGTTTCTGCACCGGTTGCTCCAGGATATACCTTTAATTTTGAACAAGATTGGGGAGTGGTTCCTTCGGGTAGCCTGAAGGTCGCAACGACATGTTTTGTATGATGCAAAGGACGTTGCGTTTCGTCAAAAATAACATCCTCCTCACCCATCGCTTTGGCCAAAGTTCTTCTTGCACCATCTGCAGCGACTAAATTTTTAAAATTTAAAGAACAAGTCTTAGGGGCCCCCTCTATGGGCACGCCATTAATAGCAAGTCCTTGCACGGAAATGACTTGCTGTTCTTTATTAATTTGAATGGCATCGGTGATCTTTTGCTTAGGAGCAATTTTCTGAACATCAATAAAATCATAATCCTCACCTTGGGTATATTCTGATAATGCAATATAGAGTAAACGCTCAAAATCACCAGTGGTGAGATAATAGCCATCCTCCTCATCTTCAGTAATGGCAAGTTCGTCCATAAATCGATTTATTAAGTCCTCACCCACCATTTTTTTTATAAATTGGAATACATCCTCTTGAATCCATAATACTTGTTGTCGAACGCCTAACTCTTCGCGTCTGTCAGCTAAAACTGCAACCTTTTCGCCCGGTTTACGATGTTGTAAGGCACTTAACGCACTGAGTAATCCAACAGGCCCTGAACCAACCGCAACCGTATGATAGCTGGGAATTTTTTCAGCACTTTTAAGCTTTTCTTTGCTTGAGGGCTCTGGTTTTTTTGAGGGAGGTTCAATTCTGCCTTGCATGGTGACACTCCTAAAGAATATTCTAACGTTGGACTTATACAAGAATATAGTTTAGGATTTTTTGTGCGTCAAATTCAACCATACAGGGCATTTTAAAGTCAGCATATCTTTTTATAATTGACGTCTTGCCTCTAAAATATTGGGAATTTGTTCTAATTTAGTTAACAAACGAGACAGACTATTTAACCCATCTATATCTACTTTTAAATTAATAAAAGCCATGTTGTGATGTTTATCACTAGTGGTTTGCAAAGAGTAAACATGGGCTTTTTCATTAGATAACAAAGAGGTAATATCTTTCAACAATTCAGGGCGATCATAGGCTTTAATCAATACGTCTACCACATAATTTTCGCGAGTAGCACTGCCCCAATGTACTTGCAAGAAACGTTGCTTCTGTCTTTCGCTGGCATGAATTATATTAGGACAATCTTGTCGATGGACAGAAACACCACGACCAATAGTAATATAACCAAGGACTTGATCTCCTGGGACGGGTTGACAACAGCGAGCCATGAAGGTCAATAAATTACCCACCCCTTCAATCCGTAAATCACTTCCTGTCGCTTCAGGTTTTGCTTGATTGCTACGTACAAATTTTTGAATATCGAACTCAGCACTTTCAGGTGGAGCCAAACGGCTTATAATTTGGCCAATTTTTATATCACCGCGTCCTAAATTTGCGTAAAGATCATCTAGCTTTTTAAAATGTAAGGCCGTAACCACTTCTTGCAAACGTTCGGATTTAATCCCCAATGATTTTAATTCTTTATCTAATAGTTCGCGTCCATCTTGAACATTATTGTCATAATCTTGCATTTTAAACCAATGCAATACTTTAGCTTTTGCCCGTGCTGTTTTTAAGTAATTCAGATGCGGATTGATCCAATCACGGGAGGGCTTCAGTTCCTTGCCAGTCAATACCTCAACCCGATCACCCGTTTTCAATTGGTAAGTCAAAGGAACGATATGGCCATTAACTTTTGCTCCACGACATCGGTGTCCTAGATTACTATGGACATGATAAGCAAAATCAAGTGGAGTAACTCCATGGGGCAAATCTAATACATCCCCATCAGGTGTAAAGACATAAACCCTATCTTCGAAAAACTCAGTAGTAACTGTTTCAGATACGCCCTTATTGGTTGCCATTTCCTTATGCCAAGCCAATACATCACGTAGCCATTCAATTTTCCGCTCATGACTTTCTTTTTGTGTACCACCACCCTCTTTATATTTCCAGTGAGCAGCAACACCCATTTCGGCTAAATCATGCATATGAAAGGTTCTTATTTGCACCTCAAAGACCCGGCCCTCCGGCCCTTGTACCGCCGTATGGAGCGATTGGTAACCATTGGGTTTAGGGTTAATAATATAATCATCATACTCGGCAGGAATTTGTTTCCACAAAGCATGTACTATACCCAAAACCTCATAACATTGTGGGTTCGTATCGACTAAAACCCGCACCGCGGTTGCATCATAAATTTCGTCCAAAGAAACGTTTTTACGCGTCATTTTTTTATAGATACTATGGATATGCTTAGAACGGCCATAGACAGCAAAATGTGAGGCACCTAATTGTTGAATTTGATGATTTAACTCAGCAACTATCATATTTACAAAGTTATCCCGCTCAAGACGCTTTGCTTTTAAACCCTTGGCTATCGCTTTATAATCCTCAGGGTGCAAATAGCGAAAGGCTAAATCTTCCATTTCCCATTTAATAGCTCCAATACCCAAACGGTTGGCAAGAGGAGCATAAATTTCCATCACTTCTGTAGCTAATTGTTTACGAATAGCATCAGGTAAATGGCCTGCGGTTCGAAGGATACATAGTCGCTCAGCTAATTTAATCAGTACCACGCGAACATCATCAACCATGGCCAATAACATTTTACGAATGTTATCAATTTGTTGCTTATTTTGTGGGTATTTATTAAAAGATTGAAAATTGTTAATGGCACTCATTTTTTCAATGCCTTTAACTAGTTTTGCAATATTGGGCCCTAACTGTTCCTCAACATCATCAATCGAAAGTCCAGCATAATGGACATTTTCAAAGATAATGGCCGCCGCAATAGTTTCTTGATCCACCTCTAAGTCGGCCAACAAATCTGCCATGGACAAACCTTGTTGCAAGCAGGTTTGTCCAGTCTCCGTAGCATGATCCTGTCCTGCTAGCTGACTTAAGGTACAGGCATTGCGAATGAGTTCAAGATTATCTAAATAACCTTTCGTGCTTAACTGATGCAGCCATAAAGCTAAATCAATACTGCCATCAGAAGCCAAAGGAGTAGTATCTTTTACTCTAACCATGAAATTTATCCTTTTTCAAACAGTGCAATAGACTCAACATGCGTTGTATGGGGAAACATATCCATAACCCCGGCTTTTACTAGTTTATAACCTTTATGATTGACTAAAATATCCGTATCTCGGGCTAAGGTAACCGGATTACAGGAAACATAGACAATGCGCTCTGGATTAAGTTTATCAATTTGTTTAACTAATTCCAACGCGCCAGAACGGGGTGGATCAATTAATACTTTATTAAATGATTGCTGTACCAGTTTCTGTACTTCCTCTACGTCATCTAAGTTTGCTGCATAAAAACTTAGATTGCTTAAGTTATTTGCTTGAGCATTCATAGAAGCTCGCTCTACCATAGACTGACTTCCTTCAACACCAACAAGATAAGAACAATACTTAGCCATAGGTAGAGAGAAATTACCCAAGCCACAAAATAAGTCTAGCACTCTATCAGAACTTTTCAGCTCCATTAATTGCAGGGCTAAACGCACCATAGAGAGATTTAAAGCCGAATTAACTTGAGTAAAATCAGTGGGGTGAAATTGAAAGCTGAGGTTGTAATCAGGTAGTTGATAACTTAGGTACTCACTCGTGTTAGGTGGGTAAAAACAAGTAACGGTATCAGGGCCACCTGGCTGCAAAAAGATCTTATAACCATACTGCTCAGCAAAATCAACCAAATGGCGTTCATCATTAGTCGTTAAAGGGCTAAGATTGCGGAAAATTAAAGCAATTTCTTCATCGCCGGCCGCGACTTCAATCTGAGCAATACAATGCTTATCTTCCATCTGCTCAATAAGGGCTCTTAGAGCCATAATATCGCCATCTACTTTTGCATTTAAAATTGGGCAATGGTTAATTTCAGTAATATAACGAGGATTATTACGCTCTCTAAAACCCACCATCGACGTTTGTTTTTTTTCCACAAAACGTACACTTAAACGAGCTTTATTTCTATAATTCCAATGAGCACTGGTTAATGGCGCTAAAAGCTCTTGCGGTTGTGTATGCCCATAACGCTTCAATAAGTCCAGTAATTGCTCTTGTTTATAGACAATTTGCTCTTCTTCTTTCATATGCTGCAAAGAGCAACCACCACACATTGCATATTGAGTGCATTTCGGTTGAACACGTATTGGCGATGGTTCCACTACCGAAAGTAGCTTTCCCTCATCAAAATCTTTTTTTACACGGGTATATTGAAACTCCACTTGCTCATTAGGCAAAGCCCCGGTGATGAAGGTTGCTTTACCTTCAATACGAGCAACACCTTTTCCATCGTGACTAAGGTTAACAATATGGGCTTGATGCGGAGTACTATTTGGCGGTGCTTTAACTCTTCTCATCCTAATTCTCTAAAACCATTTACTTACACTAACATAATAAGCTATTTTATCGGAAAAAGAGGCAGAATGCGAAGTAATATGACAGTATTCTCTTAATTTTATTACTATTCTTAATTAGAAGGTGCTACCACTTGATAGTCTATACTTAAAAAGATAGACCTTAACCTATTAGGAGGACTTAAAGGTATTAAATTTACTAGGGAGTAAACAATGAAAAGGATAACTAAAGTTAGATTAGCCTTAGGGCTTGTAGGTTTTCTTAGCAACACTGTACTTTTTTCTGAAATTGAAATTCAAGGTCCTGGCTCTACCGTAAAAATCACTAATACTCAAGGAACAGTAGTTGATGGTCCAGCAGAGGTGCCTCCAACCACGACTGAAACGATTCAAAAAAGTAATGATACAATTGAGCAGAAAAACTCTAAAGCCAGTTCAATAGTACAAAACCCGGATGGTACAAAAGTGATCATGAACCCAGACGGTTCATCCGTAACAACCAAACCAGATGGCACCCAAGTTATTAAAAATACAGATGGTTCTACCCTGCAAAAGAATGTAGACGGCACTCAAGTGATTAAAAACTCCGATGGCGAAATAACTCAATGAAATCGCTGTGCTTAAATGAGCTTAATTCATAATAGCCAAGCTTGTTAAGTGGTAATCAATTTAAGTTTAAATTATTGCACTTAATTTGATCAACTAATGCGCTGCATCTACACTTAAAATGAAACAACTCGAGGGCTTATATCCATGAACATTAAAATCATTACTGGGCTTGTATTTTCTTTGTCTTTTATTTTTAGTACTTTTTCATTTGCGAATGGCGGTTCAGTAGGTGCTGTTTCTGATAGTAGCATGCAAAAAATAGATGAAAATTCAAATATTTCTCAAGATGCAACAACTACCCCCGCTAAGTCAGCACAAGATGACCAAAAATAGTTATTTTAATAAAGGTTGAATCTTAATGATTCAACCTTTATCTAATACTTATTTGTTCTTTGGTAGAGTTGCTAAAAACTCAGAAACTTCTTTAGGAGTCATTTCATAAGTTTGTCCCCGAGCTAAGAAGCGTGGCATAAATAAAGTACCATACCGGATACGTATCAAACGGCTAACTTCTAAGCCTTGCGACTCCCAAAGACGACGTACTTCACGGTTGCGCCCTTCATTTAAAGTAACATGATACCAAGAGTTAGCCCCTTCCCCTCCATGAAATTGAAGTCGGGTAAACTTGGCCAGTCCGTCTTCCAGTTGAACGCCCTTTCGCAAGTTATTTAATATTTCTGGGGTGACCTCCCCATGCACACGAACAGCATATTCTCTTTCTAATTCAAATTTAGGATGCATTAATTGATTAGCTAGGTCACCGTTATTGGTAAACAGTAATAAGCCCGAAGTGTTCAAATCTAAGCGCCCAACTTGTACCCAACGTCCCTGCTTCAAATGAGGGAGATTATCAAAGACGGTTTTCTCAAATTTAGGATCATTACGACTGGAAATTTCTCCCACTGGTTTATGATACATGAGAATACGTGTCGCTTGCTTTTCTTTTAATGGATTAACAATTAACTTGCCCTTAACCGTAATTTTATCAAATGGTCCTGCACAATCACCTAGTTTGACGGTTTGACCATTCACTTGCACCCAGCCGCTTTCAATCCATCTTTCCATTTCTCGACGAGATCCTAATCCAGCTTGGCTTAATATTTTTTGTAAACGTTCACTACTCATTCTGTTACACACTCTTCTGTAGGGGAATCTGCATGCAGATTCAATGTTTGCATGACCTCTGGTAAAGAAGGAAGCTCATGTAAATATTGTAAATTAAAATAATTCAGAAATTCTTTAGTTGTAGTATAAACTGCTGGTTTACCAGCAACATCTTTATATCCTGCTATACGAATCCATTCCCGTTCCATCAAAGTTTTTATTATTTGAGTATTAACCGCAACCCCACGTATTTCCTCGATATCCGCACGAGTAACCGGCTGCTTATAAGCGATGATCGCCAAGGTTTCTAATAAAGCACGTGAATATTTAGCCGGTTTTTCCATTTGGAGACGAGATACCCAAATTCCATATTGTGCCTTAGTTTGTAATTGATAGCCACTCGCCAAGTGGATAAGCTCCATGGGACGAGATTCATACTCAAGCTGCAAGCACTTTATTAGTTCTTGTAACTGTTCTGATGAGGGTTTTTGCCATTCTTCAAAGACGCTAAGTATTTTATCTAAATTAATGGGTTCGCCACTACTTAATAATAGAGCTTCAATAATATTTTTGAGTTCTAATTCTTCCATCTTAAGCTGCTTGTAAATGTATGGGGGCAAAGGCTTGAGTTTGGGTAATAATTAACAAAGACTGCCGCGCTAATTCAAGAATCGCTAATAAACTTACCACCAAGCCCATTCGTCCTTCTGCTGCCGTATACAAAGACGTAAAATCCACTAATTTTTGCTGCTGTACTTTTAATAAAATGGCATTCATTCGTTCACGTACAGATAAAATTTCACGGGCAATTTCATGTTTGGTTAAATGTTGCTCTTTTATGAGGATGGAACTCATTGCTTCCACAAGCTCCATCAGATTAACTTCTGGGTGAACTTTAATTGTTTCTAATTGATTAGGCTGCACTTGAATTATGAAATGATCCCGATCTTGCCTGGGTAAGGCATCCAGAAGTTCGGCGGCGTGTTTCATCTCCTCATAGGCTTGTAAACGACGGACTAAGGCCATGCGCGGATCTTCACCCTCCTCTTCATCATCGCTAGGAGTCATTGGCAATAGCATTCTTGATTTAATTTCAGCTAACATCGCTGCCATTAATAAATAATCAGCAGCTAACTCCATCCGTTTCGCTTCCATTAATTGAATATATTGTAAATATTGCTTAGTAATACTGGTGATGGGAATGTTGAGTATATCAATATTCTGTTTACGAATAAGATAAAGCAACAAATCTAAGGGGCCGCTAAATGAATCCAATAGGACCTCCAAAGCATCTGGAGGTATAAATAAATCATTAGGAACCTGAGTTAGCTCTTTACCCTTAACTATCGCTTTAAACTCTGGTTTAAGCGGCATCTCAGAGCTCATTAATAATCCAGCCCCATGACTTCACGAACAGTATTTAAGGTTTTATTAGCCTCTTCACGCGCAGCCTCACTGCCTTCTGCAACAATTCGCTTTACTGAGCCAAGATCATCTTCATAATCTGCTATAGCCGTTTGAATGGGCTGAAGCTCTTGATTAATTGCATCGATAATGGGTCGTTTACAATCCACGCAGCCTATGCCTGCGGTTCTGCATCCTTTTTGCACCCAGTCTTTTACTTCGCCATCTGAATAAATCTTATGAAACTGCCAAACAGGACATTTCTCAGGTTCACCTGGATCGCTTCGTTTAATACGTGCAGGATCAGTAGGCATAGTTAATACTTTCTTTTCAACTTGCGCAGGCTCTTCACGCAACATAATGGTATTGCCATAAGATTTGGACATTTTTTGTCCATCAGTACCAGGCATTTTTGACGTTTCAGTAAGCATCGCCTGAGGTTCAGGTAAAATAATTTTACCACTGCCTTCTAAGTAGCCCAGTAAACGCTCTTTATCACCTATTGATAAATTGGATTGTTCCTCTAAAAGTGCTTGTGCGGTTTGAATCGCCTCATGGATACCACTTTCTTGGAATTGTCTGCGTAATTCGCTATACATTTTACTGTGTTTTTTACCCATCTTTTTTATAGCTTCCATAGCTAATTCCTCAAAATTAGCTTCTTTGCCATAAATGTGGTTAAAACGTCGAGCAACCTCACGTGTTAATTCAATATGCGCTACTTGATCTTCACCGACGGGCACATAATCTGCATGATAGAGAAGTACGTCAGCACTTTGTAATAAAGGGTAGCCTAAAAAACCATAGGTGGATAAATCTTTTTCTTTTAATTTCTCTTGTTGATCTTTATAACTAGGAACACGCTCTAGCCAACCTAAAGGAGTAATCATGGATAAAAGCAGATGTAGCTCAGCATGCTCTGGAACCCAGGATTGGATAAAAATTTTTGATAACCCAGGATTAATACCACAGGCCAACCAATCAATTACCATATCCCACAAGTGTTTTTTAATAAAGCTAGTCTGCTCATATTGAGTAGTTAAACCATGCCAATCGGCAGCAAAGAAGAAGCAATCGTATTGATGTTGTAATTTTATCCAATTTTTTAAAACGCCATGATAATGACCTAGATGTAACCTTCCGCTGACACGCATACCTGAGACAACTCGTTTATTGGAAGTAAATAATGCTGACATCAATTTCCTCTTCTTACTTAATAAAAATTTAACTTATTTAAATGGCTCTGGGTCGCCTTTCCCTTCACGTATAATTACTGGATAATCACCAGTTAAATCCACTACTGTAGTTGGTTCATGTCCACAATTACCACCATCAATAATCAGATCAGTTTGCGCACCGAGTAGATCTTTAATTGCTTCAGGCTCACTTAAAGGTGCTTTAGCGCCAGGAAGAATTAAAGTAGTACTCATTAAAGGTGCCTCTAAGCATTCTAATAATGACAAGGTAATATTGTTATCGGGTACTCTAAGACCTAAGGTTCTTTTTTTAGGATGTAACATCAAACGCGGTACCTCGGATGTAGCATTTAATATAAAAGTATAGGACCCTGGTGTAAATGCTTTAAGCAGCCTAAATATGGGATTAGATACTCGGGCATACATCCCAAGTTGAGATAAATCACTACATACTAAAGTCATATTATGATTTTTATCTAATTGCCGTAAACGTCTTATCCGTTCTAAAGCAGCTTTATTACCTAGCTTACATCCTAAAGCATAACCAGAATCAGTAGGATAAACTATTAGCCCCCCCTCTTCGATAATGTTTACGGCCTTACGTAATAAACGTGATTGTGGATTATCCGGATGTAAAGCAAAAAACTGACTCATTAAAGTCCCCTGTCAAATAGTCCAATTATACCAAATAGGTTTACACATTTCGGGCAGCTGCGACTGTCCCCCAAGCTTAGTGCGTGAAGCAGTATCACTGTGAAAATCGGAGCCTGATGAAGCTAATAAATCAAATCGTAAACTCATCCCAGCCACTTGATTAATTTCGGTTGCCGTCATATTACCTGAGACAACCTCAAGACCGCACCCGCCTACTTCTTTAAATTCACTAATTAACTCATGCAACTTAGTACGCGTCAATCCGTATTTAAGTGGATGAGCAATAACGGCCTGTCCACCTGCCTGTTTAATCACTGTTACGGCTTCTTGAATAGAAACCCACGGGGTGGGTATATAGCCTTTTCGTCCCCTAATCAAAAATTGTTTGAAGGCGGCCTTCATATCCCTTGATTTTCCTTCATTGATAATTACTTGCGCAAAATGAGGACGTCCTACTCGCTTATGACCAGCAATTTCACACGCTTTAGAATAGGCCTTTTCAATACCTAAGGTTTCTAAAGAAGCCCCTATTTGCTCAGCTCGTAACACACGGCTCTGGTTTTGTCGCTCAATTAAAGCGAGTAAATCTTCAGTATGATTGATTTGATACCCTAAAACATGAATATCGTATTTTTTCCAACGCACGCTCAATTCAATCCCATTAATAAGCGTTATGCCGCTGTTAAGCGCCGCTTGCTGCAAGCGAGAATAAGCCGCCACCGTGTCATGATCGGTTAACGAAAAACAGGTTAAATGTTGAGTTTGGGCGCGTTGTATTAATTCTTCTGGGCTTAAGGCACCATCAGAAAAGATGCTATGGCAATGCAAATCAATCATAGTGATAAACTGAAGAATTAAAATGAAAAATTATAGCACGTATTCCTTAGGTGAAGCTATTTGTATCAAATTATATCCAGAATCTCTCCACTTTTATCGACGACAATTATTTTTTTGTGCAAATTTGAAACAAAAGCAAATATCTGAGCCTAAACTTATAGTTAATACTCTAACTGATGAAAAAATCATGGTGAATGAACAAGAAAAAGAGGTAAAGAAAAAATGGGCAATTCATTGTGCGCAAGTTGAACAAACTAAACTTATCAACTGCTTAAGTAGTATTCTTGACACTATAAAAAATGCCCCATTAGAAAAAACTACAAAACATGCCTTAAGTACCTTCTATAACGAGTTAAAAAATTACTATGCAGGACAAAGCATAGACGACTTAGTAAACAATTCTAGAGCACTTCAAGAATACAGTGGAACCTATCTAGAAAATCATAATATGTTACTTTTAGTAGGCGTGTTAACCCAAGAAAAAATTATTCCCTATGAAGTAAGTTTGGCTGTAAAAACCTTACAACACGTACCATCCCAACTTCGAGAGCAAGGCACTACCCTCATTAATGCATTACAAGCAATTGAGCCTTATGCCATTAAAATCAATAGAAAATTGGATGAAGATTTTTATGCTGATGAAGAACGGAGTCCGAGCAATAAACTTCGTTGAGCGATAATCTCTTCATTTTAATCGGTTAATGAATCAGTAATTTTTATGTTTTAACTTGCAGAGCATAGGCATTTTGAACTATTCTTAATCTATGGTGATTCAATTTTTAAAATACCTTTGAGCAGTACATTAAATCAGGAAACGATAAAATTACCCTCTTTTTCGGCACAGGATTTTGCAAACCTGTGTGGAGTCCTACACAGTAATATAAAATACCTAGAAGAACAATTTAACATAACTATAAAAATTAGTCAGGATGATGTTATTTTGTACGGCGCTTTAGAAAATAATATAAAAAAAGCAAAACATATTTTAAAATCACTCTTTCCCATGGTTAGTAAACCTATTGAGAGTAAAACCATCGCTCAGCTTATTCATCAACATAACCAATCAGCCATGACGCATAATATTAGATTATCTCGAAAAACTATTGCTGCTCGTAATAATAAGCAGGCCCTTTTCTTAGATGCAATTGATAAACAGGATATAACCTTCGCTGTCGGACCGGCAGGTACTGGTAAAACCTATTTAGCTGTTTCTAAAGCTATTGAATATTTTGAAAAAGGAGAGGTTCAGCGCTTAATTTTCGTACGACCTGCCGTTGAAGCCGGTGAAAAACTAGGTTTTCTCCCTGGAGATTTAGTTGAGAAAGTGTTGCCCTATTTAAGACCTATATATGATGCCTTATATGAAATGATAGGTTTTAAAGAAACGCAAAAGTTGATCCAAACTGATGTCATTGAGGTATTGCCCCTAGCATTCATGAGGGGAAGAACCTTAAATGAATCCTTTATCATTTTGGATGAAGCTCAAAATACAACTACCATGCAAATGAAAATGTTTTTAACCCGAATGGGCTTTGGGTCTAAAGCAGTAATCACAGGTGATATGACACAAATTGATTTACCGAAAGGAACTGATTCTGGTTTAGCCCATGCCGTGCGACTGTTTAAAAATCTTCCTGAAATTAGTATCCATACCTTCACCAGTCAAGAGGTAGTGAGACATCCCCTCATTTCCAAAATTATTGATTGTTATGATGATGAGGTATTAGGGAAAAACAAATGACTTATTACATAGATATTCAAAATGCGACAGATAATCCTTTACCTATTTCAGAAGACGAGTTAACCCAACTCGCCTCGCTAGCATTAAAGGATCAACAAGCGGATGCAGAACTAACTATCCGTTTAGTCACTCCCACCGAAATGATCGATTTAAATCATACCTATAGAAAACAAAATAAGACCACCAATGTACTCGCCTTTCCATGCTCTCTCCCTGAGGGTATAAAATTAGACTGCCCTCTTTTGGGTGACGTTATTATTTGCCCTGAAGTTTTAGTAGAGGAAAGTAAGCAGTTTAATAAATCGCTCAAGGAACATTGGGCCTTGATTGTTATTCATGGGGTTCTCCATTTATTAGGATATGATCACATTGAAGAAAAAGACGCCCTCATCATGCAGGCGATTGAAGTGAAGTTATTAGCAGAATTAGGACATGCTAATCCCTATGACCAAGAGGATTATAATCTTGAGTAAAGAAGAAGATACATCATGGTTTGCTCGCCTAAAACAATTCATTCAAGGTGAGCCCCAAGACCAAGAAGAGCTCGTAAGTTTATTACGCGATGCCCAAATTCGTTCTTTAATTAGCTCTGAAACCCTTGCAATGATAGAGGGTGCTATTCTTTTTTCAAAAATGCGCGCTCGCGATATCATGTTACCTAAAAATCAAATGGTTTGTATTAATCAAGATGATGAGTACCAAACTATAATAGAAGTGGTAGCGCGCACTGGACACTCACGATTTCCTGTTACCGGGGAAAATCCTGACGAAATTATTGGCATATTGCATGCAAAAGATCTACTTCGTTACCATGCTGATAATATTGAAACTTTTGATCTTTTTGACATCTGTCGTCAAGTCACTTTTATTCCAGAAAGCAGGCCTTTAGATAGCTTATTGAGTGAATTTCGTAGTAATAAAAATCATATGGCTATTGTCGTGGATGAATATGGCGAGATTTCAGGTTTTGTCACTATAGAGGACATTATCGAACAGATCATAGGTGATATAGAAGATGAATTCGACATTGATGAAGATGCCTATATCAAAACGCATGATGATCATTGCTACATTATTAAAGCCCACACTCCTATTGAAGAATTCAATGAACAATTACACGCTGATTTTAGTGATGATACTTATGACACTATAAGCGGTATTGTAATGAATAAATTTGGTTATTTACCCAAACGTGGAGAATCTATCACCATTGATGACTTTGAGTTTAAAATAATTAATGCCGATGCACGGCGAATTAAATTGTTAGAATGTATTGATAATAGAACAATAAAAGAAAGTGCCTAAGGATAATTATGAATAGCTCTATTCTAATCATTGATGACGATACAGAACTAACGGACCTTTTAGCCCAATATTTAGAACCAGAAGGCTTTCATGTTATTTGTGTTCATGATGGCGAAAGTGGTGTTAAAAAAGCATTAAACATTAGTTTTGATGCCATTATCTTAGATGTCATGTTACCCAAATTGAATGGTTTTGAGGTTCTTAAAGCAGTCAGAGAACACTCTCAAACACCTGTTTTAATGCTGACAGCCCGGGGGGATGATGTTGATCGAATTGTCGGGCTTGAGATCGGTGCCGATGATTACTTGCCTAAACCATGTAATCCCCGAGAACTAGTTGCTCGTTTAAGAGCAATTTTGCGCCGTACCCAGAAAACCCCCGTGCATCGCCCTGTCATTGAAGAACATAATATCATGGTTGACTGCTCTAAAAGAACCGTAACGATGGCGGGAGCTTTTCTTGAGCTAACCAATGCCGAATTTAATATTTTAGAAATGTTAATCAAATCTCCTGGCCAAGCCTTTTCTAAGGAAGAATTAACGGAATATGCGCTAGGAAGGAAATATACTGCTTATGATCGCAGCATTGATGTCCATATCAGTAATTTACGTAATAAATTAGGGGATAATCCACAGGGCGAGCCAATTTTAAAAACAGTTCGTGGTTTTGGTTATATGTTTAATGCGTAGTTTGTATTGGAAAATTTTTCTTTCATTCTGGCTTGCCTCTATTTTTATAATCGTGAGTATCGCCTGGGTTGCCAGTCATATTACGCAAAAGTCATCCCAGCCTGCGCAAGAAAGCGCATTTATGGATAGTTATGCGAATGCCGCTGTAGCTACTTTTGAATCAGGACAACATCAAGCCTTATTAAAATGGCTTAGCCAAATTGGCTTATCCCGTCATATGACTATTTTCCTTTTATCTAATACAGGGGAAATTATAGGGGCTCGAAATCCACCAGAGAGTGTAAAAACTACCTCTCATTATTTAGTTAAAAATCAATTGCCTAGTGAAGGTATATTTAAATCTGGAAAGTTAATAGTAAGCCATGAAATTTTATCCAGTTCAGGAAAGTTTTATCGCCTTGCAGCAGTTAGCGAAACCCCCATTTCTCATTTTTTCCAAATACCTTGGGCTGGTTTAACTATTAGATTGACCCTAGCTATCTTTATCAGTGGCCTTATTTGTTATCTATTATCACTCTATTTAACTAGGCCTTTGCGCTCTTTGGGATTAGCAGCGCAATCAATTGCCACCGGAAAACTTCATACCCGGGTAGGGCCAATACGTGGACATAGCAAAGATGAGATAGCTAAACTAAGTCACGACTTTGATCGAATGGCCGAAGAGCTGGAAAATCTAGTTCACTCTAAAGAGCGTTTGTTACAGGATATTTCCCACGAATTACGTTCTCCTTTAGCACGATTAAATATAGCTATCGAGTTAGGGAGAAAAAAAGCAGGTCACTTAGCAAGTGCCGAGCTTGATCGTATGGAACTTGAAAGTTCTCGTTTAAATGCGCTAATCACTGAGATCTTAGAATTTGCTCGTTTAGAAAAGTCTACAACCGAATTGCATCGAGACTTCTGTGATATGCATCTCTTACTAGCTGAAATAATTCATGATGGGAATTTTGAATTTAACGAAAACAATAAGCGGCTCGTTTCAGGAATTATTGAACCTTGCACGCTCAATATTGATAGGCGTCTTATCCATCGCGCGCTAGAAAATGTCGTCCGTAATGCCCTTCATTACACACCCTCGGATAAAACAATCAAGATATCTCTCAAACAATGTACCAAAGAACAAATGATTTGTATTGAAATTCAAGATAATGGTCCAGGAGTACCCGAAGAGCAATTGCAAAAAATCTTTAATCCTTTTTATAGAGTCGATACCTCTAGAACGAAAAAGACTGGGGGTTATGGTCTGGGATTAGCGATTGCTTATCGAGCAATTACCCTTCATCAAGGTACAATTGAGGCAATTAATATGCTGCAAGGTGGTTTGTTAGTAAGAATTAGTCTGCCGATGAATTAACCCTGTAAGTTTACTTTCTACCTTACAGAGAAATTTTAGTTTAAGCACTGGATTTTGCATTATATCTCACGTAAAATGCTCAATTTTACATCAGCGAATTGGCACTCCGTGAGTACACAACCTACTAATAATACAAGAAAAATAATAGATAAATTAAGTAGCATCTCTTTTTTTCTAAGCTTAGTTGCCTCTAAAGTACAATATATACCGGCGGTGACCATAGCGACTCCTTTTTTAAATCTAATTACATTCGGTCTGAGCTTAATTGGTTACTCCATGTGGTATGTGGCAAGCCGTTTTTATCCTGAGCAATATCCTCGCGACAAAGAATGGTACGGGTTTGCTTCATTTAAAGAACAAAACGCCTATGCCGCATTTTTAGGAATAGGGGCTGCGGTTTTAAGCATTGTTGCAATTTCTATCCCTGTATGGGCTATTCCAGCTGCTTGGTTGTTTTTTTCAAGCAATGTGGTTTGGGCTATTGGTGAATACCATAAATTAAAAAATCCACCCGCCGACGAAGAATATTCCAAGTCCTATCAAAAAAGCTATCTCTCTTATGCATTAGCGATGACTTCGGTTGGATTGAGTACTGCCCTTTCTGCTACAGCAATCTTTTTGTTCCCACTACAAACAATACCTATACTCGCTGTGTCTGGTTTAATTAGTATTGCTATGAGTCTAATTGCAGCTGAGTACTGGCTTAATTATAACTTTGAGGCTCATAAAAAGACCCCGCTCCCAAGTTATAATAAAATGTCGCATGGTTTGGGGCCCACCTTAGAATACAGTAATACACAGAGTCCTGAGCCCTATCATAGTCCCCGTTTAGGAGGAAAAGTCAACCACTCAAATTCTAATAAAGATGAGGCAAAATTAGAAGAATGTGACTCCCCTACTTGTAATTTATTATGGTAATTTAGTATATTTTGTACCCTTAATTACAAGGCTTATTATGGATAAAATAATTACAAAAATGATTGCTAATGCCCATTCCGCATTGGCAAACGCTTATGCACCCTATTCTAAATTTACAGTAGCCGCCTGTATTTGCACCGATAAAGGTAATTTGTACACTGGAGTTAATGTGGAAAATGGCTCATATGGCCTAACTTCCTGTGCTGAAGCTTCCGCTATTTGTACAATGGTTAGTTCTGGCGAACAACGTATTAAGAGTGTGGTGGTATTAGCTGGAAATAATAAACTTTGCCCGCCTTGTGGCTCATGCCGGCAGAAAATTTATGAGTTTTCTAGCCCGGAAACATTAATTTATTTATGCGACAAAAACAGTATATTACGAAGTATTCGTATTGATGAATTATTACCCTTAGCATTTGACTTTAAACCCTAATTGGAAGATCGTATGACTGTAAAAACCACTCTATCGGATGCACACATTGCTTGTGAATATATTAAAAAAAATAACCCTAATTTTTCTCCCAAAGTAGGTATTGTTTTAGGTTCAGGCTTAGGTCAATTTGCAGACGAATTAGAAAATGCTTCAATAATCGACTACGAAGAATTACCCGGTTTTCCCCATGTTACAGTAAAAGGGCATGGTGGTAAATTAATCCTAGGCTACTGGCAAGGAGTGGGAGTTGTTTGTCTTCAGGGTCGTGCTCATACTTATGAAGGGATTGATAACTATCAAACAGTTAAAAATTACGTACGTACATTAAAACTTTTAGGATGTACTTATTTTATTGCCACCAATGCATCAGGTTCACTTCGTGAAGAAGTAGGCCCTGGTGAATTAATGCTTATTAATGATCATATCAATTTGCAACCCAGTAATCCTTTAATAGGCGCAAATGATGATGATTTTGGACCTCGATTTTATCCTTTAGATAATGCTTATGATTCAACAATGCGTGCCTCTCTTTTGGCTGTAGCAGAAAAAAACCATATTAGATTAAGTGAAGGTGTCTATATTTCAGTATTAGGCCCTCATTATGAGACAGCGGCAGAAATTCGTGCTTTTCGTATTTTAGGAGCTGACGCAGTCGGAATGTCTACTGTTCCTGAAGTTTTAGTTGCAAACCATTGCGGTATGAAGGTAGCTGTTATTGCAATGATCACTAATCATGCTACGGGGCTTAGTAAAACTAGCCATAGCCATGATGCAGTGGTCGAAATGGCCGCTGGTGCAGCAAATAAACTTAACTTATTGCTCAAACACTACATTGCAGAGTTAGCATGAGCATCAACAATCATTTGAATAAGGTTTTAGGTGATTTTCTATCAAAACCAAGTGAACTCATCAGCAACCAGCAATTGACTTCCTGTATTGATCTTACCTTATTAAATGAGCAAGCATCGCCAAATGATTTATCCTCGATAAATCATTTGGCCGCTCGACATCAAGTAGCAGCGCTATGTGTTTTCCCTAAAGATTTAGTGCACTGCAAAAAACACTCTGACATTCATTTAGCAACCGTCATTAATTTTCCTCACGGGAATCAAAACCTTAATGAGTGTGTTACTCAAATTAATCAAAGTAGGCTAAATGGCGTTAAGGAAATTGATTATGTTATTCCTTTTAGGGCTTATCTAGAGGGTAAAGAGCAAGAAGCCATAAATCATGCAGCTGCCATTTCTACTTATTGCAAAGAACAGGGACTATTGTTAAAAGTTATTTTAGAAACGGGTGAGTTTAGCGACTTAGCAATGCTTTATCAGTTAACAAATGAGTTACTAACCTTAAACATCGACTTTCTTAAAACCTCTACCGGTAAAACGCCGCAAGGAGCGAGCTTATCAGCAGTATTCACCTTATTAAGCGCCCTTAAAGACTCTAGAAAAAATTGTGGCATTAAAGTGTCGGGCGGCATTAAAACCGTTGCACAAGCTAAAAATTATGCCGCCCTTGCGCAATATTTCTTGCAGAAAACTATTGATAAAAATTGGTTTCGGATTGGCGCTAGTAGTCTGTTAGAAGAACTTACAAAAAGTAATTAATAATTAACGAAAACTCAGCTAGAATAGGCTGGAACTTTTTCATTCTTTAATATTGGAGTTTAAATCACATGAAAAATAGAGCCGTATTTAAATCCATTGTAGCATTCCTACTCGGTCTTTTATTGGTTAGTTGTAACTCAGATTTACCCCCCGGTGAATATGATGCAAATGAAATTGGGAAAATTAAAAAAGTAATCCCTGGGACCATAATTTCTATGCGAAAAGTAAACTTGCGTAAACAAAATCCTGAGGGTGTAGGTGCGACAAAACCTGGCCCCGATAGTTTCATGGATGGTGGTTACAACCAAACTCATGGCGTTGAATACGTTATTAAGTTAAATTCCGGAGGTATTATTTCGGTAGTACAATCTGAAGATTTAAAACTTAAAAACAAGCAGAAGATCTTAGTTATTTATGGTAGACACACTCGTGTTGTTGCTGACAACGGAAGCGATGTATATTAATTTTTAAGGGCGCGTAATCGCCCTCGTCTATCCTAGCAACTGTCTTGAATTAAAATTCAAGACAGTTGCTACGGTGCGCTAAATTATTATCCCTCACAATAAAAACACCAACTCAATTGATCTTGCCACTTCAGAGTATATGGTTGGGCCTAGCTTAATGTCTTATCAAGGCAAAGCTCAATTTACATTAATGTATTTTTTCCGTAGTTAAACAAAATGAAAACACGAAGGCAATAAGTGCCCAGAACAAAATATAATAGCCTGGAGTTATAGTATTTCCAGTGTAGTGAATTAAGCTTAAAGCAATTAAAGGCATGCTCCCACCAAATAGAGCTTGGCCAATATTATAAGTTAAAGAGACACCTCTTCCCCTTATATTCACTGGAAACATTTCTCCAATCATTGTAGGAACAATGGCATTGATTGGTGCCAATATCAGTGCAAGCATTAACTCAGCTGCAAGAACAACCCACCAATTTTTACTTCCTAAATAAAAGAAAAAGGGAATAATTAGTAAAATAAATAAAATGATACTGAAGATAAACATTCTTTTTCTTTCTATGTGATCAGAGAGATACCCCATGATCGGAATTACTAAAGTAAGTACGAATAAAGCAATTAAATTAATGGCTAAGGCCTCATGCAGGGCGAACGTCTGCGCTTTAACTAAAAAAGTCGTTACATAGGCTATTAATAAATAATTTCCGAGCGCAAGTACACTCGTTATTACAATGGACAATAATACCGATTTTTTATAATCGAACCATAAACTTTTAAAGGCTAGAGGTTTAGTATTTTGCTCATTAAAGACGCGGGACTCCACACTATTAATACGTAAATAAATGCCCCAAACCCCCATTATACCACCTAAAAAATAAGGAATGCGCCAGCCCCATTTTAAAAGCATTTCCTCACTAAATAAACCGCTAAAAATAGTTGTAACTAGAGAACCTAATAGAATACCTAAAAATGCAGAACTTAAAACTAAGCTCCCAGATAAGCCTCTTCCTTTAGCCCAATGTTGTTCAATCAAATATGTTACCGAGCCCGGTAGTTCTCCACCAATAGCTAATCCTTGAATAAGCCTGAAGAGGGAAAATAAAATTGGGGCTGCAACTCCAATAGTTTTAAAATCAGGAACTAAGCCAATACAAAAGGTAGAAATAGTCATAATGCACATGGATATGATGAGGGCTTTTTTCCGTCCCCGATGATCAGCATAATGGCCAATAATGACACCACCTATTGGGCGCATCACAAATCCCATTGCAAATAAGGAAAAGCTTTGCACTAAAGAAATAAAATGAGAATTTGAAGGAAAAAAAATTTCTGCGAATACGCTTGCAAAGCTGGCATAAATCAAAAAATCATACCATTCCAAGGCATTCCCAAATAAAGGACCAAGAACACTGTTCCTTTTAACTTTCTCCATAACTATCCTTAAAAAAGTGTTCTAAACTGGAATTTATACCCACCTTGTGTATAATTAAAATACAGCCCATAAAGGGCTACAGCATTATAATTAGTCCATACTATCAACTCAGAAAATACTAGCCCCTCTTAAGCTCCTAGTTCTATTCATAGTTATACACTTTGGACTTGTAAATATCCACTGTTAGCAGAGGTCAATTAGCATGTGCAAACATAAATTAATTATTATGATAATGTTTTTATTAATTAATTTGGGAGATTTAACCTATGCAGCTACTTTGAGCCCTGATGCGGCCATTGAAAATGCTATTTTTGTACAGGTAAATAACTATAGGGTAAGTCAGCATTTAAAACCGCTGAAACTTGATCTTCGCATTTCTAAAGAAGCTAAAATGCATTCCACTAATATGGCAAAATTTATTATTCCAGTAAGTCACCAAGGATTCATGGATAGAATTAATCGTCTGCGACTTTTAATTAACTCATGTTACGCACGGTCAATTTTAAGCTGCCATATTTTTAAGCTCCTGCCAAGCAATCTGGTTCGCTCTAAGAATCAATTTGTACTTAATAGCAAAGTGATTTAAATGAGTTT
>NZ_RZGQ01000309.1 GCF_003989735.1 Legionella sp. km772 | reverse complement strand
GCTCTCCTGGCCTATGGACTTGTGGATAAGCCATTCTGAGAGTAAGGTGAATGAACTAACAAACCGGGAATAGCTCTTATTTTTCCTGAATTTTGTTCCAGATCCCCGGACCTAGCTAAAGCATATCCATTTAATTCCCTCCCTAAAATTAAGGGCGGAATTCTAATGCTTTTTAGTCAAACTACAAGTTTATGTGCGTAACATGAGTAACTTAATGGAGCCATTTAAATTTAATTGGATCTTCGATATTATTTTTTGTCGCAATGTATTAATTTATTTTGATTCCAAAAATCAAAATAAAATTCTGGATCAATTGATGTTACATCTGGTTCCTAATGGATTTTTATTCACTGGGCATTCGGAATCCTTTATGTATCATTATAAAAAGACTAAATTAATTTCAAAGACAATGTATAGGAAAGTCTTATGAAGCAAACAATGAATGAGCATGCCATACAAAAATGTATATTTGGCTTTGATCACATAAAAAGGCATTGGAGTGATGCGCATAATTCGGTTATGGCAATCATAGAACCAGGACAGTTTTATGTAACACAAAATCCTGAGCTTATCATGACTACCTTAGGCTCTTGTATTGCTGCCTGCATTCGCGACCCAATAGCCGCGGTTGGTGGTGTGAATCATTTTATGCTTCCCGTAAAAGGAAGTATTCATGAGGATAAAGCACAGCATATCAGCGGTGCAATGCGCTATGGGAACTGGGCTATGGAATATTTAATTAACCAGATCTTAAAGTGTGGCGGAAAACGCCGTAACTTAGAGGTTAAATTATTTGGCGCGGGCGGTTCCTTTGATACGCGTTCAGTATGTGAACTAAATATCAAATTCATTACTGAATATATGCACGATGAAAATTTAAAAATTGCCGCAAAAGACTTAGGAGGCCCCAACCCCCGTACCATTATTTATAATCCACTTACGGGAAAAATTTTAATGAAAGCCTTGAACATGAAACCACCCGAGCTTGTGGAGGCAGAGAAGAAATACAGTAAAACAATTGATAAGTCACAAGAAGGGAACGATGTGCAGTTATTTTAACATGGAGAATGAATGAAAAAGAATGATAAAACCACTGCGCGTGAAGAATTCTTGATTGAAATTGTCCAATCGCTTTCCCAATTGGCGAACCGCGAGGCTGCCATTTATTCCGATTATACCCAGCAAATTAGAAATTTAATTATTGATGCGGTAGGAAAAATCAATAGTGAGTTTTTAACTAATTTAGAGGATGATGAACAGACAGAAATCACGATAACTAAGGGGCATGCTAGTAATTTATTGCATTTACTACATAAAGCCTTGGATGTTAGTAAAATATTAAATAACAAAATAAATGCGGTAATGCATGCAATACAAATAGAAGATATAGCTGGACAAATCATGGATGAGGTTTTCCACCGCATTCATTTGAATCTTCTAACCATCAATAGCATTCAAGAGAAAATTAATAACCTATCTAATATGTCTGCTGAAGAAAAATTAGATGTTTTACAGTATATATTAGCCGAACTTAATGTGGCCCTGGAACGAAAAAAACGCGATCATGTCAATCAGACTGATTTAAATGAAGGGACTACTGAGCTTTTTTAATTTAATCCTCTGGCCGAGTTTAATCCTTAGCAAGAAGTAGCAAAAAATATGAATGTCGCAAAATCATGTTTTTCTAATTACGAAAGAGTAGGGCAACATTCAAAATGTTCTAAATAACTCATGTTACGCACGGTCAATTTTAAGCTGCCATATTTTTAAGCTCCTGCCAAGCAATCTGGTTCGCTCTAAGAATCAATTTGTACTTAATAGCAAAGTGATTTAAATGAG
>NZ_RZGQ01000308.1 GCF_003989735.1 Legionella sp. km772 | reverse complement strand
GCTCTCCTGGCCTATGGACTTGTGGATAAGCCATTCTGAGAGTAAGGTGAATGAACTAACAAACCGGGAATAGCTCTTATTTTTCCTGAATTTTGTTCCAGATCCCCGGACCTAGCTAAAGTTTATGTGCGTAACATGAGTAACAAAGTGAAGTGCCTTTTGGCTAAGCTTAAAAATTTTTTCTTCTAATGAATGAAATTTATGTTATAACGATCAGAAATGTATTAATTTACATGTCTTATAGAAAAATTGGTGAATAACAAAAAATTTGATTTATTGGCTGCGGCCTAGACTGGTAAATGCTTTCATGGTTGCTGCGGGAAATTTCCATCCCCTGAAAAGAACCCTATTAAAACCTTATCTTTGTAATCATATTCGAGTTTATTTTAAAAATTCTCATACTAGGTTTGATCTTTAGGGTTTAATGCCTCGTCCCAAAGTTGACGTAGTCTGGAGGCTAGATTTTTGATATCAAATGGTTTAGAAATGACATCTGAGGCCCCTAATTCATAATACTGTTTCTTTTCACTAGCCTGTACTTTCGCTGTCATAAATACTATGGGAATGTCTTTGGAAGAAGGTACTTGTCTTAGTGCTTTAAAGGTTGCTATACCATCCATACCAGGCATCATTTCATCAAGAAGAATTAAATCAGGTTGAAATTCCTCCGCACTTTTTAATGCCTCTTTACCTGAACTGCAATAGCTAACGTTAAATGTATCAAGCTTCTCTAGGGCCATTTTTAAAATGAATTGAATATCGGTTTCATCTTCAATAATTAAGATATTTTTTAGTTCTTTTTTAGCCATAAAGTTATTCATCCAATAGGCTCTATAGTTAATAGAGGTAAATCGAAATAAAAGGTAGTTCCTTTATCGGAATTATTATAATAATCAATAATTCCACCATGCTTTTCTACAATGGCTTTGCATATACTTAATCCAAGACCAGTTCCACCATGGACTCTTCTCGATGAAGAATCCAGTTGTGAAAATTTTTGGAAAACGTGTGTTTTAAATTCATCAGGTATACCAGGCCCTTTATCGATAATTTCCGTTCTAACCACATTGTTTTTTTTGCTAATGCTGATAATTACCGTCCATGATTCTGTAGTGAATTTAATAGCATTCGAAATTAAATTGGTTAGTACCTGCATTATTTTGTCAGGGTCAATACTTACTTTCAATTCTAGCATTGAAGCCAGTAGTTCTATTTTTACCTCTAAAGATTGTGCGTACACTTGATTTAGCGCCACCACTTCTCGGGCTAGTTGATTCATATCTGTTGGTTCTAATTTCAGACCAACTCCACCATATTCAATTTTTTGTAGATCTAAAATATCATTAATTAATTGTTTTAATCGTGCACAATTTCGCTGTGCAATGGTTAATAAATCTTGGGCGTCTTTATTATAATCATCCTGGACTATTGCTAGCAGATCCAGAGAACCTTGGATAGAGGTTAATGGCGTTCTTAGCTCATGACTGACAATAGAAATGAATTCATTTTTCATTCTATCGATTTTTTTACGATCAGTAATGTCTCGAATAGCGGCGACACACACCATACCGTCTTTTGTTTTTAGTGGGCTTAAACTAATTTCTATTGGAAATATCTCAGCATTTTTTCGCTGTCCAAACAGCTCCATACCTATACCCATAGGTCTTAGATGGGGGTTGCTAAAAAATGATTTTCGGTGTTCTGGATGTCTGTAAGGTTCCGGTATTAAGGATTCTACGTATTGGCCTGATATAGGCGCGGATTTTTAGACGAAAAAAAGGTATTTTTAAGAGCTATTCTTCTAATATAAGAGGGGAATAGAATGACCAAAAAGCGAAATTATTACACTGCATCAAAAAAATCAA
>NZ_RZGQ01000307.1 GCF_003989735.1 Legionella sp. km772 | reverse complement strand
TTGATTTTTTTGATGCAGTGTAATAATTTCGCTTTTTGGTCATTCTATTCCCCTCTTATATTAGAAGAATAGCTCTTAAAAATACCTTTTTTTCGTCTAAAAATCCGCGCCTATATCAATCCTTAACCTGCTTGTTTGCTCACTATTTGAAGGCACAATTCCAGCAAAAGACTGATAAGATAGACAAAGATACAGACTCCAATATAAATTTTTTATTATTTTTGACATTCGATCATCCTTAGAAATAAATAAATTTAATTATAGGTCAAAAATAAAACAAAACCAGGCTAATGCGTGCTTATCCGACCCGCTGTCCCCAAGATACCAAGCCATCAATTTCAAAATAAAACCACTATTCCTTAGCCTGCTATAATAATTATATAAAGGATATGGATTATTTTTAATGAAAATACTGTGTAAATATTGTAAATCCCGCATAGAGCCCGTGGCCGAGGAGACAGTTATACCTAACACGCAAAGAGTGTTTTATTGTAGCGTTTGCCATCAAAAGCTTTTCACTAGTGGAATGTATACTTTTCCATGGAATCGTGGGTGGTTTGGTGTTCTTTGGATGTTTTTCAAATCATTTTTTAGATAAGTTAGAGTAAATGCCCTTTTGTCAGCTATTCTTTATTAGGAGCATAAGCTTAATGGCTAAATTACCCGCCGTACACCCCATAAATTATTTAAATAAAAACAGGGTGTTAACACTCGATAATCTGCACCTTGATAATGACTATCGCTAATAACCCAATCGCCAATATGAGGCATCCATGATTCTTGAGGACATAGGCCATTTGGAGCAATTTGCGAAGGTGGAATATCATTAGGACCGTACCCCACTTGCTTACCTGTCCAGATTGCCACATGAGTTACTAAAGAGGGATTAAGGGAATTTTGATTTGTCGCAGAAATAAAGAGTAAATCACCTGGATGGAGTTGGAGGAGCGCTAAATCAGAGGCGCTGATCATACCCTTATGTTTTAGGCCCTGCTGGTCAATAACGGATAAATAACCCCCATGCCCATTACAAGAATGACTTATCTCAAGCGTATTATCTACACAAACTAATCGACCTGCCGCACTAGGATTATCTAAAACGTTATTCCCTTGCTGCTGGTTGGGTGATAGATTCTTTTGAGAACCACCTTTTCGTTGTCCTGCTTGCCACTCAACTTTAGAGCTAAAACTCCGTCCGAAAGCAAAATTATAAAGAAAGCTAGTATAATTGCTACAATCCATTCCCTGCCACATTGTATTATTAAGCCAATTATTAATGCTTTCATTTGCTTGCCCTGAATAGTTCCAACGGGCTTGCTGTTTATAATATACACTGTTAGGCATAATATCTTTTGCTTGACTACAATAGCCACCTTGCCCTTTGAGAGCATTTCTTTGCTCCATCGGTGTTGAATAGGTAGGCAAATAATGGTGGCAATAATTCAGTTTCTGTTTGATCCAGTAATCAGCTGCTGCAATAATGCGTTTTCTTTGCCAATCCAAATCATTAATACATTGATTAAAATCAGCGCGCATATTAAGCAAATTACGTTTTAGCCCCCAACCTTTTACAAATTGTGTCGTATTAAATGGTTGGGTTAACTCATAATCAAAATTTGCTGCATTTCTATCACAAAACGAGCTTTCCGCCCAAATATTAAACGGAAATAAAAACCAACTTAACACAAAAAAAACTAATGTTTTCATGTTTAATCGTGCTCATTCATCGTTCTAGCTTGAGAGCTCTCTGATATAGGCGCGGATTTTTAGACGAAAAAAAGGTATTTTTAAGAGCTATTCTTCTAATATAAGAGGGGAATAGAATGACCAAAAAGCGAAATTATTACACTGCATCAAAAAAATCAA
>NZ_RZGQ01000306.1 GCF_003989735.1 Legionella sp. km772 | reverse complement strand
AAATCAAATAATCACTATAAAGATCAAGCATATCCATTTAATTCCCTCCCTAAAATTAAGGGCGGAATTCTAATGCTTTTTAGTCAAACTACAAGTTTATGTGCGTAACATGAGTAATAAGCCCTTGGCATTACGAATGAATTCATGGGTAATATTTTGTTCTTTTTCTTGTAAGGGAAGATAGGGAATAGCACTAATATCTAATTCCGGATCATAAAGGCGAACTTTGTGTTGGATTGTTCTAACCAATTCATTACGAGCATTAAATTCATTGGTATAAATGCGATCATGATCAGGATCCATCTCCAAACCTTGCAACATTTCTTTTACAGAGATTTCTTCATCCAAGGTTATTTGTAATTTTTTAGCGTATTCAATTTTCTTTTTATCATTTCCATAGCGGTCGGTAGCAAACAGAGTCAAATAATTTAAGCCATTCACTTGCGCAATAACATGGCCTAGCTTATTAAACCAAGCTCTATTTTCATTCCATAAATCATTAAAAGGATCGACCAACTCCTTTTCACTGTATATTTCACCAAAGGTAGTATAGGCGATTTTTTTAACAGGGGCATTTAGCCCATGTTGGGCCTGACCTTGCAAATGCGGAATATAAGTAAAAACTTCTGATTGAGTGGTTTGAATTAGTCTATTGGCTCGATCAAATTTAAAATAGAGACATCGATCATCGGACGAACTTTTTAGGATAGATTCTACCAGTTCTAAAGGTAGGCCTATTGTTGTATATGGAGATAAATTTAGCTCCAAAGCAAGGGCATGGCGTGTTAATTGAATGACATTGCCAAATAGATTATATTTAAATGTCGTTACAAAGCCCTCTTGATCTATTTCATAGCGTAATTGGCCTGCGTCATAGATTTTAAACTTTGAACTTCCAGCTTCATCGATCAATACAACAGCTTGCTTAAACGAGTTATAAATTGTTTTACTTGAAAGCGTTACTTTCTTTTCTGGACGAAATTGCAGCTCACCATTCTGCTTTAGCAAGGTTTCTAGGCTGCTTTGTTCTGCATCAGTTTGGGCATGTTGACCCAAGGCGAAATAGTCCTCTATAAACCGCGTAGGTATTTTGCTTTTATCATAAACACCGGCTTCCTCTTGCGAAATTTGGATAATTTGCTGCACAGCATTGCGGTGAAAGTCGATAACGCGTGCTTCTGGCGTATTGTAGGCTTCGATAATTCGTTGCACATCCCCCTTATATTCTATCTTTTTTATAATTCTTTGGAGCCCTTGAGGTTTAATCAACAATCCTTGCTCTGTTACTCTGGTTACTTCAGTGGGCGGTGTTGCTTCCTCAATTTTCCTATTCGCACTATCAACATTAAAAAGCCAACTATCGCCCCCTTTATCGAGGTATTCTCTTAAATTATCTAAGGCATCTAATTTATAATGCTCTTCATAGCCTAATTGATCAGTGGAGCTTATCTTGCGAGAAGCCGCGTCATATTGATTTGAAATGAGCGGAATCTGGTCTTTAGGTGGTAACAAATCACTGATTGCACTTAAAGAATAAAGTTTTGGTAAGATTATTTTTTGTGGGTAAAACCAGGTTTTACTCGGTTTATCACTAGTGTGATATTGATGTTCGGTTACATAGCCCTCTGCGTTTACTTCATAAATAACCTGGCCAAATGAATTATGAACATAGCGAGAGAAACGGTCTTCTGGATGGGTAAGCAAGTCTCGATCTGGGTATTGTAGATAATCAAAATAGGGCCTTATGTAATCACGCTCTTCAATAACTCATGTTACGCACATAAACTTGTAGTTTGACTAAAAAGCATTAGAATTCCGCCCTTAATTTTAGGGAGGGAATTAAATGGATATGCTTGATCTTTATAGTGATTATTTGATT
>NZ_RZGQ01000305.1 GCF_003989735.1 Legionella sp. km772 | reverse complement strand
TGCGTATTTCACTCCAATCTGATCACCGATTTCACTTCAAAATGATCACTCATTTCACTCCAATCTGATCAGTGATTTCACTCTAAACTGATCACCTATTTCACTCAATCTGATCAGTGATTTCAGTGTAAATAGATCACCAATTTGCACAATATAAGCACTGTAATTGGGTATTATATTGCTTTTATTTTGTGCAGATGGTGGAGCATGAGGAATAGAGTGAGTATGAGAAAGTTACGAGAAGTATTTCGCTTGAAGTTTGAATTTTGCTACAGCAATCGTCAAATTGCTCAAAGCGTTGGGATTAGTGCGGGGAGTGTTTCGGAGTACCTCTCCTTGTTTAAAGTAAGTGACTTAACCTGGGATGAGGTGCGCCAGCACACTGATGAGCAGTTAGAGCAAGCTATTTACAAACATCCACCATCTAAGAATGTTCGATCTAGACCACAGCCTGATTGGGCAAAAATAAGAGTGGAGATGCAACGTAAAGAGATTACTTTAAGCCTCTTATGGAGCGAATACAAAGCGCAGCACCCTGATGGCTTGGGATACACGCAGTTTACCAAGTGCTACAGTAACTACACTAAAACGATAGATCCGGTGATGCGCTTTGTTCATAAGGCAGGAGAAAAAACCTTTGTGGACTATGCTGGCTCGACTATGGAGTGGATTGAGCCTGAAACAGGGGTTATCCATAAAGCGCAAATTTTTGTAGGGTGCCTTGGTTGCTCTCATCTTCTATACGCAGAGGCAAGCCAAAGTCAGTCGATGGATGATTGGATAGGGGCGCATGTTCGCATGTTTGAAGCATTTGGTGGTGTTAGCGAAATGCTGGTGCCTGATAATTTGAAAAGTGGCGTTACTAAAGCTCATCGTTACGACCCCGATATCAACCGCAGTTATCATGAAATGGCCCTGCACTACAATGTAGCAGTGATGCCCACACGCGTTGTTGCGCCAAGAGACAAGGCGAAGGTCGAAAGCGCAGTGCAAATTGTAGAGCGCCAAGTCATAGGCCCCTTGCGTCATCAAACGTTTACAAGCCTTCCTGAGCTTAACCAGGCCATTCGTGTCCAATTAGATGTGGTTAATAAAAAGCCTATGCAGCGCATAGGACTGTCTCGACTAGAGCAATTCGAACAGATTGAGAAAAGCGCCTTAAGACCTTTACCCAAATTGGCTTTTTGCATGCAGGAATGGCGCTTTGCTAAGGTGCATATTGATTATCATATTGTGGTCAACAAGCATTTCTACAGCGTGCCTCATCCCTTGATTGGTCAAAAAGTTGAAGTCGCTGTGACCAGACGATGCATCGAAGTCTTCCATCAAGGGCAGCGTGTAGCGCTGCATGAGCGAGATGATAAGCCCAATCAGTTTACAACACTTGAGGAGCATATGCCTAAGTCTCATCGTGAATATCAAAAGGAGGTGCGTGATGCCTCGATTCTACGCTTAACTCAATGGGCCAAAACCCAAGGACCTAACACGCAAGCTTGTGTTCTTGGATTCTTTAAGTCGCGCTTTTTCCCACAACAAGCCATACGAGCGGTCTTAGGACTAAAGCGTTTAGCGCAACACTATGGTCAAGTACACTTTGAGCACGCCTGTCAGCAAGTAGTGGCTCTTCATCAATACCGTTATAAAACGGTAGAAAGTATTTTAAAACACGGTCTCTATACCAAGAGCCCTCCAACGGCTCAATCAATCAACCACAGAAGCCAGTTCCGTGGAGCCCACTATTATAAAGGAGTGAACGAATCATGTTAGAACAAACGAAACAACAACTTGCAAGCCTTAAACTTAATGGCTTTCTCGCAGCTTTAGAAGAGCAATGCGCTCATCCACCTCACCAGCTCTCCTTTGAGGAACGCTTGTCCTTATTA
>NZ_RZGQ01000304.1 GCF_003989735.1 Legionella sp. km772 | reverse complement strand
TCCTGGCCTATGGACTTGTGGATAAGCCATTCTGAGAGTAAGGTGAATGAACTAACAAACCGGGAATAGCTCTTATTTTTCCTGAATTTTGTTCCAGATCCCCGGACCTAGCTAAACCAGTCCTGAAGTTCTAAGGCGTCAAAATCATCCTCATCGCACTCTTCCATAATCATTTCCTTCCCTAGGATTTGAATTAAATATTAACACAAAGATATGTATTTAATCAAGTAAATTGGACAAATTTGTTTTATTTAGTCCTATGATAAGCGGAGGATAATAAGTCAACAAGAAGCGTAAGACGCTGTTTAAATGAGGCTTAAACAGCGTAGGAAATAATTATTTTACATTCTGTAATTCGGTTAATTGCTGTTGTAATTCAGCAATTTTTTTATCACGACAATCTTTCACTTGATTTGGATCAGTAGTGACGTTTTTAACGGTTTGTCCTAATAATACTGGTCGCATGCATGCTTGCCAGAATTTCATTTCCCCTCCGCGAGTATAACCAGCTGATTTACATGCCTTAGCTAGAGCACTACAGGAAGCATCCGATTTAATTAAACCACCAGCATAACTCAGTGAAGAGCAAAGAATAGTGCTTAATGCCCAGAGTGTTAGAAATTTTTTCATGTGTAGCCTCCATGTTAATAAGAACTAATAGTCCCTGACTAGTATAGCTGATTAATTGTTATTGAATAGTCCGCTCAAATAGCCATAGCTCCTATCCATAAAACGTTTAGAAAATTGTATACCGCCCAATTTAAAAGGGTGGGACTAATACTTGAACTCTGTAGGAGGTGCCTGCTAGAGCTATAAGTCAAAAAGGCAGCCCCTACTGACAGTTAAAATTAAATTTTAACTATCAGTGGGCTATTATTTTACTTAACTAAACAGTTTATTTACTGTTAATCCAATACCTTGGACAGTAATTTGTTGGGAAGAAAGGGCAGAACCAACTCCAGTAGTAACATAAGATACTCCGTTAATTACCTGAGTATTTGTAAATAGTGTTCTATCCGTATATTTATTGCTACCCGTTTGCGCATAAGTATAATTTATGTCAATGAACCAGGTTGGATCAAGTTGGTATTTTAACCCCAATTGTCCCGCCCCGCCCCACATCCATTGTGTGTTTTTGAAGTTAGTACCTGATCCTGTTATATCAGTATGGGTACCATCAATATCTGCAAAC
This sequence comes from Legionella sp. km772, assembly GCF_003989735.1. Taxonomy (GTDB): domain Bacteria; phylum Pseudomonadota; class Gammaproteobacteria; order Legionellales; family Legionellaceae; genus Legionella. Next base: position 715 of record NZ_RZGQ01000304.1, on the reverse strand, counting down.
CCATTCATTCCATAGAGATGAGATTGAGTTTCAAAAACAACAGGGCCTGCTCCCAAATAGACATTAAATTTTCCAAAATGCTGTCCAATAAATCCCAGTAAAGAGAGCTCATGATTGATATTGGTCTGAGCAGATTTAACGATATAGTTTCCGGTGAAGCTGCTTTCACCTGAGGTTGTAACAAATTGTCCACTTTGAAAATTATCTACTGGACTTTGAGAGGAAGTAATGCCCAAATATCGGTATGAAAATTTAAGTCCTCCTGAATAGAGGTCATTAAAATGTCTGAGATAGCCTATTTGAGCTTCAGGGGCAAAAGTAGTTTGAGTTTGATGAAAGGGGCTTGAGGGGCCACCAGCAAGGCCTGAAGCAACATTGACTCCGGCCGAACTTACTTGTGAAATCCCTGTTGCTGCTAAGTATCTGTCTAATTTAACGGAGTTATAACTACCACCGAGCCCTAAAAAAATACCATCCATAGACGTTTTGACCTCGCCCATGGTGCCTGCGACAACATGACCTGACAGCAGACAAGTAAGCGGTAGGGTATAAAAAATCGATTTTGAAACCATTTCTAAATTGCTCCTTTTTATAAATTAACTCATGTTACGCACATAAACTTGTAGTTTGACTAAAAAGCATTAGAATTCCGCCCTTAATTTTAGGGAGGGAATTAAATGGATATGCTTGATCTTTATAGTGATTATTTGATTTT
>NZ_RZGQ01000303.1 GCF_003989735.1 Legionella sp. km772 | reverse complement strand
AAACTCATTTAAATCACTTTGCTATTAAGTACAAATTGATTCTTAGAGCGAACCAGATTGCTTGGCAGGAGCTTAAAAATATGGCAGCTTAAAATTGACCGTGCGTAACATGAGTTATTAGGTAAAGCATTAAAATTGATAGTTATAAAAGCCAACTCAGCTACGATGGTTTCATTGTGGCGTTGAGCAAGAGCAGGGGAGTTTCTATCCCTATTGTTATCTAACAACATTAAAATAGCTCTTGAATAAATATGATTATTTTTATCTAGCTCCGAATAAATAGGCTGAATAATAGGTGTTCTTTGATAATATTTTTCTATTCCTTTTGTCATTAAGGTTTGGGTTAATAAATAATTATAGGGATTAGGTAATCTAGATTGCTCAATGATCGTGCTAATGCTCTCTATTTTGACTAGATTTGTTATATTCTGTGTTGTGGGCTGTGCAAAAGTAATAGAAGTCAGGGTCGTTATTATGCCTACAAGTACAACAAAATTAACTTTAAACATTAAGTTTTCTCTGCGACGGGGTGGTAAGCAAGACTTTAGTGCAAATAACTTAGCAAAGAAAGGGGGTTTATATAATTTAAGAGCAAAACTCTAAGTATAAAGCTTTGCTCTTAGCGAATATTAATTGGTTAATGCCCTTGCGCAACGTACCTTAAGGGGTTCATTCTTATGAATAGGGAACTGAGAGCTATCGCCGCTTGGAGCAAAATTTTGCCGCCATGCATAATCATAAGGATAGCTAAGCACTTCAGTGGAGCTCCAATAATTTCCCCTGAGTAAATTAAGATTATTAAAATCAACTAAATTCGATTGCATATTTTGTAAAACAGGCGCACCTTCATTGCCACACAGATCGCTCCCATAACCCATCTCACAAATGGTGGGCAGGTACCAATTATCATAACCGCTAAAGGATTGATGACAGTATTCAGCAGCCTGATTTGTAGCCGCTTCATCCTCAGTTTGTTCATGATTAACAAGAATAAAGTCATCATCAGAGCTATTGTCTATGGCTGGATTCGATGCGTCGATTAGTGTCCAATCGTTTTCTATATCCACGTTTTGAGCCTGTGGATTCCAACTTATGCCTGAGTTTTGAGGATTTTGATCCATTAAGGCTACTACTTTACCACCGACACTTTTAGTATTTGGCGTAGTATCATCAAATGCATATACGTAACCTCCTTGATAAATACAACCATAATTTAGAATAACCGTATTAATGGAAACGGGCTCTGCATTATCGGCACTTACCTGAATAACTTCAGGAATAGGAGTCGTACCATTTGAACAGGGATGTGTACCATCAGAACTTGCCACAGAACCTGGGATTACCGTAATAATACAATGAGCACCAGGTGCAAGCGAATTTCCACAAGTTGTGGTACTTACCGTGTTTAAAGGCCAGATGGGTGGCATTATCATCAAATGCTCAGCCTCAACTTCCCCAAGATTTTTAATCGTAATAATCCTCGCAGCCCCTGAAAGCGGTGTTCCAATCACTCCGTGCTCAGTATGTCCGGTCACGCTTAAAGCCAAATTATTAATGCTAGCGGCTAAGTGAGTATGAGTAGGGGATTCTGCAAGAGGATTAGTACTAAAAACACTAACGGAGTCGGAGGGCTCTTCAGCGCTAAGTTCTGCACTTACTTTGTTTTGCACCAAACGCATGGCTGCGAGGGCAGGTTCATTATCGTCATAAGATGCACTATCTAGCTCATTCTCTGGAGACTCCGTTACTATTTTATCCCCATCAGTTATATTTTGCGCATTATTTTGTTGAATAACTCATGTTACGCACGGTCAATTTTAAGCTGCCATATTTTTAAGCTCCTGCCAAGCAATCTGGTTCGCTCTAAGAATCAATTTGTACTTAATAGCAAAGTGATTTAAATGAGTT
>NZ_RZGQ01000302.1 GCF_003989735.1 Legionella sp. km772 | reverse complement strand
AAAACTCATTTAAATCACTTTGCTATTAAGTACAAATTGATTCTTAGAGCGAACCAGATTGCTTGGCAGGAGCTTAAAAATATGGCAGCTTAAAATTGACCGTGCGTAACATGAGTTATTTTATATTTGCTGGTATTTTTGCCGCTTAAAAAATGTTCAGCTAAACTTAAGAAATAGACCAATCGCTTATTGTATATAAATAATATCGTGAGGACTTAATTAGAATAAACGCATGGGCCATATAAAAGGAGTTTTTAATGGATAAAATATTGCGTATTTTAATGATTGAAGATTCCCCTGATGATGTATTGCTTACTCTTCACGCGGTTAAAAGCGGTGGTTATCAAGTTTATAGCGAACGAGTGGATACTGAAGCAGGCTTATTAGAGGCTCTTAATAATAGCTGGGATATTATTTTATGTGATTACTCCATGCCAAGCTTAAGTGGTCTTAAGGCATTAGAACTGGTTAGAGAACAGGATGAGGAAATCCCGTTTATCATTGTTTCTGGAACTATCGGAGAAGAAAAAGCCGTTCGCGCCATAAAAAGTGGTGCAAACGATTATATCAATAAATTGCATTTAGTTTTATTAGTACCCGCCATTGAGCGAGTTTTTCAAGAAAAAAGGATAAAAAAAGAAAACCAAGCCACGAAATTAGCTCTGGAAGAAACCAAGGAGCGTTTATTTCATGCCTTCCACCATGCAGGGACAGGCGTTGCCCTAGTCGATTTAGATGCCTCATTTATGGAGGTAAATGCCGCTTTTTGTAGCTTACTTGGTTATACCACTGATGAGCTTTTAGAGATCAAACTTAATGATTTAATCGATGAACATTCACAAAAACTATTTCAACAAACCTTAGCCCCTATTTTGAATAAAGAGGTAGAAAATAAGCAAGTGGAGCTCCGTTTAATTCATAAGAATGGACAAAAATTATGGATAAGTTTAAGTATATCTTTGGTAAAACAGACCTCGCCCCAGAAAAAACCCTATTTAATTATGCACTTCCAAGACCGTACAGAACAAAAATATTTTGAGGAACGTCTCTTATTCTTGACTGCTTATAATAGCTTAACAGGCTTACTTAATCGAACCAGTTTATTCAATAAAATCAGCGAATTAATTCAGAATAAAAAGCAATTCACCCTTTATTACATGGATATAGATCGTTTTAAACGAGTCAATAATACTTATGGTGCTCATATGGGAGATTATCTTCTAAAACACATTGCCTCCCAACTAAAAGAACACGTGGCATCACATCAAATCCTTGGCTATTTAGGCGGTAATGAATTTATGATTATCGACCCTAAAAACACTGGGGAAGAAAAAGAATTAAGCCAAGCGCAAATGCTTTCCTCTACCCTGCAAGAACCGTTTCTAATGCAAAAAAACGAACTTACCTTAACCGCAAGCCTCGGCATTTGTCAGTTTCCTAATGACGGAAAAAATATTAATGAATTGTTAAAAGTAGCCAATATTGCCTTGCGTGAATCAAAACGCAAAGGTGGTGATTGCTCTACGATTTATCGAAAAAACATTAATGAGGCCAACAATAACCAACTCCTAGTTGAAAGTGAATTAAGGAAAGCTTTGAGCTCCCATGAACTGTTGATGCATTACCAACCCCAAGTAAATGCGCATACTAATAAACCAAGCGGGATTGAAGCACTAATTCGTTGGCAAAAAAATGGCGCCCTTATTCTTCCCGATGAATTTATCCCTATCGCCGAAGAATCAAGCTTAATCTTAAAAATTGGTGAAGAAATCTTAGTCCAAGCTTGTTCGTGGTTTGATATAGGCGCGGATTTTTAGACGAAAAAAAGGTATTTTTAAGAGCTATTCTTCTAATATAAGAGGGGAATAGAATGACCAAAAAGCGAAATTATTACACTGCATCAAAAAAATCA
>NZ_RZGQ01000301.1 GCF_003989735.1 Legionella sp. km772 | reverse complement strand
AAAACTCATTTAAATCACTTTGCTATTAAGTACAAATTGATTCTTAGAGCGAACCAGATTGCTTGGCAGGAGCTTAAAAATATGGCAGCTTAAAATTGACCGTGCGTAACATGAGTTATAATTGGCGCAAATACCACACAATTCAGCTTTTTAAACGATATGATCAAGTTAAAAAATTTAAGCCTACAGGAAATCCATCGAATTATCCTAGCTAGCAAGTGCTTAATGGAAGCTTCCAATCGCTTAGAGGTGCATGAAAAGACTTTAGCTACACATCTAGCCAAAACTACTTTTGTAGACGAGGAGGGGAATAGTATTCCTCTTAGCTATAAGCTACTGAAAACTAGGTGGCCGACTGAAGCGGAAGCGGAACAAGCCTTGGGTATGCTCTATAAACAAGTGATTAATACTCAAGCTATCCCTTTAGCACAAAGAACGATGAGAACCATCCATCAAACTATTTGCAACAGTAAGTCTCTTTTGGGTGCGGCAACCTCTTTAGGGGTATATTCTAGCTCTTTAGAACGCTATTTGTCCTTCACTGATTATAGTGATGATCACGGCAGGCTTCAGCCTCTTACTTATAAAGCCATGAAATCCTTATGGCCCACTGAAATTGATGCAGCCCAATTCTGGGGCATGCGCTATGACCAGCCAATGAAAGACTGCGGTCTTGAGTTAAAAAACAGGACGATGCGGTATATTCATCGCGCTATTTTAGACAGTAGCTCCTTACATAATGCTGGATCGCGCCTCGGTGTGTCTGTTAATACCTTAAAGGCTCATTTAGGCCAAACACTTTATATAGATAAGCTCGGTGAAAGCTATCCCTTGACTTACCAAATCATGAAAGAATGGTGGCCTAGTGAAACGGAAGCCGAACGGGTGTGGGGTAGCCCTTACGATGAAGTAATGGTGAGTAACTATCTGCCCATAGAGCAAAGAACGATGAAAGAGATTCACAGTGCTATTCTAAACAGCTCTAGTTTGCAGGCTGCGGCTAATCGATTAGGTGTGGTAACTAAAACTTTAAGCATCCATCTTGCCAAAACAAGCTATGTTAATAGCCAAGGCCAAATACACTCCCTAAGCTATGAGGTGCTAAAAGCATGGGATGCTCAAACGATGGCAGAAGCTTGGGGCTCTCGCTATGATGAGGTAATGAATAGCACTCGTGTGGCCATAAAAGACAGAACAATAAGGGAAGTCTATAGAGCCATCATCAACAATAGCACTAGATCCACAGCTGCATGTAATTTAGGGATACATATAAGCACTTTTGATAATTATTTGGCGAAAACATCCTTTGTTGATAGCCAAGGGCGCAGTCACGCTTTGACCTATGAGGTGATGAAAGGATGGTGCACAGAAGCAGTGGCGGAACAAATCCTGGGTGATGGCTATGATAAGGCTCCTCATTTAGATAAGGTTAAAAAAAGAATCAGCTCTCACGGCTTATGGCGAATGTCAAAGCCTAGTATAATGCAAACTGCGGTGCAGGACATAGATGCTGAACCTCCGTGCAAAAGGATTTATTACGCATCGTTTACTAAAACTGAAGCATATATCGGAACAAAGCAATATTGCTTCTCTGAAGAGCCTTCTGAAATCGATGAGGAAACTTTAAGTCTACTCCAACGAATAAATACTGACGAAGACGACCTAGAGTATGGTGATCCAGGCACTTATCAAATACAGTCACCCAACACTCCCAATCAAGGGAGCCAATATAACAGGCAGCGCTTCTTTTCAGAAGGACGTGATCATCATGAGGATCACGAGCTGCATGAGTTTATAACTTACTCATGTTACGCACGGTCAATTTTAAGCTGCCATATTTTTAAGCTCCTGCCAAGCAATCTGGTTCGCTCTAAGAATCAATTTGTACTTAATAGCAAAGTGATTTAAATGAGTTT
>NZ_RZGQ01000300.1 GCF_003989735.1 Legionella sp. km772 | reverse complement strand
GGGTTTTACCGCATATCCAGCCCAAACTGGCAATGAGATTTATTGAGTAATTTTTTCGATCAATCTTTTCAGAATATCAACATCATCCATGTTGGAGAGAGTCTCATCAAAAAGTGAGAAGGTTTCAGGATCATGTATTTCCAGATACTGAAATGCTTTTTTAGGTCCCTGATAGCGTAATTTTCTAAAGACAAAATAATCTTCAAGGATTGTGTAGATTGCCCATATTTGACGGTACTTTCCTTCCAGGTCTCTTGTAGATGCCCTTGCCAACATTTTTTGATACCAGACTTTACGTACTGTAATTTCCTCAGGAGTAATAGATTCAGGTAATTTTATGGCAGCAGAGAGTTTTTTTAATAGTTCTGTACCAAAATGTTCATTTTCTACAATAACGATACCATCAGACATGCATAAATGTTCATCGGAAATCGCATCAAAAGAACTTTCCGGATAAACAAAAAGATCATGATACACACCATATTTTTCGTCGAAACGCGCAATGCGTTCTTTTTTACCCGTTTTTGTAATTCCTGCAACGTCATAATCACTGTTTGCTGTAAAATCTCCGCGTGCACGTGAACCATATAATATAATAGTATGACAGTGATATAGGGAGGTTAGTTCTTCAACAATTGCCTGAAGTACAGGCTCATTAGTAATGGTATGTTTTTTCATGCCGATACCTTCTTAAGCCAGGCTTTGAGTGACAGGTATTTTCCGTAACCAAGATGTATTGAAATAATTTTCTGTATGGGTACCCCCAGCTGGTAAAGATGCAGAATTTTCTCTCTTTCCTGATCATACATGGAGGCTTGTATTACTCCCTTTGGTTTTCCAAGCTTGATACCTTTGGCTGCGCGAGCCTTTAATCCTTCTTTTGTCCGCTCTGAAATAAAATCCCTTTCCAGTTCGGCCAGCATTGAAAAGATGGTGATCAGCACTTTATTGGCTACATTGTTTTTGGCTACCGGATTCAAATCAAGATTTTGTTTGATAAGAATCAGTTGCGCCTTTTTTTCTTGAATAATCGTTTCTATGGTATTGAGTGTTTCCTTGATGGATCGCCCCAACCGTGACAGTTCAGAAGAAATCACAATATCGCCTGGTAATAATTTATCTAGCAATTCATCAATCCGGCGATGCGCAGTTGACTTTCTAGAAGACATTTCCAGCTCGATCCATTCATCCACCATGATCTTATGATCAATGCAATATCGGCTGATGGCATTTTTCTGGCTGTCTACATTTTGATCCTGGGTGCTTACCCGAACATATCCATAAATCATACAATTTTTATCCATCTCTTATCGTTTTTGTATTAAGGTCGTTTTCGCACATAACACCATAGATTTTATTATCGTTTATAGCGCACCAATATGCTATAGTTTCTTACCTGATAAAACGAGCGTTTAAAGAATTAGATTTAATTTCCTGGATGTACATTAATGGCAAAGCTTGAAATACTGACCCCGGCAGAACAAATTATTTTCAATGCCCCGCCAAAATTTTCACCGGACGAGCAAAATAAATATTTTACTTTACCACCCGAGTTAAAAGCCTGGCTGGAAAGCGTTGATAGCATCACCAATAAAGCTGGATTTATTTTATTGTTTGGGTATTGCCTGGCAGGAGCGCGATTCTACCAGCCAAGACAGTTTTATGAACTTGATCTCAAGGCCATATGCCAGGAATACGGCTTTGATAGCAATGAGGCGCAACTAAAAAGATATAATCAACGGACGTTTAATTACCACAAACAGATAATTCGTGAATATCTTGCGATAAAACCCTTTGATGAAGAGGCAAAAACATTGTTCAAGGAGAGCATCCATGATCGCGCTGCCCGCCATTACCCCCCAAGACAGATTTTACAGGATGTATTCAATCTCCTGAAAGCCAGGCGTATTGAGATCCCTCGCT
>NZ_RZGQ01000030.1 GCF_003989735.1 Legionella sp. km772 | reverse complement strand
AAATCAAATAATCACTATAAAGATCAAGCATATCCATTTAATTCCCTCCCTAAAATTAAGGGCGGAATTCTAATGCTTTTTAGTCAAACTACAAGTTTATGTGCGTAACATGAGTTATTAAGTACTAATCAACTCCAGGAAAGACAAAGTCCCGTGCTAAAAGAAAAAGTAATACGAATACGCGAATTGCAAATGACTCGTCAAAATTGCCTAAATAGTCAGCTTAGTGCGCGGATGTGTGAGCAAGTATGTGAATTGGAAGAAGCGGGCCAACAGTTCTTGCAGCAAGCAATGAGCAAATTAAAATTATCAGCACGTGGTTACCATCGTCTTCTCAAAGTAGCACGAACAATCGCAGATATGGAAAATAAACCGCAAGTAGAACGCACTCATTTACAACAAGCCTTGTCTTTCAAGCAAATGCCACAAATGCCGCGTTGACCGAGGAGATAAACTTTAAATCAATTAAGCATCGTAGCTTGGCCCGTTCGGCCCAACACGCTTTAAGCATCAGAGTTTATCATTGCGATTCGCACGTTTACTCTTAAGTATATTTAACAAGTGATTTTAACTATGCTTTTAGACTATATTTAAAGTTAGAGTTAATAATGATTGGGCATATAAATGCAAGTCCGGCGATTAAATATACTCTCTGAAGACTACTATCAGAGAATCACTACTGAGGATGAGTCTCCAAATACCTGGTTGTCTCAGAAGGAGCTTGACGCACTGCAAACAAGTTATGAGGTAGTAGAAACCATTTCATTGGAACAATTAGCGAGAGTAACAAGCGAAATCGAACGGATGAAGCACTCTTCTGAAACTACCGACCAAATACTCTACGCACAATTAGATCAAATGCTGTCGGCCAAAAAAGATCAATGGTATCCCTTGTCTGTGTTAAGCGGGATAGCAAACCAGGTGAAAACAATAGCGGACGGTGCTTATCAACCAACCGTGAAAATGGTTCGCGTGGTTAGCACTGTTTTTGATAAAGCAAAAACCGTTTCATCCGGCATCGGCCTAGTTAATACTTTAAAATTAGGTACTCGTGCGCTGACCGACTCAGATACCCGCAGCGCCGTTGTAGCACTAGGTTTGCAGTATCGTGATTATAAAGAAAAACAAATTAGAGGCCAAAAGTCTCATGTCTATGAACAAGATGAAAAGGATAAACTCCTCGCTTATTTACATGAAAAAGGCTCTAAAAGAAGTGGGCAGGAAACTGAAACCTACCATCAATTATTAGCGTCCTCATATGACTCTGAAAATGAAAAAATTCATAACCAGTTTATATTGGCTCGCGCTATTCTTAAAATTTTTGAAGAAACACAAGGCTATCCTCTGGATCCAAGCAAAAGCTCGCGAGAGCACATACAAACAAAAATAGAGCAGTTACTGAAGTCCCATAAATATTGGGGCACCGAAGAGCTATCTATTGATGATTATAGTGTTGTCGAAATAGTTGTCTCTAAAATTCTCCTAAACAATAATAATGAATTACTTAAAACAAGTGGTGAGCAAGGTATAAAGAAGAATATAGGGATTTTAATACCTGTTCATAAAGAGCATAACCGGATTAAGACTAAAAGCGAGTGCTATACCGGCGAAGATTTTTTAGCACGAAAACTTGAACAATTAGAGTTTTTATTTGAAGGGATAGATAACATAGATTGGCACCTTACTTTCGTCGAGGATGAAGCAAAATCTAGCTCAGAACACCGTACAATCGATGAAATACAAAAAAGAATGCAAGAAGATCCTAGAATTAAGCATCTACAAAGTAAAGTGACTTGTCTTGATTATGAGGATGATTTAAGAGAAGAACAGCAAGCCTATAAAAATCCAGAGTTAAGCCAAATCACCCCCGATGAATTAGCCAAAAAGTCGGTAAAAGGTGCTGCTGTACATCTTGGAATGCGTTATTTAGCTCAAACCTGTAACTCCGAGCAAACAAAAAAATATAAAGCTCCTAAAGCAGATATCGTGTATAGCACTGATGCTGATCTCTCTATCAATTTAGCAGGATTAGGACTTGAGCTAGATCCTCTTTTAAGAAAGTCAAAACATGCAGCAATTGGTTCACGCCGAATCGAACACTCTCATGTATATGGTCGTTCATCTATACGGGAGTTACAGTCTTTTCTATTCAATCAATTAGTACGCGCTAGTTTGAACGTACAATTATCAGATACCCAAGTAGGCTCGAAAGCATTTAGTGCTCAATTAATTACTGATATTCATCATCACTTTGAAGAAATTTCCATGGCTTTTGATCCTGAAATTATTCGATTAATGAAGGACTGTGAGCTTGAAGGGGTTCCGAAATATTCTCTGGCACTCCATTTAGAAGAAACGGGACGTGTGTGGCGGGATTCAGCCCTGGAGTCACAATCTGCTGGCCAGTCTATGAATATGTTTTCTGGCTTAAGAGCTATCTCAAGTCGTTTAGCACAACAACATCAAATGCCCCATCTTAGCGAGCTTTTGACCAGTCAACAATTAATAGATCAATTGAGTAAGGAGGGTGAGCCCTTTATAAAATTAATGGATCTTGCAAATGATGGCAGATTTCGGGTGATTGTTAATTATTTTAATGAAATTTATAGTGCTATTGCCCCAGCTGAAATTAAAAAGCTCATGATTGATAGCCGTGAATTATTTAATGCATTGGCAAGAAATGCCCCTGAAAGTCAAGAAATTATCAAAAGCGTTATTGATGATCTCACTGCAATTTTTGAAAATGTCGAAGCCTCGAGTTATCTGGGCTTTATTCTTGACACCTTCCCTGAAGGCTATTCTATTGGTGAGCTATTACAACGAAATCCTAACTATATACGCGTCATTATTCCGCTTCTGCTAGGTGATGAAAATCCTCTAAGCATGTTAGTTGGTTTTAAAAACTCGCCAAGAAGTTCTTTAAAAGATCTTGGCGCAGATAGAGTATTAACGGGAAGTATTAACCCTAAAACGATTAAAGTATACTCAGTAAAGGATATTGACTCGCTTGTTGATTTAAATACTTCGCAAGATCAAATCATTATCGATGATTCTAATAGAGTGCTTTTGATAAAAAATAGAGTAACTTATCTTCTAGAAAATGTGCAGCGTTATGATCTTCCAAAAAATTCAGCAGAGTTGCCCCTTACTATTAATGATAGCCAACAAAGAACCCAGTTCATTGACCACGTGTTAAGCCGGCAAAAAAATCATACCTATCAACGCCAATTGCAACAATGGCAGCAATCTAAAGCACCCCAAAAAGAAGAGGTTGAGCGCATTATTCTCCCCATGAACCCAACACGGCTTGAGCAAAATCGTTTTGACTTAGCCAATATAGATGAAACCACACAAGAAAAAATTAAAATAGGTATCGTGCTTAATTATAATATGGATAAGACCTCTAAGGCTTATATTGATAAGAACCTTAAAGGAAAAATAGAGGATTTAAAAAAAGCCTATGGCCATTTAAAAAATATTGAATTTCATTTTATTGTGGTTGATACCCGTCCTCAAGATCAACGCCTATCGGGTATTGACAAATATATTGATGACATCTTGTTTTCTGAATCTGATGGTTTAGTCACCGGGCAACAAATAGCTCGCAATCCTCCATCCGGCCAAGAGTGTCCTAAAGCCGATGCCGTTAAATTAGGCATGGATCATGGTGTACAAGAAGGATGCTCTATCGTGGGTTATATCGATTTCTCCGATAAGATTCATATTGAAGAAATAGGTGCAGCTATTTCAAAAATTCATGCCCAAGGTCTGGATAAGGGCTCACTTGCAATTGGCTCCAGACGACTTGATGAATCCGAAGTAGAGAACAAACCGGTTATTCCTCTGTTACAAAGTAGCTTTTTAAATCTATTTATTAAATCGATGTTCCCGAGACTCTTTGCTCTGACTGATACTCAAACTGGGTTTAAATTTTTTAGTCAACCCGCATGGGAAGCTATTCGTGCAAAGAATCCTCAAGACACATCGATGGGTTTTGATATAGAACTATTACTCCTAGCAGCAAAATGCGGTTTTCCTATTGATGAATTCCCGGTAGATTTTTTTGATTCCCGACAGAATGAATCCGATTATAAGACGCAACAACAAGCAAGCATTTTTCAAGGAATGATTGAAATCCGCGGTCGCTTAGACGACAGTTTATATGAGAAACTACAAGATAATAAAACGCAACTTTTAGGTTGTGGTGCTGAAAATATGGTTTTTAGATTAGCAAACGGGTCGATTATTAAAATTCCCCATGAAGCTTTAGGTGATGACTTTTTTACCATTCTTAAGAATGTTATTTTTAAAGATAGAAAGGCAACCACTATTGATGCACAGGAAGAAACCTTAAAAACAGCAGGATTACTCAATCAAGTATTAGCTCACCCAGTTCTGCAACGCAATATGGCTGCCTTACGAAATTGGCGGGAATTAAATGCCTTTGTAATGAGAGTAATTTCAGCCGTTGAAAACAAATCCTATAAAGCCATTGGCTATGAAACCTCTTTACAACTAGGTAAAGACTTAATTGTTCCCTTTAGAATGATTGATCATCCTATTAAGCTAAACATCTTGGGACAGGAACGAGTCATTGAAGCTTACTCTAATGTGAAACAGTCCGTTCCGGTTGAGGAAACTTTTGGCAGTCGATTTTACGAATGTCTGAAAAAAATAAATCCTGATGATAATTTGGAAGATCAATTAGAAAGCAGTAATCAAATTGATGCGCTATTTGATGAGGCCATTGATTTATTTGATAAATTATGGAGCCGAGGCTTGTTTGATCTAGACACTAACTTTATGAGAGATACAGGTTATTATCCAGACTCGAACGGCCATTCAACCTTAATGAGTCTTGATCCAGGCGAGATCATTAATGATTTGAATCAACTCGATGTTGAGGCGGCTTTAAAAAAATTAACCGAAAGAGCCGATTTTCAAGAAATCAAAGCAGCAATTAATAGCAGTAATTTAAAAGAACCAGTGAAACAAAAAATACTGGATGCCTACTCTTCTAAATTAAAGGATTTTTTTAACTTGGTGGTAAAACCTGATGTCCAACGATTTAAAAGGGAGCAACCCACTATTAATTTTGGTAAAGAGAAACGAGGCGTAGAAGATTTATCAATTTTTGCGATCTCATTTCCTGAAACTTTTATATTGCCAGAGCAAGAATTGACTCAATTGGATAAAGACAGTTTAAGCAAAAGGGAAGCATTTAAACTGTCCAAATACGGTTATCAGAAGCCTTATATTGAATCAGAGCCCGATAATACTGCACCTAAAAAAGTAACGTTTAAACGTCCCTTCCTGCATACGATAACGCAACATTCAAATTCTACCCTTGACCGAGCTTATTTTGCAGAACAAAAACATTATTCTGCTATTGGCTCTATTCTGCCCCTAATGAATCTGAGAGAACGGGAAAAGCAGGCCCAACAAGATATAATTGTTTTAGATGGTGGAAGTGCATCTCGTTCTTCGCTATTAAAGTTTGCAACACCCAGCCAAGCAAAAGGTGAAGTTATTATTGCAGGTCAATGTGCCTATGCTTATGCCGCAGCGGCAGGAGATCAAATTTTAAGCGCACTAGATTCAGGCACTGGTTTGGAGCTAAGCGATAGTCAGTACGTAGTCATGATGTCTGGAGACGACTACATGGAACTTAATGAAGAGTCACTTAGGCGGATTAAAAACTATTTTTCCTCAGAATCTGCCCCGGGTATGTATTGGACTGATCTTCCTAATGCAGGAAAAGATTTTTTCCCCATGACAAAAGAGCAAAACATTGAATTTTTAAAAAATAATAAAGAGGAACTAGTTGGACTTATTCGAAACTTTACTGATGGTGTCCCATTCTTGAAGGGTTTTTCGGATGAGGGGTTAATTGAAATGTTTGCGGATGCCTTAAACAATTCTTTTGATAACTATAACAAATTAGATTCTAAAGAACAGCGAAGATTTGGGGGAAGCCAAAAGGCCTATCAAAACCAATTATCCAGTATAATTCCCCTTTTAGCTCCTGCCTTAGATTATTATAAGCAATATCTTATTTTCAACGCAACCAAAGAGCTGGGCGGTCCTAAAACACCTTTTTTAATGGTTTTTAATAAAGGTTTTTTAAATGATTTTAATCAACGCATAGTCAAGCCTTTATTGGAAAAGCATCCTTATATTATGGAGGATATTACCTGGGAGAATTTGCTGATTAGAGGATTTAAAGCAGATAGACAGGTTTGGCAATCTATGGGTAAACCACCTCAACTCCCTATGGAAATCTGGCTTGCAATCTATGATGAGCTACAAGTATTAAAAGGGAAATGGAATATAGATGTGGATAATGATGAGCAAAATGAACAACGGGTATTTCATGGCTTTTGGCATAACTTAGATGATCCTATTGCCGTATTAAATTTTTTAACACTTCGGTTTGCACCTCTGCCTAATCATAGTACAACAGTGATGGTCCCTAATGGCAGATCCCTTGATGTTATTGCCGACCGCCCCTTACCTGATGATATACAGGATCATATAAAATCAGCTTTTCCTGGTACCCTGGGGCTATTAAATAGTGATATTAGCCAAGGGGAAATTGAAATTGCTAGTGTAGATTCAAGTGCCATGCTAATTACTAACAGTAAGAATTTGTTTTATAATATTGAATTGAAACCTGGACAAAAACTTATAGCTTTACCTAATCATTTAACGGTGTCTATTGATGGGGTTATTTTTTCTGTGTCTATGGATATGATCAATAAAGCTGACTTAAAAACTTTACCGCTTTTTCAATATCATGATTCGAATAATCAATTAAACCCGGTCCGCACTTCTACTCTTGGCAATATGCCTCGGGTTCTTGATGCTTTAAAAGAATGTTTGGAGCGAGATTCGCCTCTTACCATTCACACAACGCAAATATCAAAGGACTTTAAAGCCTCTTTTCAAGAGGGACTAGCTAAAACTGCTCAACAAAATGAATCCAATCAAAATACCTTATAAGTTGGAGATAACGATGATTAACGAGTTAGAAGCGATATTATGGGCGATCTCGGACCAAGCTCTAGCTGGAGAACGGTGCATCAATGCACTCCCCGCAAGAGAGGAAGTAGACAATGACCAAATAAGCATTATTATGGGCTTTGCTGCCATGTCCATGTCAAAAGGATTATTAGAGGCCGCCATTGAAAAATATGAGCTAGTATCAGAAGAATTTAATATCGATATTAAATATAATGGTAAAACAGTCATTGAGTGGATAAACGATAGGCGAGCCCAAGGCCATCCGGAAGCACAATCCATGCTGACCATGATGGAAGCCCTAATCTCCTTCCAAAATTCTAAAGATTGCCCTTTGGAGACACCTACGTTTAGAATTAAGTGAAGTGTTTTATATAGTAAAGGTGATAAATTAGGAATAAGGGAGGCGTTTTGCGCTAAACTATATCATTTCATAGTCATTGAAGGTTGAACCACTGCGCAATAGCAACCCTTATTGTTATTAATTATTCGCAGACTAGAGCCTCTAGAATTGCCATTCGGGCATAAACCCCATTAGTTACTTGCTGTAAAATATATGATTTATCACCATCAGCAACATGGTTATCTATTTCAATACCACGGTTCATAGGTCCCGGATGCATCACCATAACATCAGGCTTTGCATAAGCTAGGGTTTTTTGGGTTAAGGCAAAGTCTTGGCGGTAAGCGGCTAAATCTAAGAACTCATGTTCAAGTAAGCGTTCTTTTTGGACGCGTAAACACATCACCACATCGGCATCGGCAAGCCCTTCCTTAATATCGCTTGTCACCCGACCATAATGCAGTTTATGAGGTTGCCAAATGGATGGCGCAACCATTACCAGTTCCCCTACATTTAAGTGTTTAGCGATGCATTGAAAAGAATGAGCCACCCGCGAATGCCTAATATTACCTAAAATGGCAATTTTCAAAGCAGATGGCTCCTGCTTTTCTTCCATAATAGTCATCATATCCAACAGTGCTTGGCTGGGGTGAGCATGAGTGCCATCACCGGCATTAACAATATGAACATTTTTTACTCTATCAGCTAAGACTTGTTGCATGCCCTCCTGCTTATGACGAATCACAAAATTCCCTATTCCCATTGCCGCTAAGGTGTGTAGGGTATCTTCGATAATTTCGCCCTTGGTTTCCGAAGAGCTGTGCAAATCAATGTTGATTACCTTCATCCCTAAATGTTTTGCAGCTAATTCAAAACTTACTCGCGTCCGGGTACTGTTTTCATAAAATAAATTGGCTACGCTGTGTTGATGGTAGGATGGATATTGCGGGCTTTTTTTAAATTCCAAAGCACGATGAATTAAACGAAGTACATCTTCTGTAGTTAATTGACTAATCTCTAAAAAATGTTTCATAAGCCTTATTCTGGATGTTGTAACCACTGCTCAAGTATAACACATGCTGCTATACTATCCACCTCAGATTTTTTGAGCTTACGATACCCACCTTGGGCAAATAATTGTTCTCTGGCTTCAACAGTGGATAAGCGCTCATCAACTAAATGAACGGGTAGCGAAAAACGTTTGCTTAGCTGTTTCGCAAAACGACGTGCCGCCTCAGTTGTATATAACTCGCTATCATCAATACAAGTTGGAAGGCCAACAATTAAAGCCTTCGCTTGCCACTGCGTAATAATTTTTTTAATAAGCTCCCAATCCGGTATACCTTGTTTTGCCGCGAGCGTAGTTAATGGCGACGCACTGCAGGTCAAACGTTGACCTACAGCAACGCCAATTCGTTTATAACCAAAATCAAAACCTAGATAAACCTCAGGCATGACCAGCACTAGAAACAAGTTGATTCATTTTAATTCCTAAAAGTGAACCGGCATATTCCCAGCGTTGAGCGAAAGGCACTTCATAAAGGAGCTCGGATTTATAAGGGCAAACTAACCACACATTATCCATGACTTCTTGTTCTAATTGTTTTTCTATCCAACTGGAATAACCCAAAGTAACTAAGACATCTTTGGGGCCGGCATCTTGCGCAATGGCCCGGATAATATCATTGGACGTGGTAACCGTCACCTCATCTTGTAAAAATAAACTTGAGCGCCATCCACCTATTTGTTTATGGATCACAAAGCCTCGCTCAGGTTGAACTGGACCGCCAAATAATAGAGGCAAGCGATTTTGTTCCACGCGAATAGGTTCGATTTCTAATTGTTCAAAAACAATAGAAAGCGGATATTGCATGGGTCTATTAATAATCAATCCCACTGATCCTTGAGTATGATGCTCACATACATAAACTACTGATTTCTCAAAGTTTGGATCATGTAAAGAGGGCATGGCAATTAATAGATGGTTAGCTAATGATGTGATAAGTGCCATATATCCCCCAGCAAGGTTAGTATTAATTTAAGTATACACCAATATTGCTCTAATTTAGAGCAACAAGGATTAAATATAGCCTCATTGAAACTGAACTTTCACTGTGACCCAGGTACAGTCTTGTCTATAGAGACCTTAATATACAAAGTAGAATTTTTCACAAAGGAAGGTCGATTACTATACACCGTTGAAGATTGACTCAACTCATTACTGCCATTCGTAGTGCCTAAAGCAACCCATTTATTTAAAGGTGCCATTATGGTGGTATCTATTTGTTGCTCACCGAATTGTTGGCTACCCGGGACATTCTGTTGCTGCCTTATCCTCTTTACTGCTAATTGAACCTGTGAGCCTTTTAAAATAGGCTGCACGAGTAAACCGGTTTGAACTGTATGCTGTTGATAAATAGCTCCGGCATAAAAACCATAGCCTATAGCTTGCACAATCGGGATTTGGTTATCCATGGAAACCAAAGCCGTTTGGCCGTTCAATACGGAAACCGATTGGCTTGGCGGACTTTGGTATTGTGGCCTAGTGCTGTACACCACCTCATTCCCTTGCTTACTTAACCAATTCGCATCCCCCTGATACACCGTTACAGTAAAGCTAACGGGAGGGACATCAATTTTATGCAAGACATTGCGGATATCCGATAAAGTTTGGGGGCTAACTTTTAAAATTAAGATTTGCCCAGAACCACTGACTTGTTCACCCTCTACCATTAAAGGCTTAAGCAATTCCACCACTTGGTCTGCCGATAAATAATGCAATTCTATCACTTTAGAAACAAAGGGTTGAGCAAACACTTGGTTTACTAAAAAGAAGAGCAGGATTAACCATTTTTTCATTATAGCCCCATACTCAAAGTGATGATTAAAGTGTAGCAGCAAACCTTAAGGTTTGGCCAAAAAGCCAAGGAGGAAAATCAAACTGTTTTGTTCCTCTCAAAGTTTAGGTATAATCGCTGCAACCTCTTTTTGAGATAGCAGCAAAGACTATGGGTAGCATATTTAATATGTTTGGGCCATCACCAATCAGGCCTATTGAACAACACATTCGCAAAGCGCATCAATGCGCCAAACAGTTGTACCCATTTTTTGAGGCTATCTTAGAAAAAGATTGGAAAACCGCTACAAATATAAAAGAAAAAATTATAGCGCTAGAAAAAGAAGCTGATATAATCAAGCGTGATTTACGACTTAATCTGCCAACGGGCTTATTTCTTCCTGTATCACGCACTGATTTATTAGAATTATTAAGTGCACAAGATAAAATCGCTAATAAAGCCGAGCATATCGCTGAGCTTATTATTAGTCGTAAAATGTGCATTCCAGAACGTTTAGTCCCCTCTTTTATGCCTTTTTTGCATCGCTGCTTAGATGCTTCGAAGCAAGCCTGTAAAGCAATTAACGAACTTGATGAGTTATTAGAAACAGGCTTTCGTGGCAATGAAGTAAAAATTGTTGAGGAAATGATTGTAACCCTTGATGAGATTGAACACGACAGCGATGAACGATTATCGGAAGTAAGGCATCGTATTTTTGAATTAGAGAATGAGTTGTCAGCTATAGAAGTCATGTTTCTCTATAAACTGGTTCAATGGATTGGAGAATTAGCCGAGCACGCGCAAACTGTGGGTGCTCGCCTTCAAATTTTAATTGCGCGGTAGTTAATTCCTATGGATTATTCAATTTTTTATCTAGCTTTTGCTATTCTTCTTTGTTTTTTTATGACTTGGGGCGTTGGTGCTAATGATCTAGCTAATGTCATGAGTACCACAATGGGCTCTAAAGCAGTTACTGTGAAACAAGCGATGCTAATTGCTGTTGTTTTTGAATTTGCCGGCGCCTTTCTTGGTGGTGGTGGCGTTACTGAAACCATGCGCGATGGCATTATCAATACCAGCCAATTATCAGCTCAACCGCAAATCCTTATTGAAGGCATGCTAAGCGTCTTATTTGCTTGTACTATTTGGATGAATTTAGCCAGTTATCTAGGTGTCCCGGTTTCTATCACCAATGCCTTAGTAGGTTCAATGGTGGGTTTTGGTGCTATGGTTTTAGGTACAGAGGCTATCCATTGGGAGCAGGTAAGCCGTATCGCGGTGGGCTGGATAACTTCCCCTCTAATTTCAGGTATTACCGCCTACCTCTTGTTTATTAGTATCCAACAAACCATTTTTATAAAAACTAATCCCTTGACTAAGGCCAAATTGTATATCCCTATCTACCTATTCCTGATTGGCTCTATCTTATCCTTTATTACTGTCTTTAAAGGATTAAGCCATTTTGAAATCCATTTAAATATTAAGCAAAGCCTCGCGGTTACTTTAGCAACGAGTATTATTATTACAATTATGGGTATGGTATTTATTAAAAATATTCCTGAAAGCCCCAAAATTAAACGTCGCGAGCGTTTTGTGCAAGTAGAGAAATATTTTGCGGTACTTATGGCGATGACTGCCTGTGCTATGGCGTTTGCTCACGGTTCTAATGACGTCTCGCTCGCTGTAGGCCCCTTAACTATAGTCCATAGCTTAGTAATGAATCCTCAACACACAGTGGGCGCCACCAACTACCCTTCTTGGATCATCTTATTTGGCTGCGTGGGCGTTGTGTCTGGTTTGTTAATTTATGGCCGGAAAGTAATTGAAACGGTAGGCAGCAGTATTACTGCCTTAACACCTAGCCGTGCCTTTGCCGCAACCTTGGCAGCTGCTACTACGGTTGTAGTGGCGACTAGTACAGGAATTCCCGTATCAGCCACCCAAACCTTAGTGGGCGCAGTTTTAGGGGTAGGCCTTGCTCGAGGTATTGGTGCATTAAACCTCATTGTTATCCGCAATATCTTTATGTCTTGGGTTTTAACTTTACCTGCGGCCTCTTTATTAACTATTCTTTCTTATAAAGGCATGCATGCCTTGTTAAATTAAAATAAGCCCGCAAAACGCAGGCTTATTTAATTGTTGCATTTAGGATTTGGATGTTTGACGAAAATGCGCGCTCTTATTTTAAATGCTCACCATTAAGGCCTTGAAATAATAAATCTGGGCCTCTGGTGAGCTCAACTATCAGTTTATTGATTAAGCCCACCTATCGAATTTGAATTTATAGAGTCCTTATTATGTTCTTCTTGCGGTTTTTCATCGCTAACCGGAGGTTTGCCCCAAATCAAATGACGGGTAATATCTCCAAAACGATATCCGGGAGTTTTGGTAACAGTTTCTTCCTGCACAGGAGTGGAATTAAGTTCTGTAGTTTGCGCTTTAGATTTTAAACGGCTTAATAATCCACTAGTAATATCTCCAAAGCGGTAGTCGCTCTCATTCCCATTAATTGTTTGATGAACACGTGAAAGGATAGCATAACTTATATTACCAAACTGATAACCCTCTCTACTTTGATTAATTCTATTTAAAATACCCCAAGAAATATCACCAAACTCATAATCTTTTAAACTCTCCTCCTCGTCTATACTTCCATTAACCCGTTGATGAATATTATTCAAGGCCTGAAAAGTTATATCGCCAAATTGATATGGGCGGCTCATCTGGGTATTTTCTAATTTAGGATCCACACTTAGCTGAAGCTTAAATAAGTCGCGAATGCGACCAAGCGCCTCTTTATATTCTGGTGGCACCTGCTCAAGTTCAGTGATTTTCTGGATAAGCATCTCAAATTCAGGTAAAACCGCTAAATTTCCAAATTGTAAGTTCTTAATAGAACCGAGTAATTGCCCTTGCATTTGTAATAAATTAGATTTTTCTTCATCCGGCAACGCACTGCTCTCAATAAATACTTTGTAAGCCTGTTTTAAATAAGCACTAAAATCAAGGGCAATATAGCTGCTATAACTAACCTCACGTTCAGCGGCTGTCGAGGGCTTTTCTAATAAAATTGCTGCTAAGTCTTCCTCATTTCCACTCTCTGCTGTAGCGCGTATTTTTTCCAGACACTCTTTAACCTGCGGCCAATTGTCATTAGTAAGAGTCACCTGCATGGCACCATATTTCGCGGGCGGAAAAACGCCCTTTTCCAGAAATAACTTGGCTTGGTACATAGGATCGCTGAAATATAATGAACCTGCTGCAGTATAAGTATCAGACGCCCCAGTTAAGGAATGCCCTTGTCCAAACTGATCATGTCCTTGTTGCTCTTCTTCAGGATATTTTTCACTGCCAACCAATAAACTCATAGCGGAAGATGGTGCTGATTGCTCTAGCCCTGCTAATAGTAATTTGTGTTCAGTATTACGATGGAAATAAAAATGTCCGCTAAACCCATTGGCCGCTATCTTTTTGCCATTATAGTTATCTTGCCCTGCACCGCCCATAGCGATGTTAATACCGAAGTCCCGAGGTGTTTTAATCACTGCAGGTAATTGCCCTTTAACACCTAACATAAAGCCTTTCCCTTCTACAATGTGTTCATTTCCTTGGTTCACATCATGAGTAGCGGAACGAGAAAAAACCTTGTTAGAGGGACTTGGATCCGGAAAATAAGCCAATAATTCTTGGACATGAACCTCAGACAAAGAATTATAATCAATAATTATACGACTGCCATGAGATAAATAATCAGCAATAGTCAGGTGTTGCGAGGGAGGCAGTAAGTCACTGGTATTGGACATAAAATCACGAACTTTAAAATCACCTCGCCCCAAGCACGCCATGATTAATTGAGCCATGTGCTTCCCCTCATCAGGGGGGTTATGAATGAAGGTTTTAGTCCATTGGGTAGCAACTCGTTGTTGATCTTCGGCTATTGAACATTTAGTAATATCAAAGGTTATTCCTGGCATTTTTTTCTCCCAATAAATATACCTAGTTTAAAGCATCAGGATTAACTGAATATTAAATGCTCATAAATCCAGACTATTTATCTCAAAAAGAAGGTTGAATCTTAAAGCACATGCTTGGGCTAAAGATGGGGATTAACTAAAGGTCTATCATAGCTCAAAAAATTCTCGATAAACCATTTAGAAACTCGCGGGTTATCTGCCTTGAGCAGGACGAGAATACTCTTCTATTTTATCGCTTAATAGACTTCGTGTCCGATCAAAAATTTCTTGCCCAACCGCCATTCCTAAGGCAGAACGTCCTGTCCCAATTCCAATACGCAATTTTTGTTGGAAAAAAAGCAAGCGTGCGGTGGTGCTCCTATATCCTGAAGCTTCTTTTAAAACACCTTGTAAAATGTGGGAAACAGAAACTGGCGTTTCTTTAGCCGGGGTGGCAAATTGTTTAGCTCGCGCGTAGTTAAACGGTGAAGCAAGAATAGTCCCAATGCAGGCAGCGAAACAATTATTAAAAAAATGGATGCTATTTTGATGTTCTGCATAAAATTGTGGCGCTAGGTATGCATTACTCGTTTTATGGAATTGATGGCGAAGTATTTCATAAGTACTACCGTGACTGATGTCACGGGCAAGACTAGCTTTTTGTCCCCTTCCCAGGGCTTGCCACCCCTGTGATGAGACAATTTCCTTAAAACTTCTTACAAAGGTCCGAGAACTATTACCCCACATATGCGCTCTAACCATTGCCGCAGCATTAGTCATTAAACCATAGGAAGCTCCTGCCGAAAGGCCTATTAGACCCCGCTGCGCGAAATCATTAACAGGAAGGTTCGCGGTAATAAAGGCATTCATTTTGGCCTGGACAATATAATAACTGCTCCCTATTACAGCCCGTTGTAATAAAGTTTGCGTTAAGCCATGATAAGGATGAATAAAATTTAAGCGCGAAAAAAAGGGGCGCTCTTCGCTAATCGAGAGATAAAGAGCCCGGTCGATCGGATGGAAGGCTCCAGCGCAAAAAGTACCAGCAATAAATCCACTCAAAAAATCAACAGCTTGTTTATCAAAAAACGGTGTGCTTTTTGTAGTGTTCGTCGTGTTCTCTGGCATTATTAATTAAATTAAAAATCAGTCCAGATACTACTATCTTCTGCTTTGTACTCTTTATTATCACGCATTAACGCTAAACGCTCATGTTTTTTGATTTCTTTCATTTGCGAGGCAGATTTTGCATGTTTGGTATCAAACTCAAATAAAAATTGATCATAGGGGCTTACATAGGCCTTATCGATATCAATATCATTGCTCATAAGTTAATTCTCAATATTTTTATTAATTCTATTTTATCGTTTTTTCTTCTAAGTTACCATTAATAAAAATCCTAGGATAAGGTAAATTGAACTATGAATTTAAAAAAAGCGGAATTGCATGTCCACTTAGAGGGCTCCATTACTCCTCAGCTCGCGGAAAAATTGGCGCAGCGCAATAAATTAACCCTTCCCCAGGGCTTAGTAGCTCCTGATGGAGTCAGCTACGTGTCAAATGGCTTTCTCGATTTTTTAAACGTTTATGACACCTTAGCCGCGGTCATTAAACAACCGCAAGATTATTATGACATTACTTATGATTATTTAAAAAATACGGCGGCACATCAGGGTATTTATGTTGAGATGATGTATTCCCCTGATCATGCGGAATCCTCCAGTGGTATTCCCTCAGCAGAACATCTGGCGGCCATTCAACAAGCTATTGATGATGCAAAAGAGCACTTTGATATTATCGGGCGGATAATCCTCACCGCGGTTCGTCATTTTGGTGAAAAAGCAGGGGAACGAGTGGCCAAACAAGCGCATAAAGACCGTTTTCCTTGTGTTACTGGGTTCGGGCTAGGCGGTGATGAAGCGAAATTTCCACCAAAACTATTTAAAAAAGCCTATCAAATTGCCGCCGATGCAGGTCTTGAATGCACGGTCCACGCTGGTGAATTTGCTTCTGCTGCAGGGATGGTGGAGGCTATTGAACATTTACCGATTAAGCGAATTGGTCATGGTGTTAATGCTATCTATTCACCCGAAACGATGGATTTATTAAAAGAAAAAGAAATAACCTTAGAACTTTGCCCGAGCAGTAATATTTTTTTAGGCTTATTTAAAAATATGGCAGACCATCCCTTCCCTAAATTTTATGAGGCAGGGATAAAGGTAAGCATTAGCTCAGACGATCCTCCCTTTATGAGCACCACTCTGGCCCATGAATACAAGAAAGTACAAGAGGCCTATCAATACAGTAATGAAACCATGAATGCCATTACTCGTATGGCCATTAAATCAGCCTTTGTTGATCAAAAGACAAAGGAAGAGCTTTTAGCCAAACTATAAGAATTCATTATGAAAACGAATAAATATGATCTGATAGTACTAGGTGGTGGCAGCGGCGGCATTGCAAGCGCTGTACGCGCTGCCAAATATGGGGCCAAAGTCGCAGTAATTGAACAACAACATTTAGGTGGTACTTGCGTTAACTTAGGCTGCGTCCCCAAAAAAATTATGTATAACGCGGCCACCTTGGTCGAGATGATGCATAAAAGCCATGATTATGGTTTTTCGCCGCCCGCAATAAAATTGGATTGGCATAAATTAGTCAACCGACGTACCCATTATATTGAGCGGCTGAGAGAAAATTATGCTAAACGCTTTCATGATCAGAAAATAACCCGCATTAAAGGCATTGGGGTTTTCGAAACAGCAAACACTATTTCAGTTGACGAGAAGCACTATAAAGCGAGCCATATTATTATCGCAACCGGGGGAGAGCCCCTTCTTCCGAATATTAATGGTATTCAACACGTTATTGATTCAGATGGCTTTTTTTCTTTAACTAAATTACCCCATAAGGTAGCAGTGCTTGGTAGTGGCTACATCGGTGTTGAACTTGCCGGAATTCTTCATGCTTTAGGAAGTGAAACGCATCTTTTGATGCGCGGAGAATACCCCTTGAGTCGTTTTGATTCAATGCTCAGTTCTAATTTATTAGAAATCATGAAAAAACAAGGCATTTATATTCATTGCCATCATAAAGCACAAGCTATAATTTTACAAAGTGATGGCAGAAAAAGTATTGAATGCCAAAGTGGTTCTATTATCCATGATATTGACGTAGTAATTTCAGCTATTGGTCGCAAACCCCGCACCGGAAATTTAAATTTAAACAAAATTCAGGTAAAAACAGATGAGCATGGCCTAATTGAGGTGGATGCTTATCAAAACACCTCGATCCCCGGTATCTATGCTATTGGGGATGTGACTAAAGCCCCAGCCCTTACCCCTGTAGCGATAGCGGCTGGAAGACGTTTAGCGGATAGGTTATTTGGTGGTCAAACTAAAGCTTGCCTCGACTATGAAAATATAAGTAGCGTTATTTTTAGCCATCCACCTATTGGTACCGTCGGCCTGAGCGAGGAAGACGCGATTAAAAAATACGGGGAAAAGGACATTAAAATTTATCAAACCCGGTTTAATCCGATGTTTGATGCACTTAGTGATGATAAAACCCCTACCGCAATGAAATTAGTCACCCTGGGGAAAGAAGAAAGGATAATTGGCTTGCATGTTATAGGATACGGGGCGGACGAAATGCTACAGGGATTCGCTGTAGCCGTTAAAATGGGGGCTTGTAAAAAAGATTTTGATAATACAGTGGCTATACATCCCACTAGCGCTGAAGAACTGGTAACGATGACATAAAATGAATGATAATTTAAGAGCTTTTGAAAATAAAACGCCACGCCTAGGAAAACATGTTTATATTGATCCTAAAGCCCTAGTCATTGGTGATGTCCTTCTGGGTGATGATAGTTCTGTTTGGCCTATGGCAGTGATTCGAGGAGATGTCAATTCCATCTCCATAGGTCCTGCCTGCAGTATCCAAGACGGAGCTATTCTTCATGTGACCCACGATGGACCTTATACCCCAGGAGGCCGTGCCCTTATTCTAGGCAAGGGAATTACCGTAGGCCATCAAGCGGTTTTACATGCTTGCACCATCGAGGATTACTGTCTTATTGGTATGGGCGCTCTAATTTTGGATGATGTCCATATTGAGTCTCATGTCATGGTTGCGGCAGGCAGCATTATTCCTCCTGGAAAAAGATTAGAAAGCGGTTATTTATATCTAGGAAACCCAGCAAAGGCCATTAGAAAATTAACGATAAAGGAATTAGAGCACCTAGACTATTCAGCAGCCCATTATGTACGATTAAAAGATCGCTATTTAAAACCTTAGCGTCGTAATTCACTGAAATAAAATAAGAAGTAAATAATTACTTTGCTAAAAGCAAACTATACTTAAACCTTAAAGAGAGAAGAAAGGTTTAATAATGAAAAAAATTGCACTTTATATCTTTGCAGCGATTGGTTTATTTTCTTCGCTCTTAGCATTTTATTCCTTATTTACTATCTCAGGCAGCACTATGTACGGAAGCTCTGGATCCCTTACCTCAATTCCTGGCCCCATTGCGCCCACGGCTCAATATGCTCAATTAGAACAAGTGCAGGCGTCAACCAGCCCTACTCCCGTAGCTTTTACGCAAGTAGGTGGTAATGCTATTCAAAATAATGCACCGCTAGTACCTAATGCCACCAGTCAACCCGCGATGAAACGGATGATTATCCGCAATGCAAACCTAACTTTAGAAGTAAATGATATTTCTAAAACAATGAACCAAATTACTAATTTAGCCAATAATTCGGGGGGGTATGTCGTTAGTTCCAACAGTAATCAAGGCGATGAAGTTGGAATCTATAATACAGCGCGAATATCCATACGCATACCGGCAGAAGGCTTACAAAAGGCCCTTGATCAATTAAAAACAATGGCTATCAAAGTCAAAAGCGAAGATATTAGTGGCGAAGACATTACTCAAAAATATGTGGATCTACAAAGTACTTTAAAAAATTTGGAAACCACAAAAGCACAACTAGAGAAAATTATGGATGGTGCTAAAAAAACCGAGGATGTCCTAGATGTTTTTAAACAGCTCACTGACACCCAAGGGCAAATAGACTTAGTCGAGGGACAAATAAAATATTACTCCGAGTCAGTGGCACTGTCGTTAATTGATATTAGTTTAGAAATAAAACCGGCAAGTCCCATCCAAAAAATGCGCTCATGGGACCTCGTCAAGGTAGCTAAGGCGGCTTATCAAAGCTTATTGGATCAGTTGGAACAACTAAGCTATGGAATAATTGTTCTAATTATTTATTTTCTTCCTCTATTAGTGCTATGGGGTCTTTTCTTCCTCGCTCTATTTTTACTTGGCAAAGCTATTTATCGACGATTTGATAAGTAGCGAAGACAAGATTGCGATAAACTATGACAAAACTGTTTACATACCTAGCAGTATTGTGCATAATAATAAAGCATAAATTAGATCATTTGGACTAATTGTTTTATTGGAGATAACATGCCTAGGGAAAAAGTAGACAATAGTGGTAAAGGGAATTGTATGTATTATGCTTATAGTATTTCCTTAATGTATTTTTTATTAAACAAAAGAAACCCCGAATTTGCAGAACAAATCTTCACTAAATTAGAATTAAGCGAACTCCAGAAAAAACAATTACATGCTCTATTGAAAAATCCCCAAAAACTCCACTTTTCAGCTGAACAAATAGCCACTATTATTGAGCCTATTTTAGGCGAGGCCACGCGTCGAATGGCCGCTTTGCAAGTAAAAGAAGAATTACTTCATAAGCCTAAACGCTCCTCCCTCCTAACCGCTATTAATTATGGCTTGCTATACTTATTCCGTTTGGAATTAGAAAAAAATCAGTCTCCCTTAGCTGTTTTATTTGAAGATCAAGAATTTAATCTACCTGATTATACGGAAGCTGAAATTTATAAAGTATTTAATATCCGGAAGCCTGATTCTGAATTACATCAACATATGGCCAAACATTACCCCACTATTATTGATAGATATTTTGCAGAATGGAGCACGCAAGCCGAAAAAATTTATCAAGAAAAACTAGCCCTTCTTAAACGAAAAATCATTGAAGAGTATGAAGTCCAACAACAATTTATTAAAGATTTACTGCAGGAAGGAAAATTAGATTTCCCCCAAGTAATTAATAAGTTTGTAAGCCAATGGGATTTATTCCTGCAGAAGACTTATGAAGAAAGTGATAAAACCCTTTCTAAAATAGACTTAGCCAAAAAACCAGAGCTTCGCTATCAATTTCTGCACCGTTTACTACCCAAAAAAGAACTCTCGTTCATAGAAGCAAAAGCCCAATATCCTCAAGAATGGGAGGCTTATGTTGCAAAGATAGTTAAAGAAGAAATTTTCACGCAGGAAGAAATTCAAGCACATATTCTGCATCAACGCTTATTTTGCAAGGAAATAATCCAAAACAAAACACTACCTTTTAAAGAGGTGATCAAAGACCATCAAACGGCTTGGTTAGCGCTAATAGAGAAATTATACCAAGACCAGAAAGACAGCATTAGGAAAGATGAATTAAGCGTCACTCCTTTTTATCACAATGCCTTTTTATCTAATTTGGTATTTGAAACTGCGTCCCAATTTTTTACTGCCAACAATAACTTAAATATTAATAAATATATTGCTCATTTAGATACCAACACAGTATGGGGCTCAGAAGAAACCTTAATCAACCTGCATGACTATTTACAAGGGCGGCAAGAGTATCCCAACGGTAATGATGGTGTTGATATCGTATACGATAATGAAATGTTATTAGAAATTTATCACAATGGCGTACCTAGCTCCGGATCACAATTACGTCGGCCCGATCTCTTATTAAATAATTTGGGGCGATTTCATTGGGTTTCCTTAGTCGAACCAAGCGCCGCCCGCGTAAGTTCGCCAACAGAGAACCATGCCAAAAAAACCGTTGTTTTCAAATTAGAGGATAAATCTAAAGAGGAAGATAGTAGGCTATCAATACATCTTAGTCAGGCTAATAAAACAACTAATCAAAGCACGACCGACCCTATCAGTCCAACCGAAAACAGAATGGCTCACTTAACGTTTTGCGGTTTCAACACTTATTTAGAACAATTAGAAGAAAAGGCAGCCCTGTTAGTAAAAAAATCGGTGAAAGCAAGTGAAGAAGCGTTTAACTTATGCGCTCGCTTAGCAGAAGAAAGGAAAAAATTTATTGCTCCCAATGCAACTATGTCGACGAAAGAATTTGCGGAACGATGCCAAGGCCTAATAAAAGAAGCACCTAAATGCCATTTAGAAAAGCATCGCGGAATAGGAATAATCCTAAATGGGATATTGAATGCATTAATTTGCTTAGCCAATATAGCCCTTCGTACTGGAAATTTTATCTATGGCCGCTATGAATTAATCGATCCTAATCGAATTAATACTGAATCAATTAAGCAGGTGAAGGCTATTGATGTCTCTTTAGAAGCTTTAAAGGCTATACGGGCGCGGGATGATCAAAAATTAATCGGACTTCCTCCTCTAGCTGTAGCACCCGAAAGCCCTCGTTTTAAATAAACGACGTATTTACTGGGGTACCCACTGGTATCCCCAATTAATAGAATACTGAATATAAATGTACCCAATCTGACTAACCCTCTAAAAAACCACTATAATTAAAAATAAATATTTAAATACTTAGGACTTGTGATGAACCGATTACCACTAGCTCTATTCTCTCTCCTTATTATGAATCCCTTATTTGCTTCTCCTTGTCCCGAAACAGCCACCAGTGACTGCAGTACCCTTAAAAACGAAACTAGCTGTCAAAGTTATTATCTTCTTATTGGCGGCGGAGCTCCGGTTTTATGTGCATGGAGTAATGGTGCCTGTGAGCAAACTCAAGTAAAGTGCACCAAATAAGGCTAAGTGCAGCCCTGGGAAATCCAAATATACTGATTTCATCTTTTGGTAAATAATTCAATGGAATCTATATTATGGTTACTAAAATTTAGAGTGAGTAGACTAGAGCAAAAAGATCTACCAAGCATTTTACTAGTACTCATTAACAGGGCTTTCTCATCTTAGTATCAGCCATTCATCTTCCCTATGCGTGGGTTAGTCCTGTGCAAAGCGGCAAAGGGTCCTCAATGAAGAATGCAATAGTAGCTATTCCGCTGTGGTTTTCAGCGTGCATCGCCAGGCACTTGTACACAAAACTCCGTTGAAGTGCCAAAGTCCAAACAGCTAATAGCTATTAAGCTCAGGTTAGCGCACAAGGGAAATGTGGTTAACAACTGGCGTTCTTCGCTGAGAAAACGACTCCAGGCTTTAACCCTCTTTTCAATAGGGAAATCCATTGCAGGAGGGCTAAGAGCGCCGCTCATAGATGTCATTTGCTTTATAAAAGGTTTCTGCTAAATTTAGAATAATACAAATAACTTATATTTAGGAGTATTTATGAAAACCCTATTAACCCTTTTTGGTTTAGGTCTAGTTAGTTCTGCTTTTGCTGTGCCCTTATGTACGGGAACCGCTACCAGCGCTTGCTCAAAAATTACTAGCGAAAGCACTTGCGCCAACTATTATCTAAGTGGTTCGAGTGATATTCAATGCAAATGGAATGGCTCATACTGTTCTGATGGTGGTGGAATTTGTGCCACGGTAGCCTGCAAAGGAACAGCTGTTAGTAGTTGCAGCTCTTTGGTAGGAAATGAATGTAATAATTCTTACACTACTAGCGGGTATCAATGTTTATCTGCGGAGAATGGTTGCTTTCAAAATTCGTCTCAATGTGCGTCTAATTAATTAGTCCATTGTTCAGGTGTATGTATGAAGGTTAAAAAAAAAGCGGCTAAGAAGCCGCTTTTAGGAATAAAGCCCTGGCGATGCCCTACTTTCGCATGAGGAGACCTCACACTATCATTGGCGCAGGAATGTTTCACTACTGAGTTCGAGATGGGATCAGGTGGTTCCAAACCGCTATGTTCGCCA
>NZ_RZGQ01000003.1 GCF_003989735.1 Legionella sp. km772 | reverse complement strand
AAAACTCATTTAAATCACTTTGCTATTAAGTACAAATTGATTCTTAGAGCGAACCAGATTGCTTGGCAGGAGCTTAAAAATATGGCAGCTTAAAATTGACCGTGCGTAACATGAGTTATTAAGAAGCGTTGAAGCAGGGCTTAGTTTACCTGCACTGGATGCCGTATTTGCGCAAATCTAATAAATAAAACAAAACTAGCCCGTTAAAAGAAATGAATAAGGTTGCCGTTTCGCCCTACCTGACAATCCTGTTTTCCTGTGCCAATATTAAGAATATATTTTAATTATGGATAGCTTATTCATAGTTGTGTGATAAAACAAGGACCGCTCAAGATGAATAAATTCAAACAATTTTCAACCACCGTCACCATTAACGGACGGACAATAGGCCCAGGCCATCCTCCCTATATTATTGCCGAGCTTTCAGGCAACCATCAAGGTGATATCAATCAAGCCTTGGATTTAATTGATCAAGCAGCAAAAACTGGTGCGGAAGCTATTAAAATTCAAACCTATAGAGCCGATACGATAACTTTAAAGCATGATGGACCAGAGTTTCTGATCAAAAAAGGGTTATGGGCGAATAGGACTTTGTATGATTTATATGAAGAGGCCCATACCCCCTGGGAGTGGCACCAAGCTTTATTTGAACGGGCCCACGCCCATGGCATTACTTTATTTTCCTCCCCTTTTGATGATACGGCGGTGGATCTCTTAGAGGATCTTAATTGCCCTGCTTATAAAATTGCCTCTTATGAAATTACTGATATAGGACTAATTAAAAAAGTCACCTCTACAGGAAAACCGATTATTATCTCTACAGGGCTTGCTTCCTTAGATGAAATTGAAGAGGCAGTCGAAACTGTGTTTGATAATGGGGGCCGTGAGCTCGTTGTTCTCCATTGCATCAGTGGTTACCCTACCCCTATTGAAGACTGTAATTTAAATACTATTACCGATTTAAGACAACGCTTTTCTTTTCCAATTGGTTTAAGTGATCACACCATCGATCAAACTGCTTCTGTCACTGCAGTGGCTCTTGGCGCAAGCTTAATCGAAAAACATTTTACCTTAGATAAAAACTCTGTCGATGGCGCCTTCTCCTTATATCCTGATGAGTTCAAAGAGCTGGTATTTCAGGCAAAGCGAGCTTATCAAGCTCTGGGTAAAGTAGACTATAGCATTAAAGCCAGTGAAATAGATGGTCGAACCTTTCGTCGCTCACTTTATGTAGTACAAGATATTAAACAAGGTGAAACCTTAAGCTATGAAAATATACGCTCGGTCAGGCCGGCACTAGGCTTACATCCCAGGTATTTAACGAAGGTTATTGGCGCGAAGGCTAAACGGGATCTAAAATATGGCACGCCTTTAAGCCAAGACGACATTATTAGCGAGTAAGAAATGATTATTGCTATCACTCAAGCACGGATGTCCTCCTCAAGATGTCCTGGAAAAGTATTAAAACCTATTCTAGGCTATCCCATGGTTTGGCATCAATGGACAAGAATGCAACAGGCGCAGTCTTTAGATCTAGCTATTATGGCGACCAGTACAGATATCAGTGATGATCCTTTAGCAAACTATTTTATCCAGAACAAGCAAGAGGTTTTTCGAGGCAGTTTAAACAATGTTTTAAATCGCTATTATGAATGCGCCAAACATTATCAAGCCAGCCACGTGGTGCGACTAACAGCGGATTGCCCTCTGCTGGATCCTTCTATTATCGATAAAGTAGTTGAGGAGCATTTAAACAAGGATAATGATTACACCTCAACCTCCCTTTTTCCCGTAGGGATGAGTGCGGAAGTAATTCGTTTTAGTGCATTAGAAAAAGCCTATTACGAAGCAAAACTTCGCTCCCAAAGAGAGCACGTTACTTTATTCATTTATCAACATCCTGAATTGTTTAAACTGGGTAAACTAAGCAATACCGAAAATCTCTCTCATTTACGATGGACCGTGGATTATCCGGAAGATTTTGATTTCGTATTGCGCATATACCAAAAGCTTTATCCACAAAATAGCCAATTTACTATGGAGGATGTTTTAAGCTTATTAAGAGAACAGCCCGAGCTTATAACCATTAATGCCCATATGGAGCATAATGGCTTGGCTAAATCTTTAGCCAAAGATGGCACGATGACCTATTTAGATGATTAATCACCATTAATCTGCTTTTATACGCGTCTATAAATCCCTCATTGCAGGAACGCTGGCCTTTATCCTTGTACAGCATCTAATTTTTGCTTCAATAATAAAGCGGATTTTTGCGTTGGATTTTTTTCTAACACTTGCTTTAATAAAAGGGCAGTACCTTCATAGATTTTTTGTTGATAAAATAATTCGGCTAATGCCAGTGAAGACTGCCAATCCCCTGGGAAAATGGCCAAATATTTAATATAAAGGTTTATTGCATCAGCAACATTGCCTTTTATCCGGCAACTTTCGGCATAAAAAACTAAATAACGGGGGTCGAGCTGAGCCAAACATTCTAAAGCCTGATGTCCCAACCCTTCATTAGCCTGTTCTTGAAAATCTAAATGCACAATGCGTAATAAGGCTTCCTTTAAAGGCCCAGCACCAGCTTCGAGTACCTGTTGATAATAGCTTAAGGCCCTTTCTTTATCATTTTCTAATTCAGCAACATAACCTTGGATTAAAAAATGATAGGGAGCAACTTTATCTGCCTCAAAATGCTTATCTAAAGCGGGAAGCATATTCCTTAAAGTTTCGAGCTTTTTCTGCTTAAATAAAGTACTTGCACGATGATTGGCCAAAGACAAGCTATTTCTTTTTTTGATCTTTTGAAAAACTAAAGTTTGAGCATCAGCCAAGGTTTCTGCAAACTTGAGCTTAAATTCAGCAAATACCTTCTGGTGTTCAGCAGCTAGGTACTTGGCACTTTCTAATTGTTCCCAAATATAAACTCGCCCATAAGCTTGTTCGGCTCTACAAGATTCAATAATTAAATCCCAATTAGGCGCCGCTTTCTGCTCTTCTTCCCGTGCCCTAAGTATTTGATGAATACGCTCTATTATTTTGATTAAATTTTTGCTGCCATCTATAAAAGAATTATAATAAATATCCAGCCGTTCTTTTAACTCTTGGGCCAGCTCTATTCGCTCATCAATACTCGTTAAGGGTTTTATTTCCTCGTGCGGTTTTATAAATTGGATAAATTGCTTTAAACCAAAAGCTTTCACTATCTCAGAGTAATCATGATATTGATGATCAAGTAATTTTTCGATTTTATCTAATTTTTTCTTTATACGATAATCTTTAATGGTTCCATCTTCGCCATAAAGTTCGTTATTGTATTTTAAGGCGGTAGTAGCTAATTTGTGAATTTCCTTAAATTGATAGAGTGCTTTATTGAGTTCCTGCCTAAGGTCATGGAAATAATTTATATTGACGTTTTTTATAAATAAGGGCGTAACAATAGCATTAATATCAATATCTTTTTTATCTAGTGTTATTTGCGATAACGGCATGTATTTTATATTAGCAATTTTTGCAGCATGCAAAGAAATATTATATACCCGATTAGGTGCAATATCTTGTACTTGACGCTCTAAAAAGTCCCTGGCGAATCGATAATCTAAGGCGGTGGGTGACTTAGTATGGTCATAAGTTTCAACTTCAATCCCCGTTAAATTAAAACGTGCGCCGGCCGCGTATTCATTACTCCCTTGCGCATGCGTAAATCCATCTTTCGTAAAACACAGATCAACACCTGCTAAAAAAATTTGCGAAAATCCCATCTGTAAAGCCACACCGAGTGCGGCATTCGAAACGGTAGGCGGGTTAGAGATTAAATTGTCTTCATTGATGGCCGCATTCCAAAACAGACGATTATCTAAATAGAAAGAACGCCCTTGCCATTGGCTTAATAAAGGGTGATAAACATAGCAGCTATGAATGAGGATGGGTTTGGTACTGAAATTATAAATATCTTTACTCACTGAATAATTTAGGTAAAAAGGATCACCTGAGATAATAAAGTCGGGCTCAATCCCAAGGTCCAATAATCGTTTCGAAATCCTAGAAGCAGCCAAGAGGACTACCCAAGAACGATTTTTTAACAGCCAAGGCAAAGCCTCATCTAAGGAAGGCCCCCCACCTAAAACAAAGGCGGTTTTTCCGTTAAATGCTCCGGCTAAATGCATCGCTGGATGTTGGTTATCAACTAAATTTAATAGCTGCTGCACAATAAACTGTTCTGTACCGATGGTAACCCTATATTCATAATGTAATTGCCTTATCTTCTCATCTACATACCAACATAAATCCATATAAATATTTAGATTATCTTCTTTAGTACAATAGGCATAATTGATATGGACAGAATTTAAATAAAAATACTCTTCACCTTTAAACGCCTCTATAGCTTCGATCCAGGTATTTTCATCAGTAAACGCAAAATTGAGTTCGGTGGTGTTGAGGACTTTAGCTTTTAAAAGCTCTGATAAGATAGCACTCGGCTCAATAAAGATGTATCGACTCCCATCGGGGATCCCCTTATGTTTAATATATTTAGGAAATAGGCCTGAGTCCGTTCCTACAATCACATAAAGAGCGTTTTTTTTGAATAAATCATCAAAGTCTTGCTCATATAAATCCTGCGCGCTGACCTTATAAAAGGAGTTAAAATTGAGGTTTGAAAAATAACGCTCACCGAACTCATTAACTTGCTCAACGCCTATACTGGATAATTCACCAAGTGCCTTCCCATCCATAGTCACTTTTCCTAATTACTATTTTTCTTTTTAATTAAGTATATTCGAATAAACATAATAAGGTATAAAACCAAAAGAAAAATTCTCGCGCAGGTGAGGCTTATAAGTATCATTGAGTAGGGGGGCAAGTCGAGGTTTAGGTACTCAATTACTAAGTGAGTTAAAGCCCTTGCTTATAAAAAGAGAGGTAAACTAGGTGTTCTGGTAAAACATATCGATTAAGGCGAATTAAAGTACGTCTTCATTTCAGAAAGAAAATAACTAGGGGCATCCAGGCCCCTAGTTATCGCTAAGAAGATTACTCTTCTTCTGAGGAATGAGGAAGCTCAGCTACTTCTAAGGGCTCAGAAGCAGCCTGCTCTTCAGTTTTTTCTGGAGTAGCCGCTTGCGGTTTATCTTTCCACTCCAACTTGACGCGACCTTGTTTATCAATGCCAGCAACAAATACTTCAATATCCTGGCCCTCTTGTAAAATCTCTTCTACCTTTTGGCTGCGATCAGAACAAATTTGTGAAATATGTAATAAACCATCTTTACCAGGCAAGAGATTAATAAAGGCACCGAAATCAACGATTTTACTTACTTTTCCTTGATAAGTTTGTCCCACTTCAATTTCAGCGATGAGCAATTTAATTTGCTTTTGTGCCTCTTCTAAAGCTTCGGCATCAGGAGAAAATAGTTGAACAACACCGCTATCATCGATATCAATTGAAACCCCAGTTGTTTCAATTAAGCCTTTGATTGTTGCACCACCTTTACCAATAATAGTACGAATCTTATCTTCCGCTACTTTCATGGTGGTAATCCGCGGAGCATGTTGAGATAACTCTGTTCTGTGCTCGGCTAGCGCATTATTCATTACTCCTAGAATATGGATACGTCCGGCTAATGCTTGCTCTAAAGCTTGCTCCATAATTTCATTGGTAATGCCGGTAATTTTCATATCCATCTGCAGAGCCGTAATACCATTTAAAGTACCTGCTACTTTAAAATCCATATCACCCAGATGATCTTCATCACCTAAAATATCCGTTAATACCGCAAATCGCTCGCCTTCTTTGATCAAACCCATGGCAACCCCGGCTACAGGTGCTTTTAAAGGTACGCCAGCATCCATCAATGCTAAACTGCTACCACAAACAGTAGCCATAGAGCTTGAACCATTAGATTCAGTAATTTCAGATACAACCCGTAAGACATAAGGAAATTCGCTGGCACTAGGCAATACAGCCATAAGCGCCCGCTTAGCTAGCCGGCCATGGCCAATTTCGCGGCGTTTAGGGCTACCTACTTGCCCTGTTTCACCTACCGAGTAAGGAGGGAAATTATAATGCAGCATAAATCGATCTTTAGTATCAACGCTAATCCCATCTAAAGTTTGGGCATCACGCTCATTACCTAAAGTAGCAACCACAATGGCTTGGGTTTCACCGCGTGTAAATAAGGCAGAACCGTGGGTTCTTTCTAAAAATTTAGTACGGATAGAGATGGGGCGAACCGTTTTTTGATCGCGGCCATCAATGCGAGGCTCACCGTCTAAAATTCGATTACGGACAATGGAGCTTTCCAACGCTGTGAATAAATTCGCAATCACATCGGATTTTAATTCATCATTTTCAGCAGTTAAAGCAGCAATGGTTTGTTCTTTTAACTCACCAAGACGCTGATAACGCTGTTGCTTGTCCTTAATTAAATAAGCCGCTTCTACTTCTTGTTTTGCCATATCATGAATACGTGAACGTAATACTTCATCCGTTTCACCTGCTTGCCAGTTCCAACGCTCAGTACCGCTTTCGGCGGCTAATTCGCCTATAGCTTTAATCACATTTTTCATCATTTCATGGCCATACATAATAGCGCCACGCATGATTTCTTCGCTTAATTCTTTAGCTTCAGATTCCACCATTAAAATAGCGTCTTTAGTACCGGCTACCACTAGGTCTAATTGGGAATCTTCTAACTCTTTTTTGCTGGGATTTAATAAATAAATACCGTCTTTATAACCTACGCGCGCAGCGCCAATCGGCCCGCTAAAAGGCACGCCAGAAATGGCAAGCGCAGCAGATGCGCCAATCATGGCGATGATGTCTGAGGACACATCGGGATTTAAAGAGAGAACCGTGGCAATAATCTGGACTTCATTATGAAAGCCTTCAGGAAATAAAGGACGGATGGGTCTATCAATGAGACGAGAAACTAAGGTTTCATGATCACTGGGTCTGCCTTCACGCTTATTAAAACCACCAGGGATTTTACCTATCGCATAAAATTTTTCTTGATAATTAACCGTTAAAGGAAAAAAGTCATTACCTTCCGCACCATCTTTTTTTGCAACCACAGTAACTAATACTTGAGTGCCATTCATGCTTGCTAATACGGCGCCATCGGCTTGTCGAGCGACTTCTCCGGTTTCTAGAACTAGGGTATGTTCACCGAAAGCTACTTGTTTTGTAATTTTCACGTAATGTTCCTCATTAGTAAATTTTATAACGAAAAAAGGCGCATAATACTGCGCCTTTTATTTTAAACGACTGTAGAGCGTTGATGTAGCTCAAGAGCATAAAGAAACTCTATCAATAAGAATCTCTTAATCCAAGACTTTGAATTAAGGTTTGATAACGAGCACTGTCATTACGCTTTAAATATTTCAATAGTTTACGGCGCTTATTAACTAGGCTTTGTAAACCACGTCGAGAATGGAAATCTTTCTGATTAGCTTTAAAGTGGTCAGTTAAATACTTGATACGACCAGTAATCAAAGAAACTTGTACCTCTGGTGAACCAGTATCTTTATCGGCACGTTTGTACTCACTAATAATTGCTGCTTTATCTGCGCTATTTAGCGACATTATACACTCCTGGAACTACTAAATGTTCATTTAAAGGCGGACATTCTACCAAGGCATTCTCCATGAAACAAGAGCTGGAAAATAATTTCTGTAAAAAAATTGATATTTTTCCCAAAATTCGTTATTAAGCGCTTGATCTTGGTGGTCTGTCCCGTCTATTTTGCTGGTTAATCAGTATACTTTCTTACAAAAATTAGATAAAGCCCCATTGTTATTTTTAGATTAAACACTCCGAAAGCTACAATTGGCGTTAAAACGATAGTAAACGTTTAACTTTAATATCACCATTCTCTAGCCTATCGCCCAAACCGATGAATTGTTTGGTTTTATCATATAAACGCAGCTGTTCAACATTATTCTGAGGGGGTAAATGCGCACTAAGTATTCGACCTTGACGCAAAACCAACACCTCTTCATCTGCGAGAACGAGACTAGGAAAATAATCAATCGCCGTATCCATCGGGATTAAACACTCTAGCCGTTGTCCCTCTGACAGCTCAGCTAACTCTTCTAAAGAATACATCGGCTTGTTTTCGAAGCCTGAGGTATAAACCCGGTGCAAACGACTTACATGGGCGCCTACATTTAAGCTCTCTCCAATATCCTCTACGAGATTACGAATGTAAGTCCCTTTACTGCAAAGTACCATTAAATCAAAATGTACTCCATCGAATTGCTCTAAGCTTAATTCACTTATTGATATTTTACGGGCGGGCCGTTGAATTTCTTGGCCATTACGGGCATAGTGATAAAGTGGCCGCCCCTTATGTTTTAAAGCAGAAAACATTGATGGCACCTGCTCTATGTCTCCTTTATACTTATCCAAAACAAGATTAAGTTCTGCCGAACTAATAGTAAACTCATCTACTTGATGAGTAATTTCACCGGTCGAATCAGAGGTATTAGTTTTCACCCCTAAAATTCCGGTGGTTTGGTAACATTTGTCTGCATCTAAAAAATATTGGCAAATTTTAGTCGCTTCACCGAAACAAATAGGGAGCATACCCGTCGCCAAAGGGTCAAGGCTGCCAGTATGACCCGCTTTTTTGGCTTGATATAAGCCTTTAGCTTTTTGCAGGGCCTTATTCGATGTGATTCCTTGCGGTTTATTTAATAACAAAATCCCGTTTATTGGTTTTTTAGGTTCCGCTATTGGCATTATCGTCAGGGTTTATGTCATTTGCTTTATCAATTAATCGACTTAAGCGCTCACCGTATTCGATTGATTCATCATAAACAAAATGTAGTTGGGGAACTGTGCGTAAGGTAATACTACGCGCTAAAGCACTACGAAGATAACCTGCAGCTGCATTCAAAATAGTTGCAGCCAGCGTTTTATCATCATTAAAAACCGTAAAATAGACTTTTGCATGGCCTAAATCAGCAGCAACTTTTACTGCTGAAATAGTAATAATGCCCTTTAGGCGTGGATCTTTTACTTCTTGCGGAATAATTTGTGCTAATTTGCGCTGGATCATTTCCGCAACTCGATCCGTTCTTTTAAAATTACTCATTTATAAATCACGCTTAATTTCTATAGTTTCATATACTTCAATCAAGTCGCCAGGTTTCACATCATTGTAGTTTTTCACCCCAATACCACATTCAAAACCTTGACGTACTTCAACAACATCATCTTTAAAACGACGTAATGATTCTAAAGTACCTTCATAAATCACCACATTAGCGCGTAAAACACGGATGGGGTTATTACGTTTAATTATACCCTCAACAACCATACAGCCAGCAATAGCGCCAATTTTAGGTGACTTAAATACATCACGTACTTCAGCCGTACCGATGATTTCCTCTTTAAACTGAGGAGCCAACATCCCGGTTAGAGCACCTTTTATTTGGTCAACTATGTCGTAAATTACGCTAAAATAATGCAAGGCTACTGATTCTTGCTCAGCTAATTTCTTAGCACCACCATCGGCGCGCACATTAAATCCGATTAGAACTGCATTAGAAGCAATTGCTAAATGGACATCTGACTCGGTTATTCCACCTACGCCATTAGCAATGACTTGTACCGTTACTTCGTCATTCGATAATTTAATCAGCGCATCAGAGATAGCTTCTAAAGAACCCTGCACATCCGCTTTCAAGACAATGTTTAAGATCTTTGATTCTGCAGCGGTCATATTCTCCATGATGCCTTCGATGGATGATTTCTGACGACGAGCTAGCTTAACATCGCGGAATTTACCTTGTCGAAATAAAGCTACTTCCCGCGCTTTCTTTTCATCCGGCACTACAATGGCCTCGTCGCCCGCATGAGGAATAGCAGATAAACCTAAAATTTCCACTGGGATAGAGGGGCCAGCACTCTCAACTAGATCCCCATTATCGCCTACCAAAGCTCTGACCCTACCATATTGTAAGCCAGCTAAGAGGATGTCACCTTTTCTTAAAGTACCACTTTGTACCAATACTGTGGCAACAGGACCGCGTCCTTTGTCTAAGCGCGACTCAATGACCACCCCTTTAGCTGAACCGTCAGTCGGAGCTGTCAATTCTAAAACTTCAGATTGTAATAAAATAGCATCGAGAAGCTCATCAATCCCCAAACCTGATTTAGCGGAAATATGGGCAAACATAGTATCTCCACCCCAAGCTTCCGGGATGACTTCAAAATTAGATAACTCATTCATTACCCGCTCAGGATCAGCATCGTGTTTATCCATTTTATTGATGGCTACAATAATAGGGACTTTTGCCGCTTTAGCATGTTGAATTGCTTCTATGGTTTGCGGTTTCACACCATCATCAGCAGCTACGATAAGCACAACGATGTCAGTAGCTTGCGCCCCACGAGCTCTCATCGCAGTAAAGGCAGCGTGGCCTGGCGTATCTAGGAAGGTAATGTCACCTTTCGGGGTACTCACGTGATAAGCACCAATATGCTGGGTAATACCACCTGCTTCGCCTGCAGCTACCTTAGTACGGCGAATGTAGTCGAGTAAAGAGGTTTTCCCGTGATCCACGTGCCCCATAATGGTTACCACCGGAGCTCTTGACTCCGTATTCGTACCATGAGAAATAGATTCACCTAAACCTGCTTCTATCGCATCTTCTTTTAACATAGCCGCTTTATGGCCCATCTCTTCCACAACAATAACCGCAGTTTCTTGATCAATGACTTGGTTAATAGTGGCCATAGCGCCTAAGGACATCATCACTTTAATTACTTCTGCCGCTTTAACCGACATCCGTTTTGCTAGGTCAGCAACCGTAATGGTTTCAGGTATAAGGACTTCACGAACCACAGGGGCAGTAGGTAGAGCAAAGCCATGAGTAAGACTTTCCTCAGCCTCGCGATATCTATCCGATTTTTCTTGACCTTTACGTTTTTTAAATTTATTTCGTCCACCCCGATGATGACTTTCTTGATCCTCTTCCTCGCGTTCGAAATTTTGGTATTTAGGCTTTTTCTTAACCTTCTTAAAATCAGAAGATTCCGAATCATTATTAGTCATTTCAGGATGTTTCTTTTTAGCTGGTTTTTCGTGTTTTTCTTCTTTATGCGTTTTATGGCCTGCTTCAGGGGTAGCTTCTACTGGAGTATCAGTCGGAATTGTTGCAGTAGATTCAATACTCTCTAAGGTAGGATTTTCAGAGGATTCTACTGAGGAGGTATCAGCCAAGGTCTCAGGTTGAGCCGCTTCAATTTCCGTTGCTGTCTGAACGGTCTCATCACTGTGCAACTGCTCATTAGCGCTCGGCTCCTCATGAGTAAGAACAGGCTCTAGCTGTTCATTTACCACATCGACCACCGTTTCTTCTACAGGCAATTCTTCTACTTCAGGTTGCTCAGGAATAGAACTTCGTTTGACAAAAGTCTTTTTCTTCCGCACTTCAATGTTTACCGTTTTACCACTATGACTATCATGTCCTACTGTTACTTGAGACATACTTTTTTTACGTAAAGTAATTCGTTCAGGCGTCACACGCACATCTTTTGCAGAGCTGCCTTTCAAATAATTAAGCAAAATACGCTTTTGATCTTCATTTACAGTCTGGTGATCATCAGTGAAAGATAATCCTGCTTCCTGCAACTGGTTTAATAAGCGCTCAACCGGGATACCAACGACTTGAGCTAATTGTTTCACCGTCACATCCGCCATATTTTTATCCCCTCTAAGCTACTGGATAAGCTTCATTGATTCTATTACTACTCTCACCAGATTGTATGCTTGTTAATTAATCTTTATAAAAACCAAGGTTCGCGAGCTTTCATAATTAAAGCGCCAGCCTTCTCTTCGCTAAGACCATCAATTTCTAGTAAGTCGTCTACTGATAATTCTGCTAAATCTTCCATGGTGCTAATGCCCTTGTTTGCCAATTTATTGGCTAAATCTTCGGTCATGCCATCCATCATCAATAATGAATCATCGGGAGAACCAGACAATCCTTTTCCTGAGGATAAAGCCATAGTCAATAAGGTGTCATTCGCTCTATTGCGTAGTTCTTCAATGATTTCTTCATCAAATTCTTCAATCGCTAACAATTCATCTTTTGGAACATAGGCGATTTCTTCTAAAGAAGAAAAACCATGAGC
Source organism: Legionella sp. km772 (assembly GCF_003989735.1). Classification (GTDB taxonomy): domain Bacteria; phylum Pseudomonadota; class Gammaproteobacteria; order Legionellales; family Legionellaceae; genus Legionella. Next base: position 44,778 of record NZ_RZGQ01000003.1, on the reverse strand, counting down.
TACTAATAAATTAGCGATCTCTTCATCTATTTCAAGCGCAGTTGTAAATAATTTGATGATTTTGCTCGACTCTTCCTGATTTTTATTTTCAAATTCATCAGTAGTCATTACATTTAATGTCCAACCAGTAAGTTGGCTAGCTAGTCGAACATTTTGCCCGTTCCGGCCAATTGCTTGCGATAATTGTTCTTTTTCGACCGCCAAGTCCATCGTATGGGTATCTTCATCGACAACGATAGAAGAAATATCGGCTGGTGCCATCGCGTTAATAACTAATTGAGCAGGATTATCATCCCATAGGACGATATCAACACGCTCGCCACCCAACTCACTAGAAACAGCTTGAACCCGGGCGCCTCGCATTCCAACACAAGCACCAATTGGATCAATACGGCCATCATTGGTTTTAACCGCAATCTTAGCGCGGTTTCCTGGATCACGAGCAGCAGCTTTGATATCAATTATATTTTCGCCAATCTCAGGCACTTCGATTCTAAACAATTCGATTAGCATTTCATTACGGGTACGGCTTACAAATAATTGCGGTCCACGTGACTGAGGGGTAATGTCATATAAATAAGCCCTCACTCGATCATTAGGACGAAACATTTCATGAGGCAACATTTCGGACCGTGGTAAAAATGCTTCAGCTTTGCCACCTAAATCGATAATGATGTTATCACGAGTTACCTTTTTCACCGTACCATAAATAAGTTGGCCTAATTTACTGCGGAATTGATCAATAACTAAATCACGCTCAGCTTCCCTTACTTTTTGCATAATTACTTGGCGAGCGGTTTGTGCTTCAATACGGCCAAACTCAATAGAAGGAATGGACTCTTCAATTCGCTCGTGTAGGGAAATTTTAGGATTGCGTTCTTGGGCTTGTTCAAGAGTTAATTGACGATCAGGAAATTCTAGCTCATCCTCATCAACGACATCCCAATATCTAAATGTTTCATATTCGCCTGTGCGTGGATCTAATTTAATCCGTATGCCTACATCCAAACTAAACATTTTACGAGTAGCAGACTCCAATGCGGCCTGAATGGCTAGTAAAATTACGTCCTTACTAACACCTCTTTCGTTTGATAATGCCTCAGCAACTAATAACAATTCTTTGCTCATTGTTCGCCTCTCTAGACTGTCAAACTTGCTTTCACAATATTTGAATAAAGCAGTTCTTGATGTTCATTGTTTATATCCAGCACTACTGAACTCTCGGTTGCAGAGACAATAATACCTAACAACTTGCGTTTACCATTCACAGGCTTAAACGTTTTAATTTGTGCTTCCTGCCCAATATAACGCTGATACTGCTCACTATTAAATAAAGGTCTAGGTATACCAGGAGAAGATACTTCTAAGCTGTAATTACCAGGGATTGGATCTTCTACATCAAGCAAGGCACTAACTTCTCTGCTCACTGCTTGGCAATCTTCTATTCCGATACCATCTTCCTTATCTATATAGATTCTTAATAAAGAATGTTTCCCTTGAGAAAGAAATTCACAACCCCAAAGCTCATATCCCATATTGTTAATAGTAGGTGACAGCAACTGTACTAATTCATCTCGTATCATATATATTAACAAATAAAAAAAAGGGCGAACCCGGCCACACCGTTGAATGATGTAGATTCGAGTAATGCGCTATTAAACATAATAAAAAACCCCATAAATGGGGTTCTAAATAGGTGGTAGCGGGGGCAGGATTTGAACCTACGACCTTCGGGTTATGAGCCCGACGAGCTACCAGGCTGCTCCACCCCGCGTCAACTGAAAGCAATTATACTGAGAGTTCTTAACTATAGCAAGCCCTTTCTTAAAGTTTATGAATAAATTATGCAAATGCATTCATACATAAAGAAATTAAGGCACTTGGGAATATACCAAGAAACAATAAAGCCAAACAATTTACAGAGTACACCAGGCTATTGGCTTTACTAATTACAATAGGCTCACTACTCATAGGTTGATCAAAATACATCACTTTGACAATTCGTAGGTAATAATAAGCGCCGATCACGGTAAAGACGAGGCCTAAAATAGCTACCCAAGTTAGCTGTACATCTACCAAAGCTTTTAAAACCAGTAATTTAGTAAAAAAGCCCACGGTTGGAGGAACCCCAGCCATTGAGAACATCACGATAAGCATCATAAATGCTAACCATGGACTTCTTTTATTAAGCCCCTTTAGATCATCAATAGATTCAATTTCCATACCTTGTGACGACATTAAAACAATTAAGCCGAACGCGGCCGCTGACATCAGCGCATAAACCACAATATAATAGAGTGCAGCAGAATAACCGGCTGCTGATGCACTTAAAATACCAAATAATGAATAACCAATATGGGCTATGGCTGAATAAGCAAATAAGCGTTTGATATTGGTTTGTACAACGGCAAAAAGATTTCCTAAACCAGTTGATAATATAGACATCACCAAAAGTATTTGTTGCCATTGCGCGCTAAGGTCGATAAAACCGATGGTGAGTAGCCTGAAGGCCATGCCCAGTGCTGCAATTTTAGGGGCCGTACTTATAAATAAACTTACTGAGCTTGGCGCTCCTTGATAAACATCGGGCGCCCACATATGGAAAGGAACGGCGGCCAATTTAAATCCTACACCAGCGAAAATAAATACTAGAGCAAAAGCCAGTAAGTTGCTTTGCTGCTGCCAATTAGCATTGATTGCGTTAGCAACTTCTAATAAATCGAGTTTCCCTGTTGCCCCATAGATTAAAGAAATCCCATACAGCAACATACCAGAAGCAATAGCCCCCATCACGAAGTATTTGATGGCTGCTTCTGATGCATCACTATTCGTCCGTCTTATGGCTGTCATTGCATAAAGTGGTAATGACATTAATTCTAAACCAAGGTAGATAGTTAGTAGTGAATGGGAGGCAACCAAAACCATCATTCCCAAGGTTGCGAACAAGCCTAAAACATAATAATCGCCACTGGGCATTTTACGTTCATCGATGTAATGTTGCGCATACACAAAACTTAAGAAGACTGTTAGATAAATGAAGATTTTCATTAAATGCCCAGCATCATCACTAATGAACAGACCATTTAAAATAAGAACTTTAAAATCACCTAAATATAAGCTACTGACACCCAAAGCCAATAATAGCCCTATACAGGCTACTGTATAAGCAATTGACTTAAAGCGCTGGCGTAAAAATAGATCCGCAAGCAATGCAAGGCATGCGGTGGCAAGCACAATCATTTCTGGAAGTGCTACATGTATATTATCTAATAATGCGATCATTTTTGATTACCTTGCAATGTTACAATTTGGACTTATCAGCAAGCGCTAAAGTATGGCTTACTGTTTGATGTACATACTCAAGCATAGGCTTAGGATAAACACCCATCGCTATCACCATCAACGCCAGTAAAACATAAGCGCTCAATTCAAAACCAGAAATATCTTTTAACGCAGCTACTTTGGGGTTGGCTATAGCACCAAATATAACCCGCTTATACATCCAAAGGGTATAAGCAGCGCCGATAATCAACGTAGTTGCAGCCCAAAAAGCAATCCAGAATCCAGCCTTGATACTTCCTAAAATAACCATAAACTCGCCTACAAACCCAGAAGTTCCAGGTAAACCAGCATTGGCCATCGCAAACAACATAAAAAATGAAGCAAAAATAGGCATAGTATTGACGATGCCGCCAAAATCTGAGAGTAAGCGAGTATGCATCCGCTCGTAAATATAGCCGACTCCTGCGAACATAGCGCTCGAGACAAAGGCATGAGAAATCATTACCACAATGGCGCCCTCAAGAATGAGACCAGCATTATTTAAACCTGTCTTATTAGCAATGCTAAATATGGCGAAACATCCAAGGGTTACAAAACCCATATGTGAAATAGACGAGTAAGCAATAAGACGTTTCATATCCTTTTGCACAATGGCGACAAGACCAATGTAGACTACCGCAATTAACGATAACGCGACCATTAAGCCTGCATATTTAGCACTTGCATCAGGAACGATAGGCAGGGTAAAGCGAATAAAACCGTAACCACCTAGCTTTAGCAAAATAGCTGCCAGAACCACAGAACCACCGGCTGGCGCCTCGGTATGGGCATCGGGTAACCAGGTATGCACTGGAAACATGGGTATCTTTATCGCAAAACCTAAGAAAAAAGCGATAAAAATTAAGGTTTGTGCAGTCATTCCTAATTTAATCGCGTAAAAGGTTTCAATTTTGAATGAACCTGCGATATAGCCCATGTATAAAAAGCTAGCCAACATCAGCACCGAGCCTAAAAAGGTGTATAAGAAGAACTTAATGGCTGCATAAACGCGATTATCGGAACCCCAGATCCCAATAATTAAGTACATTGGTATTAGAGTCGCTTCCCAGAAGATATAGAATAAAATAGCATCCATAGCCGAGAATACGCCAACTAATAAGCCCTGCATAATTAAAAATGCACTAAGATATTGGGCAACTTTTTTATTGATGCTCGTCCAAGTAGCAAGAATTACTATCAGGTTAGTAAATATACTCAAGGCAATGAGCAGTAATGACAAACCATCGATACCAATAGTGTAGTTAATCCCTAGCGAGGGCATCCACGCTATTTCTTCAATATATTGCATATTAAAGCTATTTACATCGAAGCCTGCCACTAAAGGAATGCAGAGTACAAGACTCAGGACGACTGTAAATAATGAGAGGTAACGCGATACATTGGGATTGTTTTCATCCCCAGTTAAAAGGACAAAAACGCCACCAAGAATGGGTAACCAAATTAATAAACTAAGCAAATGATGCATACTTTCACCTTATCTTTAGCGCAGTATCAACCAACACAAGAAACCGAATAATCCCAATACCATGACTGTTGCATAATGATATAGATAGCCACTTTGCACTGTACGACCTTTACTGGAAAACCATCGCACTAACTTACCGCTGCCATTAACTATCAAACCATCAATCAACTTCTGATCACCGACTTTATAAAACAAGCATCCCATCATTTTAGAACCCTTGACAAAAACAAGGTCATTAAAACGATCGAAGCCATATTTGTTTAATAAAACGGAATAAATGAAAGAAAGGTGTTTTGCTAACATCGTCGGGATTGCGGGAACAGCAATATAGCAAACCCAAGCAATGAGCGCACCGGCTACCGTTAGCCAAAAGGTCAAGCTAGTTACCGAGTGAAGTGCCGAGCTAAGCGGCGAGCTAACTTCATGAGCTAGTTCGGCTAATACATTGTGTTCAGGTAAAATAAACAGGGAAGAACTTAGTAAGCTAGGTTGATTAAATAACATAGGCATATAAAGTATGTAGCCGATAATCACGGAAGGAATAGCCAAGATGACTAAGGGCAACCAAACCACCCAGGGTGATTCGTGCAGATGGCTTAAAGTATGTTCATCCATCCGTGGCTTACCATGGAAGGTCATAAATAAGGATCTAAACGTATATAAGGCGGTTACCATAGCCCCCAAAGCCACACAAAAATAGGCATAACTAGCACCTGGAATTTGGCTGAGCTGGGCCGCTTCGATAATCGTGTCTTTAGAATAAAAACCAGCAAAAGGAGGGAAAGCACAAAGCGCTAAACTTCCAATGACATAGGTCACATAGGTAATGGGCATTTTGTTCCACAAGCCACCCATTTTACGCATATCTTGTTCATGGTGCATGCCAATGATTACCGAGCCTGCGCCTAAGAACAACAAGGCTTTGAAACAAGCATGTGTCAATAAATGAAAGATCCCCGCACTATAAGCTGAGGCCCCCATGGCTACCATCATATAACCTAATTGCGATAGGGTAGAGTATGCAACAACTCGCTTGATATCATTCATTACTAAAGCTAGGATTCCAGTAAATAAGGCCCCTGTTGCCCCAATAACCAATACAAAGCTTAGCGCTGTGGTTGATAACTCCATTAAAGGGGAGATGCGTGCGACCATAAAGACGCCAGCAGTCACCATGGTAGCCGCATGGATTAAAGCAGAAATAGGGGTCGGACCCTCCATGGACTCAGGCAGCCATACATGAAGAGGTACTTGGGCTGACTTACCCATTGCACCGACAAATAATAGAATACAGATAACGGTAATAAGCGACCAAGAATGACCACTAAAAATCTCTATGTTTTGGCTCGCGAGATAATTGGCACTTTTAAATACCGTGCTGTAATCTAGACTACCGGTATAAGCGAAAACTAAACCCATTCCCAAAATAAAACCAAAATCACCTACCCGGTTGACTAAAAATGCTTTTAAATTTCCTTCAATAGCAGATTCCTTCTGATACCAGAAACCGATGAGTAAATAAGAAACTAGGCCCACACCTTCCCAGCCAAAAAATAATTGTAAAAAATTATTAGAGGTTACTAACATCAGCATCATAAAGGTAAACAGCGAAATGTAACTGAAAAAACGTTGATAGCCATCATCCTCTGCCATGTAGCCGATGCTATAAATATGGACAAGCAAAGAAACGAAAGTAACCACAACTAGCATCACTACAGTTAAAGGATCTATTAGAAAACCCAGGCTGAAATCATAAGGTAATAAGGCCCCACCGGTTGCCCAATGGTAAATCAAATTATTAGTTGTTGGGATAGAGCCTGAAAGGATACCGCAGCCAACATACAGCGATAAAATTAAGGATATAAAAACCAAAGCGATAGTAACGGTATGTGCACCTACCCGCCCTATCTGATTACGGAAGAATCCCGATATGATTGAGCCAATTAGCGGAGCTAAAACAATTATTAAACATAGTTGGTGTATACTCACGATTCTAACCTTTTAAATGATTCATTTTATCAACATCAATGTTGCCACGATTTCTATAAAGTAACATGACTATGGCTAATCCTATTGCAGCTTCAGCAGCAGCTACCGTCAGAATGAAAAAAACAAAAACTTGTCCGCCAACATCATGATAATAACGAGAAAAAGCGATAAAGTTTGTGTTAACGGCAAGCAGCATTAACTCAACACAAACAAGCAATAAAATGATATTTTTGCGATTTAGCATAATGCCTACCAAGCCTAAGCCGAACAAGATCGCACCTAATATCAGATAATCATTAACCGGTATCATAAAAGAATTCCCCAATGTTTTATTTTTCTGATTGCATTTGTACTAATTGAACCCGATCTTCTTTTCGAGTTAATAGTTGCTTCACAACATCTTGCCGTTTAGAGCGAGCGGTGCCTCTGTGTGCCAAGGTAATTGCAGAAACAATTGCCACTAATAAAATAACTGCAGCGATTTCGAAGGCTAATAAATAGTCTGTATAAAGAACAAGGCCTAAAGATTCTGTATTAGAAAGCGCAGCTTTTGCAGTGCTTACCCCTTCTTGCGCTAGTAACTCAGAGCTCGATGAAGAGGGCTTTTGTGATCCGCTAGCAGCTTTAAATAGCTCAGATGGTGCGGCCACCATTAATAATCCGGTTAAAAACGCTACTAAAATTAAGCCTATGGGCAAGTAGCGCATAAAATGGCCCTTCATACTTTCAACATCAATATTAAGCATCATGACCACAAATAAAAATAAGGTCATAACTGCGCCGACATAAACGAGAATTAAAATTAGCGACAGAAACTCGGCTTCTGCTAATAACCAAAGCACGGCACTAGCAAAAAAGGTGAGCACTAAAAATAACACGCATCGAACGGGGTTATTTTGGCTGATGACCATTAGTGCTGAACCAATTGCAATTAAAGCAAAGATATAAAATATTATGTGGATAATTTGTTCATTCATAGTGCGTACCTTTATCTATATTTTTCATCAGCTAGACGATCAGCCGCAAGACGTGGCTCCATTAAGTCCCCCACTGCCAAAAGTTTTTCTTTGGTCATGATATTTTGCCCACGCTCACTGATATGGTAATGATGAATAGGGGTCACCACTATGGAGTCAACTGGACAAGATTCTTCACATAAACCACAGTTGATACACTTGAACATATCGATGTCATAGCGCGTAGTACGGCGCGAACCATCCTCTCGCTCATCTGATTCAATGGTGATAGCTAAGGCCGGACATACCGCTTCACATAGTTTACAAGCAATACATCGCTCTTCGCCATTGGGATAGCGCCGCAAAGCGAGTAAGCCCCTAAAACGAGGAGACAAAGGAGTTTGCTCTTCCGGAAATTGAACCGTAATTTTTTTCTTAAAGAAATATTTGCCAGTTAGTTTTAATCCTGACAAAAGTTCTATTAACAGAAAACTACGGACGTAATGTTTTATGTATTGATATGCTTTTTTCATTAGGCTTCTCTATTATCCATCAAAACCAGGGTTTAAGGTGTGTAACAACCATTAATGCTGTTACGATAATCCAAACTATGGTAACAGGAATAAGTACTTTCCATCCCAAACGCATTAACTGATCATAACGATAGCGAGGGAAGGTAGCTCTAACCCACAAGTACACAAATAAGAAGAAACTAATCTTTAATAATAACCAGACAAAACCTGGAACCACAAAAAAGATGTCATTGAGTACGGGTATTCCTTCAAAGGGTGAAAGCCATCCGCCTAAGAACACCAGTGATAATACCGCTGAGATTAAAATCATGCTGGCATATTCAGCTAGAAAGAATAGAGCAAAACCTATTCCGGAATACTCGACATGGAATCCAGCAACTATCTCTGATTCACCTTCTGCTAAATCAAAGGGCGCGCGGTTAGTTTCTGCTATCCCTGCTATCCAAAAAACAATGAATAGAGGAAAGAGCGGCACAAACCACCAGTGCAAAATACCCCCTTGCTGTGACAATACAATATCGCTAAGGTTCATACTTCCGGCTGCGAGTAAGGCACCAACAAAAGCAAAACCCATCGCAATTTCGTAGGAAACGGTTTGCGCAGTGCTTCTTAGTGCCCCAAACATGGCATATTTTGAGTTAGAAGCCCAGCCAGCGATAAGGACACCATAAACACCTAAGGAACTCATCGCAAAAATATATAAAGTGCCTGCATTTATATTAGTAAGCACCATCCCCTCTTGGAAAGGAATTACTGCCCAACCCACTAAGGAGGGAACTAATGAAAAAAGAGGTGCCACAATAAAAAGATATCTGTTCGATTTGGTGGGAACGATAATTTCTTTGGTAATGAGCTTAATTAAATCAGCTATAGGTTGTAATAGACCTTTAAAACCTACTCGATTTGGACCAATACGAACCTGGATGTAACCGATAACTTTACGCTCTGCATAGATCAGATAAGCTACGCAAAGCAATAATGGAACTACAATGACCAGTATCTTGATGATAACCCAAATTAATATGGCAATATTTTGCATGTTCTTACCTATTTTAGCGCTTAATTGTTATTGCAGCAAAAGAATGACCTAAATCTACAGTTTCAGGCATTGCATTTGCGACCCATACCACATCTGCTGCAATGCGCTCATCACGTATCAGTGGCAATGTTATCTCAATATCACTTTGAGATACAGTAGCAACTTCAGCTAATTGCAATCTATCTGCTGTTGAGGGATGAATACGTATGCATGCGGGCTCAGAAGCTGCACATTTTTGTAAATCTTGAGCATTGCGGACGATCGCATCAATACGGTACAAAGGCCATTCGCCAACGCGGACCAATGAATGATTAATGACAGGAAGCGACTCTGGATAATAAGGGGTATACTCGCTTGCAGCGGTCATTGCTACGCTCGAGCGAACCTCATTTAAAACCTCTTCGCTAGAAGTGTGCTCAAAGCCATCACAATGCAATAAATTACCCAAAACACGCAGAACCTTCCAAGCTGGACGGGCCTCATCAAAAGGTGTTAAAGCACCTTTTACTGTTTGCCAAGTATTATTTACATTAATGTAAGTCCCTGAGGTTTCAGCATAAGGTGCAATAGGAAGTATCACATCCGCATAATCGCGCATAGACTCCTGATCATAAGCAGACAACAATACCACAAATTCAGCACCCAACATTGATTGACGAGCACCAAAAGGGTTTGCGAAATCATAACCAGGCTCCACGCCCATTAAGAAATAAGCTTTAAGTTTAGCATTCAGCGCCGCTTGCACATCTAATCCAGGTTCAGCAAGTTCTTTTCCACCAGTTAGTCGATGTGGCAACATCCCGGCAAGACTGGCTCCAGCTGCATTTGCACCGCTAGTCAAGCGTAAAATTTTGGCTGAACTTAGTCCCGCAATTAAATGTACTAAAGTACGAATTAATGAAGCCTCTGGATGGTTTTCGCAAAGTGCGCCTGTAATAATTGCTGTTTTACCATTTTGCAAGCCCGTAGCAAGATCTTTGCTCATTTGATCTGGCTCTAAACCAATTAAGAGTTTTTGAGCCTCTGCAGGTAAGGATTTTACATCACTAGTAAGCGCAAGGGCTAGGCGGGCCAGTTGCATGGGTAATTCTAATGGGGAAACAATTACAGAGCCTGATAATTTTGCACGATACTCATAGTCCACAGAATTAATGGCGTAGATATGAGCACCATTACGGTAAGCCTTACGTAATTTAATTCCCGCAAGAGGTACTTCCCTATCAATATTACAGCCAACCACGATGATATTATTTTGCTGTTCTAATTCCTCATACACTAAGGTGCTTATTGGTGTAGCCGCTTGTTGATTTTGATCTTTAAAATCTATCTGATGCAGACGGTGATCAATATTATGAACACCGAGAGCGCGCATGAGCTTTTGCAATAAATACAATTCTTCTAAGGTTGAAGAAGGCGAGGCAAAGGCTGCAGCTTGTTCCGGACCATATTGTTTAATTACTTTACTGAAACCATCGGCAGTAAATTTTAAGGCGGTTTCCCAATCCACTGTTTCCCATTGGCCATTGCGTTTAATTTGCGGTTTTCCAGCACGGTGGGCGGAATTTAAGCCCAGATAACTGAAACGATCACGATCTGAAAGCCAGGTTTCATTAATTGCTTCATTTTCTTTGGGAACAGCACGCATTAATTTATTATTACGGGTATGTAGATAGACATTTGAACCCAGACAATCGTGCGGTGCAATACTCTCATGCTGCACTAATTCCCAAGCCCTGGCGGTAAAACGGAAAGGTTTAGAAGTTAATGCACCTACCGGGCATAGATCGATAATATTACCAGAAACTTCCGAAGTCATACTATGATTTACATAAGTACCAATTTGCATGTGCTCGCCGCGGCCAGTTGCTCCCAACTCTCTGATTCCTGCCACTTCCTCACCAAAACGGACACAGCGTGTGCAATGAATACAACGCGTCATTTCAGTTGCAATTAGGGTTCCTAAATTATCATCTTCAACTGAGCGTTTACTCTCGGTATATTCTGATTGATCAGTTCCAAAGCCCATCGAAACATCTTGTAATTCGCATTCACCACCCTGATCGCAAATAGGGCAATCTAAGGGATGGTTAATTAACAAAAATTCCATTACTACTTTTTGTGAATGTAGAGCTTGCTCTGATTTAGTAAATACTTTCATCCCATTAGTAATGGGAGTTGCACAAGCAGGAACAGGCTTTCGACCGTTCTCAACTTCAACTAAACACATACGGCAGTTAGCTGCAACAGATAATTTTTTGTGATAACAAAAACGAGGAATATGAATACCAGCCTCATCAGCGACTTCGATAATCATCTTGCCATTTTCAACTTCAAATGTTTTACCGTCAATTTCAATAGTAGCCATGGTCTAACCTTTTAAATTATGCTGCGACGACCGAGCGTTTATGCTTAATGAAATAATCAAATTCATGATAAAAGTGCTTTACAAAACTCTGTACAGGCCAGGCTGCTGCCTCACCTAACGCACAGATTGTGCGCCCTTCAATATTGTCAGCTACGTTCACTAGCTTTTCGACATCTCCGGGTTCGCCATGACCATGCTTGATACGATGTAGTAAACGTACTAACCAGCCTGTTCCTTCGCGGCAAGGTGTACATTGCCCGCAAGATTCATCCATATAAAATTCAGAAATACGATATAAAGCATCAACCATACAGGTCGTTTCATCCATTATGATAACGGCGCCAGAACCCAGGCCTGAACCTGCCTTTTGGATACTGTCATAATCCATATCGAGACCCAACATGATATCACCTGGTAGAACTGGCATGGAGGTACCGCCTGGAATAACCGCTTTGAGTTTGCGATTATTGATAACTCCACCGGCTAATTCTAATAAGGTCTTAAAAGGAGTTCCTAAAGGTATTTCAAAATTACCAGGCTTATTTACATGACCACTAACACTAAAACATTTAGCACCGCCATTATTAGGTTTTCCTAATTTCAAGAACCAATCACCACCTTTTTCCATAATTACTGGAACTGAGGCAAAGGTTTCAGTGTTATTTATGGTGGTCGGCTTACCGTATAAACCATAGTTAGCAGGGAAAGGTGGCTTAAACCGAGGTTGACCCTTTTTTCCCTCTAAAGAGTTCAGCAATGCGGTTTCTTCACCACAAATATAAGCTCCTGCACCTAAGTGATTATATAAATCAAAATCGACGCCTGAACCTAAAATATTTTTTCCTAATAAACCGGCTTCATAAGCTTCTTTAAGTGCAGCTTCCATCCGCTCATAAGGCAACCAAAATTCCCCACGGATATAGTTATAACCTACCGTTGATCCCATTACATAGCCGGCAATGGCCATCCCTTCAATTAATTGATGGGGATTAAGTGCTAATATATCTCTATCTTTACAGGTGCCAGGTTCGCCTTCGTCTGAATTGCATACTACATATTTTTGCACCGGAGTATTGCGATTCATGAAACTCCATTTCAAACCGGTTGGAAATCCTGCTCCCCCTCTTCCTCGCAAAGCAGAGGTCTTCAGTTCATCAATGATTAATTGAGGAGAAGTTTGCTCTTGTAAAATTTTACGCCAAGCACTATAACCACCGACACTTTCATAAGCAGATAAAGTCCATGACTTTGGCAAATGTAAGGTTCGATAACAAACTTGATTTAATTCAACCATGGCAGTCACCTCAATCACTTATTGGTATTGTTCCAATACTTTATCTATAGAATCAGTAGTTAGATTTTCATGATAATCTTTATCTACCTGCATCATTGGTGCGTTGACACATGCACCTAAACATTCAACGGATCTTAAAGTAAATCGACCATCGTCAGTTGTTTCGCCTAGTTGAATACCTAATTTTGTTTCTAGGTAATTTACGATTTCTTTTGAATTACGTAATTGGCAAGAAATATTAGTACAAACATTAATCAAATGCTTTCCAACTGGTTTATGCTCGTACATTGTGTAAAAACTAGCCACTTCATACACCGCAATAGCTGGCATATGAAGATAGGCTGCAATAGCATCCATTAATTCAGGCGTTAAGTGCCCATGAGCTTCTTGGGCAATTCGTAGCGTACTCATAACTGCTGATTGACGTTGCTCATTGGGATACTTGGCAACCCAATGATCAATATCTTGCATCTGTTCTGCTGTCATATAGTGACGCAATGTTTTTTCTGACTGTTCAGACATGTGAAAACCTTTATAAAGTTACTAGTAGTTCTTTAAATAATTAACGATCTATTTCACCGAATACGATATCTTGGCTTGCTAAAATAGCGACACCGTCAGCTAACATATGGCCACGAACCATTTCATCATAGCTCGATAAATGGGCAAAACCTGGCGCACGAATTTTCATACGATAGGGTTTATTCGCACCATCAGAAACCATATAAATCCCAAACTCCCCTTTGGGTGCTTCCACAGCACTGTAGACTTCACCAGCTGGCAAACAAAAACCCTCAGTGAACAACTTAAAATGATGGATAAGTGCTTCCATATCATGCTTCATTTCTACCCGACGTGGCGGTGTAATCTTATGGTCATCGATTTTAATAGGCCCTGGATTATTGCGAAGCCACTCAATACATTGTCTAATTATCCGATTGGATTGTCTTAATTCAGCCACCCGGACTAAATAACGATCGTAGCAATCACCTGTTTTACCGACAGGGATATCGAAATCCATTTGATCATAAGCAGCGTAGCTTTGTTTTTTACGTAAATCCCAGGCAATGCCCGAGCCGCGTAACATTGGGCCAGTGAAACCCCACTGCAATGCATTTTCAGGAGAAACTATGCCAATATCTACTGTCCGTTGCTTCCAAATCCGATTATCCGTTAGCAGGGTTTCGTATTCATCAACACACTTAGGAAAACGCTCGGTAAAAGCCCAGAGGAAGTCTAATAAACTACCCTCTCTGGTTTCATTCATTTTTTCCACTTCGCGATCACTATGCCAACGTGAGGTTTTATATTTGGGCATAGTATCAGGAAGGTCACGAGCAACACCACCAGGTCGATAATAGGTCGCGTGCATACGAGCACCCGAAACAGCTTCATAGCAATCAAATAAATCTTCGCGCTCTCTGAAGCAGTAGAGAAATACCGTCATAGCGCCCAAATCGATGGCGACGGCACCTAGCCAGAGCAGGTGGTTCAAAATGCGGGTAACCTCATCGAACATGGTTCGGATGTATTGCGCTCGTATAGGTGCTTCAATATCTAAAAGTTTTTCTATGGCACGAACATAGGCATGCTCATTACACATCATGGATACGTAATCAAGTCTATCCATGTAGCCTATACTTTGAATGTAGGGTTTTGTTTCTGCTAATTTTTCGGTTGCACGGTGCAAAAGGCCTATATGCGGATCAGCACGAACAATCGTCTCACCCTCTAACTCAAGGACTAAGCGTAAAACTCCATGGGCAGCCGGATGTTGGGGGCCGAAATTTAGGGTATAGTTTTTTAGTTCAATCATTCTTCGCCACCTTTATTGACCATATAGCGATTGTCATTTCGAATAACCTTAGGAACCAGTATTCTGGGCGTTATATCAACGGGAGCATAAATTACTTTTTCAAGCTTCGCATCATAGCGCATTTCTACTTGTCCGCTTAAGGGAAAATCTTTACGGAATGGATGTCCAATGAAACCATAATCCGTAAGAATACGTCTTAAATCAGGATGGCCTTCAAATAAAATACCGTACATGTCATAGGCTTCGCGTTCAAACCAATTAGCCCCTTTCCATACGGTATGGATTGAAGGAATAATGAGATGAGCAGCATCAGTAAATACCTTAACCCGTAGCCGTTGATTTTTTGATGTTGACAGCAAATGATAAACTACAGCAAAACGCGGCTTATCTAAAGAACAAGCTCTTGTTTCCTGCGGCTCAACTCCACGCGAGAAGCCATTTTCTGTCGCTGAATCGGTTTTCCAATCGTACTCGCCATAATACAAATAATCTACACCACAAAGATCAATGAGCTGATCAAAGCAAAAGGGCTCATTATCCCGTAAAGCGAGCATCAGTGTTCTGATGTTTTGGGCTTTGCACTCAATAGTTAGTTCGCCATGAGCAAACGTTGTTTGGGTAATGTAATTTGCAAACTCGGCATTAAGCTGTTCAACTAAATAATCACTTTTAGTCATTTAATGTGCACCTTTGAGGGTTCTAATTAGGCTTCTATTATTTTTTTATGTCTAATTTTATTTTGTAATTGGATAATGCCATAAAGAAGGGCCTCCGCTGTTGGAGGGCAGCCTGGAACATAGACATCAACGGGCACAATACGATCACAACCTCGTACGACTGAATAAGAATAATGATAATAACCACCACCATTCGCACAAGAGCCCATTGAAATAACCCAACGTGGTTCAGGCATTTGATCATAGACTTTTCTTAAAGCAGGAGCCATTTTATTGCAGAGTGTACCAGCAACAATCATAACGTCTGATTGACGCGGACTTGGACGGAAGATCACTCCAAAGCGATCCAAATCATAACGCGCAGCACCTACGTGCATCATTTCCACTGCACAACAAGCCAAACCAAAAGTCATAGGCCACATAGATCCGCTGCGTGCCCATCCTAATAATTTATCAATTGTTGTTGTTTCAAAACCTTTTTTTTGCAATTCTGCAACCGCCATAGTTATTTCGCCTCTATGCAGTTAATAATCAAAAACAGCTGTGTGCTAGTAAAGGGATTACTCCCAATCTAATGCGCCTCGCTTCCACTCGTAGATAAAACCAATTACTAATAAGCCTAAAAATAACATCATTGCGCCAAACCCAAACCAACCGAGCTTACGTAAAGCAACAGCCCAGGGAAAAAAGAAGGCGGTCTCTAAGTCAAAAATAATAAATAAAATGGCAACTAGATAAAAGCGCACATCAAAAGGTATATGGGAGCTTTCAAAAGCACCAAAACCACATTCATAGGGTGCATTTTTAGCCGAGTCAGGTTGGTGCTTAGAGAATAAGGCACCAGCGCCCATCATAACTACGCCTAAAATTAAGCCTAAAATAATAAAGACAAGTATGGGTAAATATTGAGATAGCATTAGCTCACCTTGCTCGGATTAAAATGGTGCCGAAGGTCGGACTCGAACCGACACGGCTTACGCCACCGCCCCCTCAAGACGGCGTGTCTACCAATTCCACCACTTCGGCAATTCTTATTTAATTTATTTACTTACCAGCAAGTAAATAAATACACTTTTTATTGTTTTCCACTTTTGCTTTGTTCAGGTACAGGAACTGAATTTTGAGGTAACGTTGTTTGCTGTGGCAGCGCTTGCTCTGCTTTCTGGTATTTGGTAGATACAAGATAAGAAAGCGTTAAGCTGGTAGCAAAAAATGTAATTGCCAATCCACCAGTCAATTTAAAAAGAAACCCACCTGTTCCTTGACTGCCAAATAGAGTATTTGACGCACCGGAGCCAAAAGCGGCACCGATATCGGCACCCTTACCGTGCTGAATCAATACTAAGCCAATTAAGACAATAGCAACTACAACATGAATCATTAATATCAATTGATACATTTAATAATTTCCACAAACTGTTTCGCATTTAATGATGCACCACCAATCAAACCACCATCAATATCTGGCATAGCAAATAGTGACTTGGCGTTTTGTTCATTAACACTTCCACCATAGAGAAGCGTTAATTGCTCAGCATCATGTTCATTTGTTTCTTTAATCAGTTTTCTAATAAACTGATGTATTTCTTGTGCTTGCTCAGGCGTTGCAGTTTTACCTGTGCCTATGGCCCAAACGGGTTCATATGCGATGACACAGTGTTTAAAACAAGTTTTATTTTTTTCACTCACTGCAAGCAGTTGCTTGGCTATTACTTGTTCTGTTTGTCCTTTTTCACGCTCAATTAGCGTTTCACCAACACAAAGAATAGGTATCATACCATGATCTTTCACATGGTGGAATTTCTCTGCTACAAAATTTTCATTTTCTTGAAAAGATTGTCGACGCTCAGAGTGTCCGACTAAGACATAACGACAATGATAATCCTTAAGCATCGGTCCAGATAGCTCTCCTGTATAGGCTCCTGCATCTTTAGGATAAACATTTTGTGCGGCAAGCTTTATAGATGGATGAGCTAACTCATTAGCTACTGGCAGATAGATCGCAGGCGGTGCTATAACGACCTGGGTAGACGACTCAGCAGGTAGTAATTCATTTAACTCATGAATCAATTGTTTTACTTGCGGTAACTGGCCATTCATTTTCCAATTACCTGCTACAATTCTTTGTCTCATCTTTACTCCTAAATTTGCGCAAGACTATACCTAAACTTGGTTAAGATGTGTAGTGCTATTGCATTTTTTTCTACGCTATTACTTAAAAAATATCTTCCTTGGATTGTTTATTAGCTATTTGCATAATCCTGGTATTTCGTTAGAATCCTAAAAGACCATACAAGGAGGAGGGACGAAATGAAAGCAACTATTCAACAGATAGTAGAGCATATTTCTGCTTTATCAGAGCCGCTAGACCCTGGACTTGTTCAAAAAATCTTTATCAATTATCCTGAATTTACATCCTCTGCCTTACCAAAGGGTCTCGAGTACATCTGGACGCAATTAGATCTTATCCTAAAGCTTGCGCAACAAGGAGTTGAATTGAAAGAAATAATCAAGGATTTAAAATCACATGAAGCCGATATCCTCCTGTACTCAGAAAAAGGTATCGTGGCTCAAAAGGAATTAGCCGCTTTAGAAGTGGAATTAACTCGTTTAAAAAATGAAATAGCCGAGTGTCGCAGTGAATTAACCTCCCTGTATACTACCTTACTTGAAACTCTAAAAATAAAACCTCCTGAAAGCAGTACTCAAGAACTCCCCCCGGATTTAATTACTAAGAGACAGTTGGAACATATTGTTGCTATCCGTAAAGACATACAAGGATACATTAAAGTAATAACCCTCCCTACTGCTAAACTAAAGTTGCTAGAATTAAATGAAAAACAAACCGAACTGCTCAATGCTATCTCTCATTATAGCGAGCGTAATAAATTCGAAAGAAGACTACCTTCGATCGACAATGAGGAAGGCTGGAAAGCCTTTCAATTCTCTATTGCCGAAAAATTAAACAAAATTATTGAATTAAAACCGCAATTAGAAAAACTTCAAGAGGGATTCGCAGAATGTCTTTCAACCAGTGATTCACAAACAAAGATAGCATCACTCCAGGCAATTAATACGAAATTAACGATAGAATTAGAAGACCTGGCGAAAAAAATCCAAAAGCACCCTTTAAAGAAAGATCTACAGTTAGATTTAACCATAGAGTTTCAGCAAACCCCTCACGTTCCTGCACTCATTGAAAGCTATAAGAGGAAGGTGGACAGCATTTTATCCTATGTAGATTTAGGCTCTTGGGCTAGTTGGCTTGCGAATAAAAGCAAATACAATGAAGAACAGGCTCTTCATGTTCAACGCTTGGGTTTTTTAACCTTGTTAAACTTACAAAAAGAAAAGCAGCTACAACAAACTAATTTATTAGCACAAATTGAGATATTAACTAAGATTTCTAACTCAAATGTGATGTCGTCTGCCACTGAGGAGCGCTTAGTAAGTCAGGCGACAACCCTCCTTAATCAACTCCCTGGATGCAAGGTACCCGAAGATTTCAACCCTAAAGCAGATGTAACCGATTTTTATTTATTATTAATTAATAATATCTTTTTAATACCGGATAATATCAAGAAGTATGAGGCCTTACTGGCTTTAATTAACAAATTACTTCCCATCATGAGCGAGCTATTAGGTTATAGGCGCGACTATAATTTACCCGCAGAGCAAGACTCCTTGCTCCCTAGTATTGAAGAATTACAACAAGCTCTACCCGAAGAAGCGAATTTAGCTCATAAGAATGAGCAGTTAGAGACCTGTGAACTTTATTTTGGTAAAGCAAAATTATTAGTCGCCAAATTACAGCTGCAAAGGGACAAAGTACAAGCTATCAATACTATGCAAAGGGAAGTTGAATTTAATATCGAGCAACTTAAAATTGCTTTAGAGTTTAAAGCAAAATTACAGCAAGAAAAAACGTTTGCGGCACAAATAGAAGAATTCAGTGGTAAACTGGCGACCTGTCAAAGTGATATGGCTGGAATAAAAAAGAAAATTATCGAAACCGATGTGATGCAAGATAAAACGCTGACAGAACATCAGGCAGTAGTTGCGATAAATAACTCAGAACCGCCTGTTATTATTGATGAACTGCCGACTTTTCTAGATGTAGATCTTATCCATCAACCCCCAATTCACTATCCACCTAAAAACTTAGCGGATCCGGTAGTCCTACCTCCTGTTCATCTAATTGACGCAGAACCATTAAAGGTAATAAAACAAGCAACAGCACTTGAGCGCCCTAGCGATGACCTCATTGGAATGGATGAGCCTAATATATCCCCCACTTCCCTTGTCTCAGGAAAAAAAGAGCATGATGCGCCAATAATAGACAGTCAACCTATTACTAAGCCCACCTTATCTCATTTAACTGAACCGCCACAAGTATCAGTTAGCCCTAAGCAAACCGCCGTGATTATTGACAAAGAGGGCAACCAGCTGCTGAGTGCTGATCCCGTTGTTGACCACAACTTAGTGCCCGCAAAATTAATTCCTAGGGATGGTATTGATGTTGTTTCTCCAGATGTTGTATCTCCCGATATTGCCGCTATTGAAATTATTCCAGTTCATCCCCCCATCAAACACCAAACCTTAAAATCCCCCCCTGATGAGCATTCAGGAACCACAACCTCGGTTAGCGTAAAAGCCACCCATCCTAACGCAGAAGAGGCGCTGCAAGTAAACCTCTGGCATAGGGCGAATCTTGCGGCATTAGCTAACTATCCTGAAACGCTACAAAACTGGTACCATGAGCTTTATGCCGTAACAGAAGAGGCTCTAAAAAAGACACCTTATTCTCAGAAATATTCTCATCTCATAAGAGATATATTGTTCGAATTACAAAACAAGCAAGAACTCTTTATTATTGAGACTTATAGACAGACTTGCCCTAGCCCTAAAGAAGATTGTGAGGCTTTATTGGCACTCAAACCAGATTATAAGATTGTTGAGTGTTTTGCCGAAAAGCTGGAGGAAGAATCCCTCCCTGTCCCCTTGAAGAAGTTACATAGTCAGTATAAAAATTTAAAAATCCGCCATCCCATTGCCGCAGAGTTATTACTGCAGACCATCCAATCCTTGTATTGGACTTGGAAAGGGATGGGGACGTCTGCAGCAACATCACTCATGTCATCTATTATTGATGATCCCCGCTACGAGGTTTTAAAGAGGCATCGGGGGTTTTTTAAAGTTGTCGAAGCTATCGAGGATTTCTTCCGTTGGATTAGCGGTAAGATTTCCGGACAGCCAGAGTATGAATACAGGAAAAAACCTTCTTTTTTTAAGACCCACACAGAGGAACTCATTGAGGAGGCTGAATTATTTATAACGCCAATCAAACAGCCTTAAGAGTTGGGTCGACCTGACCCAACTAAAGAGGCCTACTATACCTAATTTATAGTCTCCTCTAGCTTACGGTTTGCCTTTGGATTGTACTATCGATTTGGCGAATATCGTCACAGAGTTGTTGAGCTTGATGTTTAACTACGTTGGCATCGCGCCCCTCTACCATAACCCGCAATAGAGGTTCGGTGCCGGAAGGTCTTAGGAGAACGCGTCCGGTGCCTTTTAAGCGCTCTTCTAAATTTTTTACTGCCGAAATTACTTGTGTATTTGCTGCCAATACGGAAGCATGATCGGTTTTTAAATTAATTAAGGTTTGCGGCAAGAGAGAAATTCCCTCCAGTAACTGCTCTAAACTTTTATTTTGTTTGATCATAATGGATAAAACCTGTAAGGCAGCCACGATCCCATCACCGGTTGTAGTTTTATCTAAACAAACGATATGGCCAGAAGTTTCACCGCCGATTTTCCAATCATTTTCTCTTAAGGCCTCTAAAACATAACGATCGCCAACGTTTGAACGTAGGAAAGGAATGTTTAGATCTTCCAACGCCAGTTCTAAACCATAATTACTCATTAAAGTACCAACCACGCCTCCATGTAAAAGGCCACGTTGGTGTCTGTCTTTCGCAATAATATAGAGGATTTGATCGCCATCAAGGACGTTGCCATGTGGGTCGACTAAAATAACCCGATCCCCATCTCCATCTAAACCAACACCAATATCGGCACCTGAACTTAAGACCATTTGTCTTAGCTCCTCTGGAGCTGTAGAACCGCAATCTTGATTTATATTAAATCCATCAGGTTTATTACCTATAGCCGTTACTTGTGCGCCTAATTCAGCAAATACATTCGGTGCAATATGATAAGTCGCGCCATTAGCACAATCGACAACGATTTTTAATCCCGATAAGCGGGTCAAAGAAGGAATAGTTGATTTACAAAATTCAATATAACGGCCAGTAGCATCATTAATACGAGATGCTTTCCCTAATTGAACAGAAGGTACTATTTCAAGCTTCTTTTCTAATTCTGCTTCTATTTGTAATTCAACTTGATCCGGCAATTTACCCCCTTCGGATGAAAAGAATTTAATGCCGTTATCCTCAAAGAGGTTATGTGAGGCACTAATCACTATACCAGCATTAGCCCTTAAGGTCTGGGTTAAATAAGCAATCCCCGGGGTAGGCATAGGACCTAACAACGCCACGTCTATTCCTGCTGCAGAAAGGCCGGCTTCAAGAGCTGATTCTAACATATAGCCAGATACCCGCGTGTCTTTACCAATCACTACTTTTTTTCTATGACCATTCGCTAATACACGTCCAACGGCCCAGCCTAATTTTAAAATAAACTCAGGATTAATATTGGAGTGGCCCACATGTCCTCGGATGCCATCAGTACCAAAATATTTACGTTTACTACTCATCCTAATTTACCTCTTGTTCGTGCATTAATTGTAATTTTTTAGTTTATATTGTCTGATAAATAGCATTGATCATCTGTACTGCTTGTCTCGTTTCATCAACATCGTGAACCCGAAGTATGCTTACCCCTTGTAAAGTGGCATAAACAGCAAGGGCGATACTGCCAATTAACCGCTCATTTACTTCTTTATTTAACACCGCACCAATGGTACTTTTGCGGGAAACCCCTAACAGGACAGGCAAATTAAATTGGGTGAGCTCAGCCAATTGTTTTAACAAAATAAGATTATGATCAACCTGTTTACCAAAACCAAAACCTGGGTCGATTATTAAGCGATTTTTAGCGATCCCTTGCTCTTGACAGTGATGAATTCGCTCAACAAAAAAATCAACAACCTCAGAAACCACTCCATTGGCGTAGTGGGGGTTGTTCTGCATGGACTTGGGTTGCCCTTTCATATGCATAAGACATACCGGCACACCCAATTGAGCCACCATCGCTACACTACCTTCTTGTCGTAAGGCATAAATATCATTAATAAGATTTCCACCAGCCTCTACGGCTGCTTGCATGACTTCGGGTTTATAGGTATCAATCGAAATACAGCAATCTGAACTGGCACGAATTTGTTTAATCAATGGAATGACACGTTCTAACTCTACGTTAGAAGAGACTTCAGCGGCTCCTGGTCGAGAGGACTCACCACCAATATCGATTATATCAGCACCTTCTTTTATTAGCTTTAAGGCATGCGCAGTTGCCTTATCCAAATTTAAATAGTTAGTTCCATCGTAAAAAGAATCCTGGGTTACATTGACAATGCCCATGATAAGCGGCTTTTTAAAGTTATTAGGAGTTGATAACTGGTAATCTTGCAACCAGTTATCAAATTGATCTGCATTCACTATGAATCTCTCTTACGCAAACATCAATGAGCAATAAATAATTAATGTTCTTCAGCGGGATTAATTATGGCTTCACCGTTAATTGGTTTAGCCGATTGGTTATTGATAGAGTCATTTTTGTCGAGAGGCTTATTGTAACTATTCCAATCTGCAGGGGGAGTAGGTTCTTTACCCGACATAATTTCTTGAATTTGGTTTGCATCAATGGTTTCATATTTAATCAAACTTTCAGCCATTAAATGCAGTTTATCCATATTATCCAAGAGAATTTTCTTAGCACGTTGATAATTTCTATCGATAATTGCACGGACTTCATCATCGATTTGTTGCGCTGTTTTATCCGACATTTCTTTTTGTTTGTTCATCGAGCGGCCTAAAAATACCTCTTCTTGCTCCTCTCCAAAAGTCAAAGGACCTAAGGGAGATAAACCCCAAGTGGTAACCATTTTCCGCGCGATTTCGGTGGAACGCATAATATCGTTAGAAGCGCCTGTAGTCACCCCTTCAAGACCAAAGATTAACTCCTCGGCAATACGACCACCAAATAGGCTTGATAATTGACTTTCCAAACGGCGTTTACTATGACTATAACGATCTTGATCCGGTAAAAACATAGTCACCCCTAAAGCTCGACCGCGAGGAATAATGGACACTTTATAAACCGGATCGTGTTCAGGCACAGATAATCCAACGATAGCATGTCCAGCTTCATGGTAGGCAGTAAGCTTTTTCTCATTATCGTCCATAACCATGGAGCGACGTTCAGCACCCATCATAATTTTATCTTTTGCTTTTTCTAGCTCGATCATACCCACTTTACGTTTATTGGCACGCGCAGCGAAGAGAGCAGCTTCATTCACTAAGTTAGAGAGGTCGGCGCCAGAAAACCCTGGGGTACCTTGGGCAATCGGCATCACTTGAACATCCATGTCTACAGGCACTTTTTGTAGATGGACGCGCAAAATTTGCTCACGACCACGGATATCTGGCAAAGGAACAACCACTTGACGATCAAAACGACCTGGTCTTAATAAAGCAGGGTCGAGCACATCAGGCCGGTTCGTTGCCGCAACCACGATCACTCCTTCGCTCCCTTCAAAACCATCCATTTCAACGAGTAATTGGTTTAAAGTTTGCTCGCGCTCATCATGCCCGCCACCTAATCCAGCGCCACGATGACGTCCTACCGCATCGATCTCATCAATAAAAATGATGCAAGGAGCATGCTTTTTAGCTTGTTCAAACATATCGCGGACCCGCGAGGCACCAACCCCAACAAACATTTCCACGAAGTCTGAACCGGAAATAGTGAAGAAAGGAACTTTGGCCTCCCCTGCAACTGCTCTTGCTAATAAAGTTTTACCCGTACCAGGGGAGCCCACTAATAAAACGCCACGTGGAATACGCCCACCTAAATTTTGAAATTTAGTGGGGTCGCGTAAAAAGTCAACTAATTCTTTAACTTCGTCTTTAGCTTCGTCCACGCCGGCTACATCAGCAAAGGTAACTTTTACTTGATCTTCGCCTAACAAACGGGCGCGCGAGCGACCAAATGACATAGCTCCTCGGCCACCGCCACCTTGCATCTGACGCATAAAAAAGACCCATAAACCAACGAGAAGAAGCATAGGTAACCAATTCATAAACCAATGGAGTAAGAAGCTTTCTTGTTGTTTTTCTTGGCCACTAACATCGACCTTGCTCTTTAACAATTGCCCTAGCAAGGCATTATCTGGCATAGGCATATAAGTAACAAAATGTTTGTTATTCTTGGTCATTCCTTTAATAATTTTATTATCTTCAACAGTGACTGAGTTGACCATGCCTTGTTCGACTTCTTTTAAGAACTGGCTATAAGACACTTTTTCAGCAACAGAGTTACGGGGACCAAAATTACTGAACACAGAGACGAGAACAATCGCTATGATCAGCCATAAAAATAAATTCTTAACCATGTCGTTCAAAGTATTAACCTCATTTAGTTACTTACAGCTATTGTGAAAGCGATAAAACTACGCCTTGATTAAAGATACACTCAAATAGGCTATTATTTTATTTAACATACAACTATAAAGCTACTATAAATTATAGCCCTTTGCCAGCAAATAGGTTTCTTTTGAGCGAGATCGTGACGCTGAAGGCTTACGAATCACAACTTTATCGAAAGAAGTGCGGGCTTTTTTGACGAGTTCATCAAAACCGGCGCCATGAAAAATTTTTACTAACATGCTCCCTCCTGGTTTTAACATCTTCTCTGCAAAATCAAACGCTAATTCTACTAAATACATCGCTCGCGGAATATCTATAGCCGCACTACCACTCATATTTGGGGCCATATCGGATAATAACAAGTCCACACCTTGCGCAGGAACAACTTTTATTAGCTCTTCGAAGACGGAGTCCTCACGAAAATCGCCTTGAATAAAGTGGACATCAGGTAAACCATCCATCGGCAAAATGTCTAAAGCTACAATATGCCCTCTACCTTGTAAGCACTCGCTGACATACTGAGTCCAGCCTCCTGGAGCGGCACCTAAATCAACAACGGTCATCCCCGGTTTTAATAAGGTTTCCTTCTCATCCACTTCTTTTAATTTATAAACAGCCCGGCTCCTGTAGCCTTCAGCTTGGGCTTTTTTGACATAAACGTCATCAAAATGTTCTTGCAACCAGCGTTTGCTGCTTTTTGTACGAGGCATAATTGTAACAATAAAACTAATTTCCCCTATCATACTGAATTTTACTATCGTTTCCCAGCAAAACGTGCAATAATTTACCATTTTAGTATAGGAAACCTTTTAAATTGGATACTTCGTTCAAAAAATCATTAAAAGCCCAAGCCCACCATCTAAAACCCGTGATTCTTCTCGGTGCAAAAGGGCTTACGGAGGCAGTCATTGCAGAAACCGATCTTGCTTTAAATGCCCATGAGTTGATTAAAGTCAAAATTAATGGCGCGGAAAAAGAAGATCGCATTGAAATGACTAATGCTCTCTGCCAACAACTAGAGGCAGAATTAGTCCAAATGATTGGCCATACGGCAATTATCTATAGAAAAAATAAAGAGCAATAAAGCAATCAGATAATAATTCTGCTTTAAAGCTAGAATCTAATTTTTAATCCATTGCGAAGCAATCCAAGTTTACTGATTCTCTTATTCTGTTTTGTTCTATCGGGCGGAAAAATTCTTGGATTGCTTTATTACCGGATCAGCCAACACCATTTTACCTAATCGTCTTTATCTACCCTCTCTTATTTATCCATTAAAAGTTAACCTTTCTCCTTAACCTAGAAAAAAGGTTAAATTAATTTTTTAAAATATTGCAAATGAGAATGATTATCATTTATATTGATAGAAATGAGCTCACTTTAGCGAGGTTTTTATGGCATTGGCTTACGGCAGTTTTCATGAATTAAGTCATCAGTTACGTTTTTTACTGTTTGAAATGGGCGTTGCCCTCTCGCAACAGCAAATTGATTACTACTTGACCCTTGCGCATCGGAGCTACTTAAAAGAGCTTCAACAGGCAGCGATAAATGAGGGCTATCTATCCTCTCCGCTTATCTCGCATCATATCCATGATTTTTTAGAGCAACTACGTATACATTTAAAAAGAACCTTGCCGGAAAGTCGTTTTTTTACTTGGGATAAATTAGTACAACAAAGCAGTGAAACCGTGGCCAATATGGCCATGGCTCTAGCGTATAAGAAGTGCTGGCAGAGGAGTCTTGGCAAAGAACTCGCAGGGCATCCAACCATGTGGCACTGGATAGAACAGCAAAACAAGCAAAGCAGTTATTTATTTCTAGAGCAATGGGCTTGTTTACACCAAGCTCTTCGCCCTTCTTTAAAAAACACTAGAACTTATACGCGTCGGGAAGTCTTGCAATACTCGGCTGAATTTCAAGCCCAATATAGTATTCATTGGGCTGCACTAAGAAAAAGCACCACCTTAGCTGATTCTAGCCCCCTAATGGCCAAAGAATTCCCGCAAGAGTATGCTTCATGGCAACAAAAAGTCTCTCTTCATCACCTTGATGCAAGCCAATACCAGCCTATTCCGATACATCCTTGGGTATGGCGTAACCACTTACAAGCCCATTGTATTGGACTTATGGATAACAAAAGCCTCATCCTTCTGCCTCATCAGCAAAAAGTACGCCCCACCATAAGTCTTGATCTAGTGATGCCCTTAAATAGTGCTACACTTTTAAAATTAGCGCCAGAAAAAGACGGTGCGGTGGAAAATATTTTACATTCACTTTTGGTACACGAACAAAACTATAACCACACCTTGTTTTTATCCTCTAAACCTTTAACCGTACAGCTTAAAACAGCATTCAGCCCCCAAACTAGCGTAGGTTTTAGCTTAATACAAAGTCCTAATGCTTTAAATGCAGGGGAACAAACAATCCCTTTATTAAGCCTATTTGCTCCTTCACCGCTTTCTTCCAATCTACTTATCGATGATCTTATTGAAAAAAGCGGATTAAATCCGCTCGTTTATTTTTCGCATTATTGCACTAAAATTTTGCACGGCCCACTGCATTTGCTTTTAAAACATAGTCTTAGTTTTGCAGTGCAAGCGGAACACATGGCCCTAAGTATTAGCAAGCAGCTACCGCAAGGATTAATACTGCGCGACCTAGACCACCTTACCATGAAACATCGCATTAATTTGGAAAAGAAAGAGGTGCGGAACAAGGAGAGTGATTTAAACCAAGACTTAAGAAAAGAATTCCTCACCACTATGCTACAAAATAATATTTACTTTTGGGTCGAACATCTCCATCTAAAATACCAAATCGAGAAGCAGGGACTCTGGAGGCAAGTACGGCAAAGCCTTAGCTATTTATTTAGTAAATTAAATAAGGACTTACCTACAAGTTACTTAACAGAACAATACATTAAATTAATTAATGAGCCCTGGCAAAGTAGAGCGCATTTAAGTTATTTGTTAAAACCAATAGATAGGGAGCCTGTCTATGTCAAAAAGGATAATCCTATGGCGAACCTATAAAAGATCGAATTGTGGAGTTACTAAATGATAATCTAATGCTAAACTTGCAAGAAGGTGACAGCAAACATTGTATTGTATAAACTACTTACTATTGTTAGCTGTAACAGCTAAATAGTTACAAAATTAACCCTAAAGTACGTACCCAAGGGCAACTAGATTATCGTAGGCCTATGATATTAAAACATATACCCAATGCATTAACATTGTGCCGGTTAGGATTAATCGTCCCCTTTGTATTGTATTTATTCGATCATCAATACAAAGAGGCTTTTTATATATTTATCCTTGCCGGACTTTCTGACGGGTTAGATGGGTGGTTGGCTCGCTTTTTTCACTGGCAAAGTTTTTTTGGCTCCTTCATAGATCCCATGGCTGATAAATTATTAGTTGCTGCAAGTTTTATCTCTTTAGCTATATTAGGCTCTTTACCTTGGTGGTTAGTAGTTTTAGTTTTTTTACGTGACTTGACTATTTCCATGGGTGTATTAGCATGGTATTGGTTTATTCGTCGCAAATTAGATTTTGAACCAACCTTGCTCAGTAAATTCAATACTACGTTGCAGTTGGTGTTAGTAACCGTGTGTTTATTTGAATTAGCCTATTTTAAATTTTCACCCTATCTAATAACCAGCTTAATTTATCTTACTGCAGTAACCACGCTCATTACTTATATCCATTATTTATGGATTGGTTGTCATAAGGCTTGGCCTAAAAAAGAATTATCCAATGAATAAGCAGTTAGCCTTAGCAATCCAATTAAATGATGAAGCGACTTTAGATAATTTTAATTGGCAAAACAATGAATTATTAAAGCAGCAATTAGTGGATATCTTGCAATTCAAGAGTGAAAAAATACTTTATTTGTGGGGTACTACTGGATGCGGAAAATCACATATTCTGCAAGGTTGTTGTCAAGCGGTGAATTCCGATCAATCAGCTATTTATTTGCCCCTTAGCCTTTTAAAGGAATGGGGGTCAGACTCTTTAGAAGGTTTAGAGGAGCAAACTTTAATTTGTATTGATGATATAGACGCTATAGCGACTGATAAAATCTGGGAAGAGGCTTTATTCCATTTGTATAACAAAATTAAAGATAATGAAAACAGCTTACTCATTATTTCCGGAAATCAACCACCAAGTAGCAGCCCTATTCAATTAGCCGACTTACGCTCCCGATTAGCTTGGGGCCTGGTCTGGCAATTACATGAATTAAGCGATGAAGAAAAAATTCAGACCTTAAAACTTGTGGCTCACCAACGTGGCTTTGATTTGTCGTTAAGCGTACTGCAATTTTTAATTAAGCGCTGCTCAAGAAACATGCATGATCTTCATCAAATGCTGGATCTTTTAGATAAGGCTTCATTACAAGCTCATCGCAAAATTACTATTCCCTTCATAAAAGATATTTTAAATTTGAGTCATTAAGCTATTTGCTGGGTCAAGCTGCGTAGGTGAGGCCTCTGCCTCCTCTGCAAGGATAGATTTTGGTGCTGCTTTTAAAGACTGATGAAAAGAGTAGATATTACCGCTAGCGCTACTCTTGGGACGAGAACCAGCACTGTTCTTTAGCAGACGCGTCTCGTCTCTTGCCAAAGCAAGATCTGGTTGAGGCTCCTGTTTTCCTTGCGCTTGTAAGTCCTTAAGCTGGCGAGCTAATTCTGCTGTTTCTACTATTTTTTCTTTTAAGTTACTCAGTTTTTCAGTCTGCTTTTCCAACTCTGCTGAACTGCAAAGTTTTTCTATTTTCTCTTCATCAAGGCCAAACCAACCACTAATCAACTGTTGCAGACCAACTTTTTCTACATACCAGTATAAACTAAACGCTGCAAGCCCTACAGCCGTACTAACTAAAACAACGGGGAGAAAAGTTGGTAGCACACTACCCATGATCAAACCAAGCAAAAAAACGCTTACCGATTGCCCTGCAAAAAAACCACTACCAAAAAACATGAGGCCTGCGATCCCGACAAAAAGGTTTTTCGCCAGTTTAATGTGAGGGCTATTTAAGGCGTCGTTGAATTGTTTACTCGACTCACCTAAAGCAGCCAAACGGCTTTCTAACATTGAAACAACCTGGGCTAAATCATTCAACTCGTCTAATGAAAGCCGAGCCAATTTATAGGTGTTAATTTTTTTGCGCAGGCTCTTAATTTCATCCAATTGCAGTAGATAAAGATCTAATAATTTCGGAGCATCCCTTAATTTAACATCGAGATTTTTTGCTACTTGAACTAGATTAAAACCATAAAATACCATTACCGATAAGGCAGAAAAAGCAAGCCCAGCCATAAGGGTAATCATCGAAGGTAAAGCAAAAACCCCTAAGAGGCTAGTAATACTATCAAAACCTTCGCAAGCAGCAAGGACCGTACCAGCAATTGCCAGTAGATAAAATTTTAAGTTGTTTTTGTTGGAAGGGGCTGATTCATTTTTTTTGTAGCTTTCAGGGTTAATGTCCATTGCCAGCAATAGGTCCCGTAAAAGCTCGACCCGTAATGAAGCGAGCAGAAATTCCATCTCTTTTTTTATTTTTCGTTTAACCGGAGAGGGGGTGCTGACTTCCTCATGCAACCAATTTATTAACACACGCTGCTCTACGACTGAGGAGAACGAATCTAAACTTTCTTTCTTAGAATAAGCTAGCATCTTATACTGCTTAATTAGTTCTTGAGTTTTGTCACTTAACTTGATCATTTTACTCATCAGCTAACCTCGCGCGTGTTTGCATAAAGCACTTGTCCAAACAAGACAAATAAATGAATATATTTTATACACTTTTCCTTAAAAAAACATTAAGAATCTTAGGATTGAACATCAACTAGAGAAAAAATCGCTAAATTTGAAAAAATCATTAAGTTAAACAAGTAAAAAGATGCCGCCCATTTTAAAAATGGCGCCAATATACAGCAGCGAATTATTTATAATAATGGGTTCTTAGCGCCCTGAGCGAGTGGTAACTTATCTATCTTGCAGTCGAGTGATTGCAATAAAAGCTGAGGGGATTCGGCTGCAATGCAGCCGCTATATTATGAAGAGGAACTCAGGACAGTAGAAAAATTAAGAGAAGTTTGTTTTTCGCCTTGGTCTTCCTCCAGGGCAATATAACGGCTTAGTAAAGGCGAGATAAGCCACATACAAACAGCGATGATTAAAGTCACAAGACCGATGCAAGCAAAAACCTTCGTATAGATCATTAAGGATTCAATACCTGGTTTTATATGCGTAGGTAAGGCCGTATAAGACGCTACAGTCGCACCGATAAAACCAGCTACAGCGGAGGTCAAAAACCATATTCCCATCACAAAGCCGGCTATTGTAGCTGGAACTAGCTCCGCCACCATGGCAACCCCCAAAGCAGAAACAAGCAACTCACCCAAACTTTGGAAGAGGTAGCTAACAATCAACCACCATGAGGAAACCATGCCAGCATCGGTATAAAAATAGCGTGCAAAATAGAGAATTAAAAAACTAAATGCGCACATGGACATACCTAAAGCGAATTTATAAGGAGTAGTAATGAAAATATTCTTCTTATGTAAACGATTATATAAATAGGCCAGTACCGGACTCATCGTTACAATCCAAATAGGATTAAGGGCCTGAAAACTTTGAGGATCAATACTCAACCCGAAAAAATCAGGGATGACATTGTTTACTGCGAATAAATTCAGGGAGGTAGGCATTTGCTGATAGAGGGTGAAAAAAATAACTGCCTCAACCATCAGAATAAA
The DNA here is from genome assembly GCF_003989735.1 of Legionella sp. km772. Lineage (GTDB taxonomy): Bacteria > Pseudomonadota > Gammaproteobacteria > Legionellales > Legionellaceae > Legionella. Next base: position 12,865 of record NZ_RZGQ01000003.1, on the reverse strand, counting down.
GGCCACCAGCATTTTCATACAAGAAAGCTTACTCTCCTGCTTCATTAAATAAAAATAACTAAGGACCACAATAAGTGTAATCGCTAATAATAAATTTTTTGCTAAGGATAAATGCTGTAATAAATAAGCAGAGCCTTGAGCAACGAGTAAAATACCGAAGCAGACCATAAGCCATTGCCACCAAGAAATATTTCTTGCATCTGCTGGGGTATGAATATGAGCCACATAGTGATGTTGTAAGCCATAATTAACTAGACCTAAAACTAGCCCTATAGCACTTAGCATGTAAGCAGGCGAATAGCCGTAACGGCTCGCAATAGTGGGTCCCGCAAACAAAGCAACCATACTGCCCAAATTAATAGCCATGTAATAAAGGGTGAAACCGCCATGCAAGCGCGAATCATTCGGCTCATAACATTTAGCCAATAAATTAGAGGGATTAGCTTTAAATAAGCCATTACCAACACAAATTAGACCTAAAGCAAAAAAGACGTGTTCTTTATCGGTGATTGCTAAAGAAAAATAGCCTAAAACTAAAACGATTAAACCTAAAACAAGGGTGCGTTTAGTACCCAGCACTTGATCACCAAGATAGCCACCCGCCACCACTAGGCCATAAACTAGAGCGGAAAAGGCGCCAAAAGTATAGTATGAATCTATATCGCTATAACCTAAATACCGAATGAAATACAGCGTTAAAACACCTTGAACCGTATAGAATCCGAAACGCTCCCATAATTCCAACATAAAAATCATGTGGAAGGCCCGTGGTTGTTCACGAAATAAACGCACCATGATTTTTATTCCTTAAGCTAAGAGATAAAAATCTACGTTAAAGTAATTTAGGAGCATTTGCAATCATCAATAAGATTTTGTCCACTCTTAATGAGGTAACAACCCTTCGTTTTCGGTTTCGGAATCATCCTCATCGGCTTGTTTGGTTTTGCTTTTTGGCGCCACTTTATTAGGCGAGGGTTTGATAGAAAATAAAGGCGCACTGGCAATAGGTGCTTGCTCTTCGCGCCCCGCTCCAGAGCCTTCTACTTTATTATCGGAAAGCTCGCGCATTACCTCAGCAGTTGACTCATGGGCCAGGATAAGGGTTGGACTAGGTTTTATAGCCATAATGGCATCGTCTTTTTGTTGTTGGCTATCCTGAAGACTTGCTTCCGGACGCAAATCGTTTTTATCACTATCCTCTGAGCTTTCATGAGGAGTAGGCTTCCACTTAGTTTTTAACCATTCGCTAAAGGATGAGAGCACTGGCGCCAATACTCGTCCTAATAAATAAGTCGCCCCCACGAGAGCTACACCCGCTAGAATTCCTAAGCCTACGGGTGGAAAAAATAAGGACACGACTAGACCTACAATAGTCGCCGTAGCCAAAATCAAGGAAATACTCTTAAATAGTACTTTGCTCAGCCCAAATTGCGCTTTTAATTGGGTATTTTGGAGTTTTTGATCATAGAGTTTTTCTAACCGTACTTTTTGTTTATCGTGCAACCGCTTTAATTCATCAGTACGGATACATGCATCGATAATGGCTGATTTTGCGGTTAGTTCATCAAAGGATTGCTCAAGCTGCTTGGCTTCTTGGTGGATTCGCTCTAACTCTGCTTCGGCGCGTTGAATTTTCAAATCGAGCCGATCGCTTTCTTTAGCTAACTTATAACGCTCATAGAGTACCTTTGCTAAGAAAAAACTACTGGCAGCAAACGCAATGCCCGCACTAACAAAGGCAATAATTGGCGCCGTTACAGGTGCTGCAATGGCAGTAATACTTAAGGCCAATAATACCGCTGAATAAAGCCAACGAGCATTATTACTTAAGGTAAACGGAATGGGTTGATCCAATAGATAAGCTGATAAATACATAAAGGGAATACGTAAAAAATTATAAACTGCTAAGACCGCAGCGCCTATATGAAAACCATGGGCAACTTCTTCCGTTTGAGGTGTATCATGAATGTCATCAATGCTTTCGCCAACGGTCATTACTGCATTCGCCGTGCGTTGAAAATCTTTTACAAAGCGCGCATAACGGGACATTTTCTTAAGGGCTATTAGAGAAAGCTCATCAGCACTTAATTTTTTCGCATGGTAATCGAAATCTTCTTGTATCTCTTGTAAGAGCTTTTTTTTCTCATCGACCTTAAATTGGCTGCGAAATTTTTTGGCCATTTTCATGAAGATACTCCATCTCCCTTTAATTTAATGATATCAAATAAATATTAAGCCTGTATGAAGTAAGTATTCGCTTGCTAATTGAAAACAAACTCATCTATATTTGCAGTATAGGCAAAAATAACAAAAAATTATGGGACAAAAAGCTCTTTATCTAGCAGGTGGTGGTGCTCGCGGGGCTTATCAAGCTGGTGCATTAAAAGCAGTAGGCCAAATTCTTCAAGTAAAAAAATTACCGTTTGAAGTGATTAGTGGGGTAAGTGTGGGTTGCATTAATGCCGTAGTATTGGCTGAAAATGCCGATGACTTTCCCAATGCCTTAGAGAAGTTAGAATCCATTTGGAGTGAAATACATTGCCAACAAATTTATAAGGCGAGCAATTATGAATTAAGCAAATCGGTCTTACGTAATTTAAGCACCTTAATAATGAAGCAGCGGCAAGCGGGCCACTTACTTGACACCTCCCCCTTACGGCAATTGATTGATGAAAATATCGATTTTTCCCGCATTGCGCATAATATCAATGAGGGTGACTTGCAAGCCTTTGAAGTGATTACTGCCTGTTATGAAAGCCATCAAACTGTATCTTTTTATAATCATCATAATCCTGATTTTCTTGATTGGCATTACCCTCGGCATAGCAGTCAAAGAACACTCTTACAAACCGACCATATTTTAGCCTCAAGTGCACTCCCCCTGTTTTTCCCTACCATCGCTATAGATGATCTCCACTACGGTGATGGGAGTATGGGATTGGTCGCCCCACTTCGTGGTGCAATTCGTTTTAATGTGGATAAAATTATGATTCTTGGCACCCGAGAATTGCCAGAATTTAAACCTACCGTTCCTGAGCCCAGTAAAGAGATATCGTTCTCCCATGTCTTAGGAAATATGCTGAGTGGTTTGTTTTTAGACAACCTCGATCGTGACATAGAGATGGTCAATCGCATGAATGATATTTCCACGCTACTTTCAATATGGAAAAAGCATCGTTCGCCCTGGCGCCCCATTCATACCCTACATTTGCGCCCGAGTCGCAATATGACCTCAATTGTGGAACAACATTACACCGCTATGCCTGCCTTCTTAAGATACCTTTTAAATGTCTTAGGTGGCCGCAGTAAATCGGGCGATTTATTAAGCTTCTTATTATTTGAAAAGCAATTTACCCGTGAGCTTCTTGAATTAGGCTACCAAGATACTATAGCAGTAGCCCATCAAGTAGAAACCTTTTTTGTTTAATCTAAAATCGCGCAAAAGACGTGCAAGTCCGACGGCTTTTAAAACGCTATAAGCTATTTAAGACAGCCTGGGTATCAGGCCTTACTCTGTGCCATAAATAAAATGCTTCGGCGGCTTGCTCCACTAACATTCCTAAACCATCAACAGCCTCACAGCCCAATTGTTGGGTATAGTCGACAAAAGGTGTTAGGGCTTGGTAGCGATAAGCAAGATCATAACAAAAAGGACGGTTTTGCAGCACTTGCTTAGGAATGATGAGACTATCACCCAGAACGCCCGCTGAAGTAGCGTTAATAATGAGATCAAACTCCCCCTCTAAGTGCGTTAAACCAAGACAGCGAATTTGCGCAATTTCCGCTTGTAATTGTGCTAGAGGTTCAAGGCTACGGTTTGCAACGACCAGTTGGTGGGGTTGCATCTCAAGAAGAGGGTGGATAATTCCGCGGGCAGCACCACCAGCGCCAAGAATTAAAATACGGCTATTTTGCAAAGGAAGGTAACGACACAAATCTCTTATTAAGCCCACCCCATCGGTATTATCCGCGCACAGCTTATTATCTTCATACCACAGCGTATTAGCTGCACCGGCTTTGGCACAACGGGCTGAATGGCTATTGGCCATCATGAAAGCTCGTTGTTTAAATGGCAAGGTCACATTTAAGCCTCGGCCTTTTGCAGCAAAAAAACTAAAGACTTGTTGTTCGAAAGTTAAATCATTACCCAGGATGCGCTCATACAATAAGGGCAAATTAAACTGTTGCGCAAAGGCGTGATGAATGCGAGGCGATAAACTATGAGCAATAGGATTACCAATAACCGCACAACGAAGAGACACCTGAATTTACCTCTATATGTTATTAACTGTAATTAGTAGCTTTTAAACCCTCTTTTAAATTGGGTCAACAAAGACCCAATTTAATTAAATGACGCTTAGAGAGGCAAATTAAGCCGAAGTAAGAATCAAGCTTTTACTAACAACTTCTTGTAAATCACGGGATAACTTTAAATTATTTAACTCCTCTAAGTGCGCAGTCATAAATTGCCGCCTTGTTTTATCATAACGCTGCCAGCGGGTAAATGGCGTTGCTAAACGGGCAGCAATTTGAGGATTTATTTGATCTAAAGTAATTAACATGCTTTTTAAAAATCGGTAGCCGCTTCCATCTATATGATGAAAATTTCGGGGATTTCCCTGACAAAACGCGCCAATTAAAGAGCGCACTTTATTAGGGTTTTTCATACTAAAGGCAGGATGTTTTAATAATTGCTCTACATGGATTAAGGTATCCTGATGTTCCCTGGTGGCTTGAATAATAAACCATTTATCTAAAACAAGCTCATCATGAGACCATTGTTGATAAAAGCGCTCAATGGCTTGCGTACGGCTGGTGTTATCTGCGCAGTTGACCAATAAAGAAAAAGCGGCAATTTGATCAGTCATGGTTTTTGCAGCAGCAAATTGCTTTTTACATAACTCTAGAGTCGCCTGTTCATTCGCCTTCATCATTAACCACAAACAAAGATTTCGTAGTTTCCTGCGTCCATAAGCCTGCCCATTCATGTGGTGATCTTCCATTTGCCACAGTTGATCATAAGTGGTCCGACAATAGTCATACAAACTTAAACCCAATTGCTGGCGGAATTTATCGCGGGCAAATTCAATCGCAGTCACGTCCACCTCGGTTAAGGAGGCTACAACCTCCTCAAAACCCGGGGGCATAAGTAATTCAGCACGAAGATCCATATCCATCGCATTATCAAGCAATACATGCTGAAACGCAGCAATAAGCGTTTCATCGATACACTCAGCACTTAGTGGTTTTTTTAAGCACTCATGCAAACAATTTAATACCAGCCGTTGCGACGCGTTCCATTTTGCATAGCCGTCGGTTTCATGACGAAGGAGAAACATCAGCTCTGCTTCGCTTAAACCATCTTCTAAGACTATAGGTGCGGAAAACTCCCTTAACAAAGAAACAACTGGTTTTTCTGTTAAGCCGGCAAAAGAGAAACTTTGTTCTTCTTCTTTTAATTCAATGACCTCGGAGGCCAAAGGAATTGTTTGCCCATTAGAGTCGAATAAAGCTATTTTAATAGGAATATGAAAGGGCTTTTTATCGTGGCATTCTGGAGTTGCAGGACAATATTGGTGCATGTGTAAGGTCAAACAACCATTTGCATAACTACTTTGAACTTTAATTTCCGGTGTTCCAGCCTGACTATACCAACGTTTAAATTGGCTTAATTCTACACCATTGGCATCTTCCATTGCAGCAACGAAATCATCGATGGTCACTGCCTGCCCATCATGGCGTTGAAAGTATAAATCCATTCCTTTACGGTAACCCTCTTTACCTAATAAAGTATGTTGCATCCTAATAACTTCTGCCCCTTTATTGTAAATAGTCGCTGTATAGAAGTTATTAATTTCTTGGTAGGATTCAGGCCTTACTGGATGAGCCATGCTTCCGGCATCTTCAGGAAATTGGGTACTACGGAGCGCTTTTACGTCCATAATTCGATTCACATGACGAGAATTCATATCACGAGAAAACTCTTGATCGCGGAATACTGTCAAGCCTTCTTTTAAACTTAGTTGAAACCAATCACGGCAGGTTACTCTATTACCGGTCCAATTATGGAAATACTCATGCGCGACTACTCCCTCAACATCAGCAAAATCTTGGTCAGTTGCCGTGTCAGGGCGGGCTAAAATATATTTAGAATTAAAGATATTTAAACCCTTATTTTCCATCGCCCCCATATTAAAATCACTAACAGCAACAATCATAAAAATGTCTAAGTCATACTCTCGACCATATACTTCCTCATCCCAGCGCATGGAATTTTTTAAGGAAATCATGGCATGGTCACATTTATCTTCATTGCCAGGCTCTACATAAATCCGCAAATCAACAACCCGTCCAGAGGCAGTAACAAAGCTGTCTTTAACACAGGCCAAATCACCCGCAACCAGCGCGAATAAATAAGAGGGTTTTTTAAAAGGATCCTGCCATACAACCCAGTGACGGCCATTTTCTGCCTCGCCCTGTTCCATTAAATTCCCATTGGATAACAAAATAGGGTATTGTTTTTTATCTGCAGAAATTCGGGTTGTGTATTTCGCTAACACATCAGGCCGATCTAGGAAATAGGTGATCCGCCGAAATCCTTCCGCCTCGCATTGAGTACAAAATAAATGATTAGAACGATATAAACCCGATAATTGCGTATTGTCTTGTGGTTTAATACGAGTAAGGATCTCAAGGGTCAGTTGATCAGGGCAATTATCGATAATTAAATCACTCTCTTGCAATTGAAAGGCCGAGGGCTCTAAAACCTGACCATTCATTGCAATACTAAGAAGCTCTAATTCGTCTCCATAAAGATGCAATTTGCCTTCATGCTGACGATGCAAGACTAGGCGGCTGGTTACAAGAGCATGATCATCATATAAATCAAAACTTAAATCGACCGTTTCGACCCGAAATGAGGTTGGTTTATAATCTTTCAAATATACAGTGGTGTCTGGCATAGTCATTGCATTCCTTAAAAAAAAGCGATTAAGTTTAGTGATTTATTTAATAAAATTAATTTTGGAGATAGTAAATTAAAGCAGTTACCTACTATACTAAGAAATAAAACACTAAGAAATAACAAGAATAAGTTTATATCTAAAGCTGGGTTTACGAGATAGGGGATGCGAGATGAACACACAGGATTTTTTAGCAGGTTACACCAAGCGCTTTGTGGATAACAAAGAAGAAGAAATGAGTTTGGATGAATATCTTGAATTATGTAAAACAGATCCCTCTGCTTATGCCAATCCTGCAGAACGTTTGCTTCTAGCTATTGGCGAACCAGAACTCATTGATACCCGACATGACCCCGTGCTCTCACGCATTTTTTCCAATAAAGTCATTCATCGCTACAGTGTGTTTAAAGAGTTCTACGGCATGGAAGAGCCCATCGAGCAGATTGTTGGCTTCTTAAAGCATGCAGCACAAGGCTTGGAGGAAACGAAACAAGTGCTTTATCTTTTAGGCCCTGTGGGCGGCGGTAAATCTTCTATTGCTGAAAAGCTGAAAGATTTGATGGAAAAAACGCCCTTCTACGCGATTAAAGGTTCGCCTGTTTTTGAATCCCCTTTAGCCTTATTTAACCCCGAGGAAGATGGTGAGCTCCTTAAAGAGCGCTTCAATATTCCGACCCGCCATTTACGTTATTTAATGTCACCTTGGGCAGTGAAGCGTTTACAAGAATTTAATGGCGATATCAGTAAATTCAGAGTGGTTAAAGTTAAACCCTCGCGTTTAAAACAAATTGCCGTAGCTAAAACTGAGCCAGGCGATGAAAACAACCAGGACATTTCATCTTTAGTAGGTAAGGTCGATATTCGTAAGCTTGAAGAATTCTCCCAAGATGATCCCGATGCTTATAGTTACTCTGGCGGCCTTTGTCGGGCTAACCGCGGTCTTTTAGAATTCGTAGAAATGTTTAAAGCGCCGATTAAAGTATTACATCCCTTGCTCACCGCCACCCAGGAAGGGAACTATAATGCTACGGAAGGTCTATCCTCTATCCCCTTTGAAGGAATAATCCTTGCCCATTCAAACGAGGCTGAGTGGCAAACTTTTAGAAACAATAAGAATAATGAGGCTTTTATTGACCGTATTAATATAGTCAAAGTACCTTATTGCTTAAGAGTTTCCGAGGAATTAAAAATCTATCAAAAGCTTATTAGCAACAGCTCCTTATCTTTAGCTCACTGCGCCCCAGGGACCTTAGATATGCTCGCCCAATTCTCAGTGCTAACTCGTTTAAAAGAGCCGCAAAATTCTAGTATTTACTCTAAGATGCGGGTCTATAACGGCGAGAGCCTTAAAGATACCGATCCTAAGGCTAAATCGTATCAGGAATACAAAGACTTTGCTGGTGTTGATGAAGGAATGAGCGGTATTTCAACTCGTTTCTCCTTTAAAATTTTATCTAAAGTTTTTAACTTTGATCATACAGAAATCGCAGCAAATCCAGTGCACTTAATGTATGTCCTCGAACGACAAATCGAGCAAGAACAATTTCCACAAGAAGTGCAAGAAAGATACTTAGGCTTTATTAAAGAATATTTAGCAGCGAAGTATGTAGAGTTTATTGGCAAAGAAATTCAGACGGCTTATTTAGAATCTTATTCGGAATACGGCCAGAATATTTTTGACCGTTATATTACTTATGCTGATTTTTGGATTCAGGATCAAGACTATCGCGACCCAGATACCGGAGAAATCTTTGATCGCGCCCTCTTAAATCAAGAACTCGAAAAAATTGAAAAGCCAGCAGGAATCTCAAATCCAAAAGATTTTCGTAACGAAGTAGTGAATTTTGTTTTACGCGCTCGCGCCAATAACCGTGGTAAAAACCCAGTATGGAATAGTTATGAAAAACTAAAAACGGTAATTGAGAAAAAAATGTTCACTAATACGGAAGATCTCTTACCTGTTATCTCATTTAATGCCAAAGCATCTGAGGATGACAAAAAGAAACACGAAGAATTTATCTCACGCATGGTCGATAAAGGATATACGCGCAAACAAGTCCGCTTGCTTTGCGAATGGTATTTACGAGTACGTAAATCACAATAATTAGGATATCTACGCTATGAAAAACCTTTATCACTAATTAATGATAAAGGTTTTTCCTAAGACCTTAGGGAAGATTTGGAGCTGCAATTATGTCGCAATTAATTGATCGACGACAAAATACAGGTAAAAAAAGTACGGTTAATCGCCAGCGCTTCATTCGTCGCTATAAAAATCAGATCAAGCGCGCTGTTTCGGATGCAGTGGGAAAGCGTAGTATTACTGAAATTGATAAAGCGGAACAGGTCATTATTCCCTCGAAAGACATTTCTGAACCGATGTTTCATCGAGGCAAAGGCGGACATGTTGAACGCGTTTTGCCGGGTAATGATAACTTTATTACCGGCGATCGAATAAAAAGACCAGAAGGCGGTGAATCGGGGGGAAGTGGTAGTAATGCAAGTAATGATGGCGAAGGTGAAGATAATTTTATTTTCGAGCTAACTCGCGAAGAATTTTTAGAAATTTACTTTGAAGATTTGGAGCTTCCGGATTTAGTAAAAAAGGAACTCTCTAAAATCAATGCTTTTAAAACGGTGCGGGCTGGCGTGTCGACCAGCGGTATTCCAAATAATATCAATGTATTACGTTCCATGCGACAAGCCACTGGTCGGCGAGTCGCCTTAGCCTCTCCGTATAAACGCCAATTAAAAGAAATTGAAGCAGAATTAATCCGCCTTTTAGGGGAGTCTGATCCTGATAAATCCTTAATTGCCAAATTACAACATGACTGTGAAGTGCTTAGAAAAAAAATCCAATGCGTTCCTTTTATAGATACGATTGATCTTCGCTATAATTATCGGGTCCGTATCCCCGCCCCGTCCACACAAGCGGTTATGTTTTGTGTTATGGATGTCTCGGGCTCAATGGATGAGGCTAAAAAAGATATTGCCAAACGCTTCTTTATTTTGCTCTATATGTTTTTAACCAAAAATTATGAAAAAATTGAATTAGTTTTTGTTCGTCACCATACCTCGGCCAAAGAAGTCAATGAAGAGGAATTCTTCTATTCTCGGGAAACGGGGGGGACCGTGGTATCGAGTGCATTGGAATTACTCCACACCATTATCGAGGCGCGCTATCCGCCGCAAGCCTGGAATATTTACGTAGCTCAGGCGTCTGATGGCGATAACTGGAATGCTGATTCCCCTTATTGCCAAGAGTTACTGCAAGAAAAAATTATGCCCTTACTGCAATATTTTGCCTATATAGAAATTATGCCTCGTCATCATCAAAGTTTATGGGAAGTATACCAACAAGTAAAAGAGAATTATGCTAATTTTGCCATGGAAAATATCGATACGGTTGCTGATATTTATCCTGTTTTTCGCGAATTGTTTAAAAGGAAAACTACATGAAAAAGAAGCCTTTATCTACTGGGGCCGAATGGACCTTTGAATTAATTCAAAACTATGATCGCGAAATTGCCCGTATTGCAAAAAATTTTAGGCTAGATACCTATCCGAACCAAATTGAAATTATTACCGCAGAGCAAATGATGGATGCCTATGCTGCTGTTGGAATGCCTATAGGTTATTATCATTGGTCTTTTGGCAAACATTTTGTCGGCGTGGAGAAAAGTTATAAACGGGGGCAAATGGGTTTAGCCTATGAAATGGTCATTAATTCTAACCCCTGTATTTCTTATTTAATGGAAGAAAACACCATTGCCATGCAAGCTTTAGTGATCGCCCATGCCTGCTACGGCCATAATTCTTTTTTTAAAAATAACTATCTCTTTAAGATGTGGACCTCAGCGGATGCGATTATTGATTATTTAGTTTTTGCTAAAAAATATATTAGTGACTGTGAAGAGCGTTACGGTATCGATGAGGTGGAAAGTATTTTAGATGCTTGCCACGCTTTGATGAATTATGGCGTTGATCGCTATAAGCACCCTACCGCCTTATCCATCCAAGAAGAAAAAATTCGCCAGCAGAATCGTGAAATCTATATGCAATCACAAGTGAATGAATTATGGCGCACGATCCCCCAAAGTAAACAACAAGACGAGCAGGGACGGAAAAAGCATTTTCCTGAAGATCCCCAAGAAAATATTTTATATTTCATTGAAAAAAATGCCCCTTTACTAGAACCTTGGCAACGGGAAATTGTGCGTATAGTAAGGAAACTGGCGCAATATTTTTACCCGCAAGGGCAAACCAAAGTAATGAATGAGGGTTGGGCTTGTTTCTGGCATTACACCATTTTACATGCCTTGTATGATGAGGGTTTAGTAACTGATGAATTCATGCTCGAAATTTTACAAAGCCATACCAATGTTATTATGCAAGTTCCCTATAATAGCCCCTACTATAATGGGATTAACCCCTATACTTTGGGCTATCATATGATGCAAGACATCAAACGTATTTGCGAAAATCCAACGGATGAAGACAAGCAGTGGTTTCCTTATTTAGCGAATACGGATTGGTTAACCAGCTTAGATACCGCCATGCGTAATTATAAGGATGAAAGTTTTATCGCCCAGTATTTGTCACCGAAGCTCATTCGGGATTTAAAGCTATTCCATATCGTGGATGATGATCAAAGCGCTGAAATTTTTGTCAATGCCATTCATGATGATCCTGGATATCAAAAGATCCGTGAGGCCTTATCAAAGCAGTATAATCTAGGCTATCTTGAACCAGATATCCAAGTTTACTCAGTAGACTTACAAGGTGATCGCTCGCTTACCTTACGCCATACACAGCAAAATAGAGTCCCATTAGGGGAAACAACCGAGGCTGTCTTAAAACACCTGCACACCCTATGGCAATTCCCTATTATTTTACAAACCATTGATGATCACAGTAATGTGATTGCCGAATATACTTGTCCACCTCATTTGAAAAATTCCCCTAAAGAGAATAAATGATGAGTTTGGGCTACTGCAGTCCAAGTACAAAGAAAGTACTGGTGTTCACCCTCCCGCTTAGCTGGAATGAGATGAACACCAAGCAAAGCTTAGACTATAATTGCTTATTATGTTGATCCTAAGCTTAACTGAAAAGCGCTAAGGCATTCACTATTCACCACTACAGGAGCGATTTGTTTAGTGATCGTTTACTATGCTATGATGGCTGTTCAAGATCTGTCATAAGGGATAGTATGACAAAAGTGACAAAGATTTCTCTTTTAATAAGTATCTCGATTGTATCACTGAGCTGTATTCTTGCTTTTTATTTATACCATCCCACCCATGAAACGCTGCCTACTTATTTCAGTTATTCCAACCAGGATACTCAATTATTAAACACCTTGAATTCATCCCATGAAATTACGCAAAAAAGCCTAATGAAGTGGGATCAGATAATGTTTGATCTGGTTAAAGAAAATAAATTAGGTGATGCTTATGCTTCCCGTGTCTATGCTTATGTTTATACTGCGCAAAGGGATGCCGCATTTCTTTCACATAATCTCAAGCATCGCTTTATGGGCAGCATTGAACCCTTATCGGCTGCGGTTTTATGTCTTTTTTTTACCGATTCCTGTTCTAGCATAAAAGAACAAATAAGCTCTATTAAGGACGATAACTTTTCTAAGAGCTTAACAAAAATAGTCATGCAAAAAATCACTAGGAGAATCCAACAAGATAAAAATCAGACCCATTCTTATGATGAGCCAAAGCAAAATAAACTTCATTGGATAGGTATACCACCTTATTATGGAGAAGATATATGATATAGGCGCGGATTTTTAGACGAAAAAAAGGTATTTTTAAGAGCTATTCTTCTAATATAAGAGGGGAATAGAATGACCAAAAAGCGAAATTATTACACTGCATCAAAAAAATCAAAAA